>JAUNMP010000078.1 GCA_030537465.1 bacterium
GGTAGGGACCGCGCCCCGCGCGGTCCGCAATCGAAACACGGCGAAAACACGCTGCTAACGATTGCGGGGCGCTCGGGGATCGCCCCCTACCAGTGAAGGCGAATCAACATATTTCATTGCCGGAGCAATAGAAGCTAAAAGCTATGGTATAATAGGCGCAATGGAAAAGGCGGCGACAGACATCTATTCGTTCCGCAAGCTGCGCGAGAACGGCTTCACGTACGTGGACAAGACGGCGATTCTGTTGCCGTTGTGCGACATGTCGATCGGTTCGCAGTTCTTCATGGCGCGTCCGCGGCGCTTCGGCAAGTCGCTCCTGGTCTCGACGCTCCACTGCCTTTTCGAGGGACGGCGCGAACTCTTCAAGGGACTCGCCATCGAGCCGAAGTGGGACTGGTCGAAGTCCTGGCCCGTCATTCATCTCGACATGGGCAGTTGTCAGGCGGATACGGTTGAGCGTCTCTGGGGAAAGATTCGCGACTGTCTCGTTTCCGAATCCGAGCGACTGGGGATTCCGTTGCGTCAGGATACGAGCGTTTCCGGACAGTTCAATTTCCTCCTGCAGGATCTCGCGGCGAAATCGAAGGACGGACAGGTCGTTCTCCTGGTCGACGAATACGACAAGCCGCTCCTCGGGCACTTGTCGAAGCCGGACGTCACGCAGTTCCGCGATGCGCTCAAGGAGTTCTACTCCGTCATCAAGACGCTTGAGGCGAAGCAGCGCTTCACGTTCCTGACGGGTGTCAGCAAGTTCTCGAAGGTGTCGATCTTCTCCGATCTCAACAATCTGATCGACCGTACGATGACGGCGTCGGAGGCGACGCTCCTCGGGTATACGCACGACGAACTGAAGAGGTTCTTCCCGGAGTCCTTAAAGCGCATCGCCGCCGCGAATGGCCTCTCGGACGACGAGGCGTTCGCGAAGGTCGTCAGGTGGTACGACGGCTATCGGTTTGAAGAGACCGCCGAGAAGGTCATCAATCCGGTCTCGTTCGGTCTTTGTGCGGAAGCGGGTCGATTCAAGAACTACTGGTCGACGACGGCGATGACGACCTTCCTGACGGATGCGCTCAGGACGCAGCCGCTCGACTTCTCGACGATCGACATCGACGAATCAGCCCTGGAGGCGTACGAGCCGGAGAATCCGCGCCTCGTGACGCTCCTCTACCAGACGGGGTATCTCACGATCAAGGGCTTCCGGCAGATCGGCGGGTTCCGACGGTACAATCTGTGCTTCCCCAATCTCGAGGTCGAGAACTCGTTCCTGACGCAGCTTGCCCCCGTCTATGCGGGACTCAACGCCGACCGCTCGATCAACTATCAGTTCGCGGCGGCGGAGGCGCTGCTGGCCGGGGATGCCGAGCGCTTCGTCAAGTCGCTCAAGGGCTTTTTCGCGAATATTCCCTACAGTCTCACGGACCGCCAGAACGAGCAGATGTGGCAGACGATCGTCTACGTCATCCTGAAGGCGATCGGCGCGCCCATCCAGGGCGAGGTGCAGACGAACGAGGGCCGCATCGACATGACCTGCGAGACGCCGGCGGGCATCTGGCTGATCGAGTTCAAGCTCGACCGTCCCGCGGAAGAGGCCCTCGCCCAGATCGACGAGAAGAACTACGCCGAGAAGTACGAATTCGCGGGCAAGAAGGTCTTCAAGCTCGGCATCTCCTTCTCCTCTGAAAAGCGCACGATCGTCGACTGGCGGCGGGAGAGCTTTTAGCTTTTAGCTTGGAGCTTTAAGGGAGGACGGCTCCGATGCGCGACCATCTTGGATATCCCTTTAAGCTGAAAGCTAGAAGCTATAGATGCGGCAATGAAATATATTGATACGGGGCGTGTTGGTAGGGACCGCGCCCCGCGCGGTCCGCAATCGAAACACGGCGAAAACACGCTGCTAACGATTGCGGGGCGCTCGGGGATCGCCCCCTACCAGTGAAGGCGAATCAACATATTTCATTGCCGGAGCAATAGAAGCTAAAAGCTATGGTATAATAGGCGCAATGGAAAAGGCGGCGACAGACATCTATTCGTTCCGCAAGCTGCGCGAGAACGGCTTCACGTACGTGGACAAGACGGCGATTCTGTTGCCGTTGTGCGACATGTCGATCGGTTCGCAGTTCTTCATGGCGCGTCCGCGGCGCTTCGGCAAGTCGCTCCTGGTCTCGACGCTCCACTGCCTTTTCGAGGGACGGCGCGAACTCTTCAAGGGACTCGCCATCGAGCCGAAGTGGGACTGGTCGAAGTCCTGGCCCGTCATTCATCTCGACATGGGGACGATTGAGACCGAGACCATCGCCGAGTTCCGGCAGGCGATTCTCGACCTTTTGAGAAAAGAGGCCGTCCGCCTTCAGGTTCCGCCATGCGGGGACGTTCTGCCGTCCATGGCCTTTGACTCCCTGATCCGCGACGTGGCCGCCACGTCGAAGGACGGACAGTGCGTTGTCCTCGTCGACGAGTACGACAAGCCGATTCTGCGGCATCTTTCGCGTCCGGACATCAAGGCGTTTCGCGATGAGCTCAAGCCGTTCTACGGCGTCATCAAGACGCTTGAGGTGAAGCAGCGCTTCACGTTCCTGACGGGCGTCAGCAAGTTCTCGAAGGTGTCGATCTTCTCCGATCTCAACAATTTGATCGACCGTACGATGACGGCGTCGGAGGCGACGCTCCTCGGGTACACGCACGACGAACTGAAGAGGTTCTTCCCGGAGTCCTTAAAGCGCATCGCCGCCGCGAATGGCCTCTCGGACGACGAGGCGTTCGCGAAGGTCGTCAGGTGGTACGACGGCTATCGGTTTGAAGAGACCGCCGAGAAGGTCATCAATCCGGTCTCGTTCGGTCTTTGTGCGGAAGCGGGTCGATTCAAGAACTACTGGTCGACGACGGCGATGACGACCTTCCTGACGGATGCGCTCAGGACGCAGCCGCTCGACTTCTCGACGATCGACATCGACGAATCAGCCCTGGAGGCGTACGAGCCGGAGAATCCGCGCCTCGTGACGCTCCTCTACCAGACGGGGTATCTCACGATCAAGGGCTTCCGGCAGATCGGCGGGTTCCGACGGTACAATCTGTGCTTCCCCAATCTCGAGGTCGAGAACTCGTTCCTGACGCAGCTTGCCCCCGTCTATGCGGGACTCAACGCCGACCGCTCGATCAACTATCAGTTCGCGGCGGCGGAGGCGCTGCTGGCCGGAGATGCCGAGCGCTTCGTCAAGGCGCTCAAGGGCTTTTTCGCGAACATCCCCTACAGCCTCACAGACCGGCAGAACGAGCAGATGTGGCAGACGATCGTCTATGTCATCCTGAAGGCGATCGGCGCGCCGATCCAGGGCGAGGTCCTGACGAACGAAGGCCGCATCGACATGACGTGCGAGACGCCGGCCGGGATCTGGCTGATCGAGTTCAAGCTCGACCGTCCCGCCGAAGAGGCCCTCGCCCAGATCGACGAGAGGAACTACGCCGAGAAGTACGAATTCGCGGGCAAGACGGTCTTCAAGCTCGGCATCTCCTTCTCGTCCGAAAAGCGCACGATCGTCGACTGGCGGCGGTAGCTTGGAGCTTTAAGGGAGGACGGCGGCCGCGACCCCTGTCGCCCCGCCCGGATGAGCTCGTTCCAGTTGGCGGCGAGCGTCTGCCTCTGCTCGAAAGTCAGGAATCTTCCCGGCACGTGTTGTGTGATATACTTTCTCACGGCGTCCTTTCTTTTGGCCTGGTGATTTGGTTTGGTCACCTTCATCTTACCAGAGATTGCGACGCCCTTGTCATTTTTCCGCGCGACGCCCCATGGGGGCGTTCCTTCCTTCTTCCTTCCTCCCTCTTCCGTTCCCTGTCCTTCTTCCTCTTCGCCTCCTGCCTCTACCTCGACAGCTTGCCTTTCCAATTTGACTCACGAGATTGTACAACTTGTGGGGGTGGCAAGATGAGGAAACGGGCTGGCACGGGAGAATGTGCTATAATGTAGCCAGATTGTTCGGTCCCTGACGTGTTCGCGACAATGGCCGGAGATTGCGAGAGAAGAAAGTGGTGGAGTATGGAACTCAAGGAACTAGTTGACGGATTCGGTGCGGCGCTTAAAATCGAGGGATTGAGCCTGGATGCCGAGGGGAAGGCGGCCTTTACGGCCGATGGAATGTGGGTTGGAATTGCCGACAATGCCGTGACGCGGACGTTCTCGCTGACTGGACGCATTGGAGAGACGCCGCCGGAAGGACGCGAACGGCTCGATCGCCTGTTCCTCAAGACCAATGCGATGTTTGTGTCCGGATCGGGGATGTCGGTCGGGCTCGATGCCGAAGACCGGTATGTGCTGATGTCAAGCCTGGAATACACGTATCTAACGACGGAAACGTTTGCCGAGAAGATCGAGGCGTTCCTGAATGAGCTCGAGCGCCTGTGTGCGCTGGCGAAGAGCTTTCCCGGTTCAACCCAGGAGGTTGCGAAAGCGGCGGCGGATTCCGCCGCAGAGGCGAAGATGCTGTCCGAAGGCAGATTTCTGCAGGTCTGAAAAAGTTGTAACCTCTTTCGCATTTGCGCGTAAACAGGGCGAGGAAAGAAAGGAGTCATCCAATGCTGAACATCAATACTTTTAACAATCTCGTCGATCTCGCCCAGAACACGACGCTCGGGGCGGATGCCCGCATTTCGGTCTCCACGCGGAACGAAGGCGCGGGGGCGACATTCGCGGCGACGGAAACCAACGTCTTCAGCCGCCTGGGCGAGAGGCTGTTCCGCACGGACGACGCCAAGGCCGCCTATCGCGACGTGCGCGCCCAGTTGCTCGACACCCTGACGGCCCTTTTTCAGGTCTCCAACGAGGAGCAGCTGCCGTCTGCCGTGCGTGCGGCCTTCGTCTTCGGCGAAACGGCGTGCGACCGTCCGCTGACGCAGCGTCGCCTCACGGCGGTGCTGACGGCGACCGCCAGCACGCTGGGCTACGACAGTCTCGCCGACATGAAGGCGGGTGTCGGGGTGCGGCATGAAGATGTGCTCTTCCCGGATGATTTCGACGGCTATTTCAAGACCGACGAGGTCGAAGACCGTGTTCTCCGGGAAATCGAGAATCGCAGCTCGTCTCCGGTGGCCATGAAGTTCGAGAAGGTGCTCCGTGATCCGGCCAAGGCCGGCAAGGCGGCGATGGTCCTCGACAAACTGGGGGTCCTGGCGAAGACGATGGGCAGTCATCCGGCCAACGAGCTGGCCAGCCTGGTTCAGGACATCACCAAGTCGCTGACGGCCGCCGCCAACGGCAACGATCCTGCCGCGGTCGCGCGAGCCGCCAAATTCCTGGCGAATCTCCCGGATTTCGATCCGGACGACGGCAAGTCGCTTCACGCGTTGGTCAAGGCGTTCGGGCACGCGAAGTACGTCGACAACAGCAACGGCGTCAAGATCTCCGTTCTCGACAACAAGGCCTATGTCGACACGATCTATTCGCGCATGATGAAAACGATTGCCGCGAACATCAAGGCGCGCGTCGATCAGGAGCCCGATCTCAATTCCGCGCAGAGGAAGGATCTCGTCGCGAAGATGACGAATCTGGTGATGAAGCTGAGTCCGTTCCGCCTGGATTTCAAGCATCTCTCCGAGCGCAGATCCGACGACGGGGATGTCCGGACCCAGATGAAACTCTCGTTCGCGCTCAACGATCTGCTGGCCGTGGCCATGCAGAAGCCGAACTTCAACGTCAAGGCGTCGCGTGATCTCCTCTCCGAGATGCACTCGTCGGCCGACGAGGGGAAGAACAGCTTCCGGCTGCGGGAGGAAATCGAATTTAATTCCGATATGAATGACATCAGGAACGGCGAGGACCCGGGTGGTCTGCTGGCGATGTACTATGGTCTGAACCCCGCTTCTGGACATGGTGAGGAGTAATTGATGGAGCTGAAAGAACTGGTCGCAGGTTTTGGCGCAAAGACGGGGCTTGGCGAGCTGAGCCCGGATGACGAGGGGACCTACTGGCTCAAGGTCGATGACTACGTGCTGGGTCTCGGTGAAGACACCGAGGCCCGTACTCTTGTCATTCAGGCCCCCGTTGCCGAGCGGGCCGACGAAAATGCGTCTGTGCTGGCGGAAACGCTGCTGGAGCTCAATCTCCTCTATCTCGGGACGCAGGGCGGCACGTTCGCCCTGGACCGCGAGGCCGGGGCTTACTTCTATCAGCGGCGCGAAGCGCTGGACACGATGGACGTCGAGAGGTTCACGGCGCTCATCGAGACGGTCGTCAACCTGGTCGAGGAATTCTCGAACCGGATCCCCGGGTTCCTTCAGACGTGCGCCGAAGCCGAGACGATCGCCGAGAAGAAGGAGGCGGAAGAGCGTTCGCTCGGGGGGCTCGCGTCCGAATTCATGCAGGTCTGAGAAAAGTTGTAACCCTGTCCTTGCTCGCGCGTATACGGGGCAAAGGATAAATCATCGGAAAAGGGTGAGACCATGAGTATTCAAGTGACGAATCAGAATGTCGACCAGGTCCTGGGCAAGTTCGAGAGCTTTGTGTCCGACGCCAATGCCAGCCTGGGGAAGGGCGCGGTTGCGTATCTTTTCCCGGGATTGCGGAATTCGAATCTTGAGTCGATCGACAAGCCGATCTTCGCCTCGCGCAGCTTCTGGCGCAATTCGAGCGTCTTCCGTTCAGCCGACGACAAGCGGGTCAACAACTACGTTCGCCATCTTTTTCTGACCGCCATCGCCACGAAACTCAAGTGCGAGGTCGGCGACGTCCCGCGCGTCTTTGCGTGGGCCGGCAAACTGGATGACCTGAAGGTCAATGATTTCAATGCCGACGGCCGTCCGCTCACGGCGCGCCGAATCGGCACGATTCTCGCGGACTTGAAGACGATCGAGTACAAGCGGTTGGGCGCGGTGGACGCTTTCAGGGCCAAGAAGGGCGAAGACGCGAAGCTCCCGGCCTACTATACGAGTGCGGGCACGTTGTCGGCGCACAAGCTCAAGGCGGCGCGTCAGGCGGCCTTGCCGAAGCTCGACGTCGGTTTTCAGCAGCGTCCTCAGCTGAGCGTCGCGGCTCTGGACGACAAGACCTCCGACAACTACCTGCTGGGGCGGGAGCAGATGACCGAGGAGTATTCCAACGTCACGCATGTCAAAGTGACCTATACCAAGAGCGACAGGAGCGACGGCACGTATAAGCCGACGAACAAGCAGGTCTCCGTCACGGCGCAGCATATGCGAACCTTCGACCCCGGCTACAAGAAGGCCATTGCCAACGGCAAGGCGGAAGTGAAGCGGTTCAAGGCGTTGATCAACGACGACCTGACGTTCAGCGACAAGATGTCGGAAGAGGATCGCGAATTCCTCAACTTGATTCCCAAGACCAAGAAGGACAACGCCGGTCGGGAAGTCGCCTTGACGAAGAAGGAGTTCCTTGAGGCGGTCGAGGAGAAGTTGGGGTGGGATGCCGGAGAGAAGTACGTCCGGGAGAATCTCAGGAAATACGACAAGGATCAGCACGAGCAGAGAATCATGAACCACCCGATTCTTCAGGAACGTCTGGAGGCCGTCAGGAACCGTGTGAAGACTCACGGCGGAAATCTGGCCGAGGAACTCAAGAAGGAAGAGCTGGAGTTCCGTAAAGACTTCGAAACCGATCGGGGCGTTGAACTCTCGTATGTCTATGGGGGGGGACAAGCTCCGGAGTGAAATCAACAAGGCGGATCTCCAGGAGCGGCAGGAAGGCGATTACGAATCCGAGGTGGACGAGATCTATTGACGACATGTCCCTGGATCAAGCCAGTCGACGGGAAACGCCGGCGGGCTTGGGCTGAAACGCGATTTCCCCAGTTTCGCAAGGGGTACGGGACGGGCGGGCGTTTTTTGCTATAATACGCGGCATGGAGAAGGTCTCGCTCAATATTCCCGCATTTAGGCAACAGCGTCGGACGTGCTGTCTGACCATTGCGGGGTCGGATTCCGGCGGGAATGCCGGCGTGCAGGCCGATCTGCGGGCGTTCCACTACTACGGCCGCCACGGATGCACCGTGTTCGCGGCGCTCACGGCGCAGAATCCCTTCGGGGTCTCGGCCATCCACGCCGTGCCGGCGGACTTCGTCGCGGCCCAGCTGGACGCCGTGCTGGGCGTCTACGACATCGGCGCGCTGAAGACCGGCATGCTGTCCGACTCGGCCGCGATCGAGGTGATCGCCGACCGGCTGGCGAAGCACCCCGAAATCGCGAAGGTCATCGACCCGGTCATGGTCGCGACGAGCGGCGTGCGTCTCGTCTCCGAGGAGACGGTGGAGAAGATCCAGAAACTCCTGCTCCCTCTAGCGACGCTCATCACGCCGAATCTGCCCGAGGCTGAGGTGCTGCTCGGGAATACCGTCGACGATCCCAATGCGGAACGGCTCGCGAGCGCGGAGCACGCGGCGGATCTGGCGCGGGCGCTCCACGCGAAGTACGGCTGCGCCGTTCTGGTGAAGGGCGGCCACGGCGCGTCGGCGTCCGCCGTCGACGTGCTCTTCGATGGCACGGCGATCAGATCCTACACGCTCCCCTGGGTGGACCATCCTGTCTCGACGCACGGCACGGGGTGTTCGCTGGGCGCGGCCCTGGCGGCCGAACTGACCGCCGGCAAGTCGCTTGCGGACGCGGTGGCGGGCGCGAAGGCCTATGTGCACGGCGCCATCGCCAACAGCTACTGGGTGGGGGAGCGCTGCGGCGTGCTGGGAACCCCGGAAGATCCCCCCACCATGCGGGAAAATATTTTGTAACCTTTGATTGGATGGTGCGTACCCCTCGGTGAAGAAAGGAATCGGAGACATGGCAGTAGAGACACTTCAGACGCGCATGGGCGAGATCCACGTCATCCGTCCGGACGACGATCCGGAGACGGTCTATCTGCGGGCGGAGGTTGGTTCCGCGGCAGAGCTTGCCAATCCCGCGCACTATCTGCGGGCGGCCCTGGCGGGCAACCGCTTCGGGCTGGGGACGAACGGCGCCGTGCTGTCGCTCGGCGATGACGAGAAGGCCACCGTCTACCTGACGCAACGGATGACCGCCGACGCCGCGACGCCCGAAGCGCTGGAAGCGGCCCTGCAGCCGTTCGCGGCGGCCCTGTTCCGGTGGCGCGAGCGCCTGGATCTGGAGGCGAAGAACCCGGCTGACGCCGTTGAAGAAGGGGAGGTGCGGTAATGGACGCGCGTGAGACATTTGAAGGCCTGCTGGCCGAATTCAACGCAGCCTCGGGACTGAAGGCTGAACTGGACGAGCAGAACGCGGCGGTGCTGGAGTTCGGCGACGTGATCGTCAACCTCCAGCTGCTGCCGGAGAGCGGGCAGGTGCTCGCCTGGTCGACGCTCGGCTTCCTCGGCGACGACGAGAACGCGGACGTCCGTCTGGCCCGCATCCTCCAGCTTAACGACGGGATGGGCGAGAACGGGGGATTCGCGTTCTCGTTCGATCCGGACGACATGGACCGCGTGCTGGTGCACGATTTCCGTCCGCTGGCCTTTCTGGCGAACGCGGACGTGCTGGCGACGTGGATCGAGGCGCTGGTGGATCTCGTCGAAACGACGCGCGTGACGCTCGACGCGGAATGTCCGTATGTCGACGACGCGGATCTTGAACCGCTTTTCAGGGAGGTCAAGTGATATGGGACTCGAAGGACTTGACGCTTCGCTACTGAATCGTTTTTGGGTGACGGGCGACCTCGGCAGTGTTGGAAACGACTACGCGACGGTGCTTCAGGAAGCCGGCGCGCAGGCGCAGGGAGTCGAAGTGGAGGGCGAGCAGGCGAACTGGACCACGTCCGACACGGGGCTCACGCAGCTTTCCCGCGAAGGGGGCGGTTCTCGCTACCACGACGTGCTCGGCCGCGCACAGGCGCTGGGCCGGCGCGCCGACGACGCCGCCGTCGACCAGGCGGGGCGGACGGCGGGGGATCTGGGGCTGGACTTCGATCGTCTGACCGACGACCTGGCGAAGGTCTACTGGCAGCGGGAGAAGCTCGTTCCGGACGAAAATGGACGGAACGACATCCTGGACAAGGCGAAGGGCGTGCTGACGGCGCTTCTCTCCTCCGAGGAGATCCGGATGCGCGCGCTGGAGCACCGCGAACTCTCCCGCGCGGGCGTGCTGGCGCTGCTGAACGCCGGCCTCGGCTGCCTCAAGCTGATCGCCGACGGACAGGCGACGAACGATTCGATCTTCGAGCTCGTGCGCGGCGACGTGTACGACATCACGAAGCCGGCGGACGTGCTGAAGCTGACGGTGAAGATGGCGCAGAAGGCGCGCGAGACGTTCATCGACGCCGCGCAGGTGAACAGCCTGGCGCAGACGGCGATCAAGAAGATCCAGGATAGCACGACGATCCCCGACGCGATGAAGGAGACCCTGAAGGATCGTCTGGAGGATGCGGCCAAGCGCGTGATCGCCGAGCGCGAGAAGCTGTGCAAGTCGCTCGACGTCTCCTTCTCCCTGGGCGATGGCTCGCAGAAGGCCCTGGAGAAGCAGCTCAAGGACGTGCGCGAGAGACTCCGTGCGTTTCGGTACGACCTCGACCGTCTCGAGGGCACGAAGATGGACTTCATGGAGCGCCAGCGCCGTCGCCTGGACAACATCGGCCGGTCGCAGCCCACGCTCACGCGCGCCTCCTTCGAGGCCGCCGAGTCGGCGGAGAAGACCTTCAACTTCCTGCTCAAGCGCGAATATCAGGATATTGGCGGTGCGGAGAGGGCGAATGTCCCGCAGCTGGACGCGGTGCTGGACAACGCCCATCTCAAGGCGACGACCCACATCACCCATCTCGCGAACAACCGCGTGCGCTACTACTTCTCCGGCAAGGAGCAGAAGCTCGAGGCCTTCCGCCAGCAGGCACACAAGGTGCTCGATCCGCTGATGGAGAAGGGCGGTTCGCGCACGCTGCAGTTCGAGGTCGGCGCGGATGCCAAGTTCCGTGCGAACGTCGGCTTCGCGAAGGCCGACTGCAAGGTCGGCGCGAACTACCAGTACACGGCCGAGGTGTCGATCGATCCCCACACCCACGAGGTCACCGTCACGCGCAAGCATGGCGGACAGGTCGCCGCCGAGGCGAACGCCAAGCTGGGGCTGAACGACGGCGACCTGGCGAAGGATTGGGACGAGGACGCCCGTTCGGCGCCGAAGGTCATCGGCGGCTCGGTTGGCGCCAAGGCCTCTGCCGGACTCTCCCACGTGCAAACGGTCAAGTATCGCAGCGTCGACGACTTCATCGCCTCCCTGGGCGGCGAGAGCAGCCTCGTCACGCGTACGCCCTATGGGACGATGGCGTGCCTCGGCAAGATCTGCGGCTTCTTCAAGATGCTGGGACGCGGCGTCATGGCGGGGCTGACGAAGACGGGATTCCGCATCAGCAAGTCCCGTGAGGACAACGCGGCCTATGTCGCGGAGATGCACCAGATGGAGCTGATGGGGACCCTGGACACGCTGGTCGCCCATCGCGAGAACGCCATCCGCACGCAGAACGGCACCGCCTGGAACGCGGGCGGTTCGGCCAGCGTCAACGGCTCGTTCAACATCGGCAACTTCGACGGAACCGAAAACGTCGAGAATCCGGACACGGGCGTCAAGGAGGAGCGGGTCAAGAAGGATGTGTTCTTCGAGGCCGGCGCGTCGCTGGGCGTATCCTACAACCGCACGTTCGCCCGCACGGCGACGGATTACCGGACGCATCTCGACACGGCGCGCGCCCACTCGGAGGAATGGCTGAGGAACCACGTGGGCGGCTGGTACGGCGCGCTTCATCCGGCGGATGGCGAGACGCGCGAACAGACCGCGCTGCGCGCCATCGAGAAGGATCTTCAGGAGGCCGAGGACGCATTCGCGCGGCTGGGCGGGAAGGCGACACACGAGCAGTGGAAGGTCTTCGCGGAGAAGATGGGCGTTCTGGCGCTGCAGCTCGCCTACGTCGAAAAGCGGGCGGACGCGGCGCTCGACACCACCGCTTTCGCCGACCGGCTGATCAATCCCCGCGTCTCCATCCCCGACGACATCTACGACGAGCTGATGCAGGACGTGTCGAACGTCTCGCACACGGGTACGCACCAGACGACGGTGGAGTTCAGCGTCAACTGGTCCGCCGGCGTGGGGGACTGGCTCGACGACGCCTCGAAAACGGCTGGAGAGAAGACTGCGGGCTTCGCCGGAGAGCATGGCATCACCGGAACCGCGAACGACATTCTGAAGGACGGGGCTTCCGATGTGGTTTCGCACGGCATCGGCGACGCAATCGGCACGCTGGTGCCGACGGAGTGCACGATCAAGGGCACCTACACCTACACGACGCCGGCGGACAAGACGTCCGTCTGCTCCTGGAGCAACGGTTCGTCGCACACCTGGTCCATCGCCCTGACCCCGGGCCTGACGACCCGTGCACTGGTGGAGTTCCTGGCGGTCAAGTACGCCGACGCGCACGCGGAGGAGAACACGGATTCCTCGGTCGAGAAGGTCAGTAAGGATGCCTTCGCCGACTGGACGTGCGCGATGATGGAGTCAATTGGCATCGCGTCGCTCGAGAACGTCTGGGACAAGTCCATGGGCGAACTCGCGAAGGTCTCGCCCAAGATCGCCGCGCTGCTGAATGCGCCGGTGACGGGCGCCGGCACGGGCCTCGAGGCCTCCGTCGACACCGACTACTACAAGCGCATGACATTCACCGTCGCCGGCGGGCGTCTGGCCGAGATCTCGGTCGACGACTACACGAAGGTGGGCAGCCAGATCGGCGTGCGCGTCGGCAATCCGAACGTGAGCGTCGGCGTGCACATGAAGGAGACGCTGACGACGGTCGACGTCGACCGCGCCGTGCTCGTGCGGCCGTCGCTGATGAGCCTGATGGGCAAGGCCGAGGCGTTCCTGCGCCAGGGCGACCGCGCCGGCTTCACCGGCATGCTCGCGCACAACGCGCCCGGCGCCCTGCGCCTCTGGCACGTCGTGTCGGGCAATCTTGGGGCCGAGCCGTCCCAGGGCCTCGTCGGCGACCGGCAGGCCGCGCTGGAGAGCCTGGACGAGGCACTGACCATCCTGCGCCATGTGCCGTCGCGGGTTGATGGTGAGACGGCCGACCGCGCGCTGGAGCTTCAGGAACGCCTCTTGAACGCCTATGAGACGCTGAAGCGCGTCCCCGACGACGAGGAGCACCAGACACAGCAGATCGACGCCCTGTCGGACTTCGTCTTGATCCTGACCGAATGCTTCACCTTCGCCCGCGAACTGGGCGGCTTCTCGCGCAACGCCGCGGGCGAGATGGTCCTGCCGGACAAAATCGCGCCGCGGGCGTCGTCCTCCTGGTGGACCTCGCAGGTCGACCTGTCGGAAGCGGGGATCGCACGGCACGCGCTGGGGCTGGAGTCCTCGCGTCCTGTCACCCTGCGCGAGAACGCTGGTGGCGGCAGCTGTTTCTTCTATTCGGCCATCCAGCAGGTGAACGATCCGAAATATCCGGACACCGTCGAAGGGGCCAACCGGATGCGGCAGGACTTCATCGCCCACTCCCAGCAGTTGATCGCGGATCTGGGGACGGATCACGCGCCTCAGGGTCTTCGCCTTCAGGACGACTCCTATATGGTCGACACCGGTCGCGGTGAGATGGTCGTGACCGACGGAGTCGATCTCGTGCGGAATCCGAACTTCAACACCTACGCGTCCAACGCCGACGTGTCGCACGGAGCTTTTCTGGCTGATTTCCTGAAGCGTCCTGTGACGATCATCACTGCGGAACACGGGACGGCCGTGACGTTTGACCGCGACCTGCGGTCGAATGAGCCGCTGGCCGGCGATCCGATTGTCATCTACTACAACCGCGGTCAGTCGGGCCTGGGCGGCCACTTCCGCACCGTGGAGGTGCAGCAACCGCAGCAGCCCTGAAGGTTTTAAAGGTACGCAGATGCCTATGTCAGCGGCGACCCCTGGTAGGGAAGGAATCTGAACCGCGATGCATGGACTTGCCGAAAACCGTTTGTGGCGTAGCTTCGGCCAGAAATGGAAGAGCCCAATCCCGTCATTGAAAAGTCAAAGGGCCGAAGCGTTGCCACAACGTTTTTCGGCAAAAACTGCGAATGCCGAAGGCATCTGCGTTCAATTTTGAAAGAATATGCCGTTCGAAACTAAAAACATGGATGAATGAAATTTGTCGATGAAGGTCTGTAACCTTTTCCGGCGAGATTCGTAGACAAGATGAATTTAACCGAAAACGACTTAACGAAAGGAAGTCTATCATGAGCATGACGATCAACCCCAACATGAACACGAACTACGTGAACGGCGCGACGGGCATCGAGCCGCAGGTCATCGACGTGAAGACGGGCGAGGGCTCCAATCGTGCCGGAATCCTGGTGACGGTTGCCGATGTCGGGGAGATTTCCGATGTCGAGGGCGAGCTCACGCCGAGCCAGGAGGCCGACCTCGAGGCTCTGCTCGCGCTTCTGGGTCTGGACGGCGAGAACGCGAAGAGCGCGACGATGCAGACCGTCCTCAAGGCCATCCAGGCCGCCATCAAGCAGCAGGCGATCTCCGTCACCACCTGCACGACGGCCATTTCGGATTATGACGTCACGCGCCTGGAGGCCCTCAAGAAGGCGATGCAGGGCTCCGACGACCCGAACGCGCAGAAGATCATCGACAACGTCGACCGCATGATGGAGCTCAAGAAGGAGATCGAGGATCTCGCGAACAACAAGGGCATGACCTACGACGGCAAGTTCGAGGGCGTGGATCCGAATCCGAACTTCGAGCTCAACACCCGCGTCCGCGAGATGGGCGACCGCATCGCCGACATCCGCCACTACAAGGGCTGCATGGGCGGTGACAAGATGGACGCGCTCCTGAACACGCTTGCGCCGGCGATGAAGACCGCGGTGAAGGACCTCCTGGCGGCCTACGACAAGACGAGCGGCTGGGGCGTGCAGGTGAACATCACCTATTCGAAGATGACGTCTCAGACGCTCTCGAGCTTCGCGAACTTCATCGCCTCGAACGACCTCAAGTTCCCGCCGCAGATCAGCAAGGACGCCCTGCTGCAGATCCTCAAGGAGATCTCCGAGGAACTGGGCCCCAATGCCACCGCCCAGCAGATCGACGAGAAGATGGAGGAGAAGATGGCGGAGATCATCGCCCAGCTCCAGGACATCGACATTCCCGTCCAGGCCTGATCCTCCAACTTGGACCAGACTTGCCAACAGAACGGCGTGACCTTCGGGCCACGCCGCTTTTATTATGTACGCAGATGCCTTCGGCATGCGCGATATTTGCCGAAGTAACTGTTGTGGCTACAACGCCCTCGCCCAATTGTAGTCTATTGGCAAACTAGAGACTCCAATTTGCGGCGAGGGCTACGCCACAAACGGTTTTCTGCAAGTTCATGCATCGGGGCGGGGGCAGACTCCTTCCCTACCCAAGGGCACCGACGACATAGGTATCTTGGCGAATTCCTGATGAAGCCCGAAGTCGCCAAGGCGATCAAGGACTGCCTGCTCTGCTTCAAGGACTGAGCGCAGCCGAAAAGGCGTCATTCCAAGGAGACACCGCCCCGCACGGGGCGGTGTTTCTGTTGTATGGATGGCTGTAAGAATATTGCTACTTTGTGCAACAAGTTGAACAGTCTGCATTTTGGAGAGAGGGCGTGCTATACTCTGCGCCGTCAACGAAACAAATGTTTCTTCAAAATGAAAAAACCTGATACCGAAAATCAACGCAAGATCCAGTACGCCGAAAGCCATCGGCGCATTCTCCTTGCGGGAATGGCCGTCTTCGCCGAAAAAGGCTATCGTGGCGCGACGGTGCGGGACATCGTCAAAAGGGGCGGGTACTCCGTCAATGCCGTCAATCTGCATTTCGGCTCTAAGGAGAAGCTGGCCATCGCCGTCGTGGAAGCCCTGAAGGAAACAATTGTTCTTCCAGTGGCCAACACGGCGGAGGAGATCCAGTCGGATTATGCGTGGCGGGTGGCCGTGAGAAGATTCGTGAAGCAGCTTGTTGGCCTGTTCACGGCGCAGGACGCGCCCAACTGTCACTTCGCCGCGCTCTACCGCCACGAGTCCGCGAATCTGCATGACAAGAAGGTGACGTTGCACGAGGAGATCGTGCAGCCGCTCTTCAATCAGCTCGAAGGGCTCGTGTCGCTGGGGGTCGCCGATCGGGATCCGCTGACGATACGTCTCACGTCGCTGGCCCTCTGGGATATGCTGCTGGCCTACGCGCTCAAGCACCCGGACGTGCTCGCGGGCGACATCCCCGCAGGGGTCGAGCCCGGATTGTTCCGCGACGCAACCGTCGACTTCATTGTCGAAAAGGTCCTCGCGGGGCTCCACTTCGCGCCATCTGCGTCATAATCTTCTCTGACTTCCCTCTCCCATTGAAAACAGACAGGATCCTCCCATGAACATCGAAGAGCTCTACAAAGCAATCGCCCCGCGTCTGACCGCCTATCTGGTTGCGAACGGCACCGACTACGCCACCGCGTGCGACATCGTCCAGGAGACGTTCCTGCGCATCTGGAGGCTGCGCGACGAACTCGTGGTCGACCGGTCGCAGATTTCCGGGCTGGCCTACATGATCGCCCGCAATCTCCGCACGGACCGGTTCCGCAAGGCGAGCCACGAGATGCTGGTGGATGAAATCCGGGAAGAGGAGGGGTCGGTCTGTTTCCCGAAGGAGACTTCGGACGATCGGGCCTATCTGCGCCGCCGCGTGTGCGCGGCCCTGGCCCAGCTGCCCGCGACCCTGCGCGAGGCTTACACGCTTTTCCAAATCCAGGAGATGTCGATCCGCGAGATCGCGGTCTGGACTGGCACCTCCGAGGCGTCGGTCAAGACGCGGATCTTCAGGGCCAAGCGGAAGCTGCGTCCGATGCTGGAGGATCTGCTGCAGACCACAGCCCGGTGAAAGATTGTAACCCTCCGGGCTTTCAGGCGTATACAGAGTGCGATGCGCGTAGGTCGCGCGTGCAGGAAAGGATGAGACAAAATGAATCTAGCCGATTTTTCCGCCATTTCGAACGGTAACTACAACCTCGGATCGATCCGCCTTCAGGGCGAGGGCGAACAGGCTTCGCTCGTCAAGATCAACAACCACCGCTGGCTTGCGAACAATGTTCAGGACGATCCCACGGCGAACGCCCGCGTCCGCCAGGCGCTCTCCGACGCGATTCGCCGGGAGGGTGGGATTCCTCGGGATGTCCTCGACCGTCTCGTCGGCGATCTGACCTCCGCCGAGCACATCAACCAGCCCCTCGAGCGCCGCAACGTGAGAAGCGTCCTTCAGCAGATCGGCGAGAATCGGCTTCACGACAACGACGTCTACGTGAGATTCCCCGGCAGGCCGAACCTCAATGCTGCGATTGCGATGACGGCGCTCGCCTGCGTACCGACGGGGCGTAAGGACCAGGCGGTCGTGACGAAGATGGTCGCGGCGGCTATCAAGGCGTACGACAAGGGAAATCTGAAGGTCGACAAGAATTTCTCGACCGAAGTGCGCGTACAGGTCTTCCGCACGATGTTCAAGGGTCTTGAGCTTAGTGACATGCCGACGGATGCGGAGCTTCGCGCGATGACGCCGGAAGAATTCTACACGCGAGTCTCCACTACGGACAATCGCATCAACAGTCAGCTCGGCGTGGGGGACGGAGACGTCATCTTCCCCGAAAGATCGCTCTTCAGCAAGTTCCGCGGGAACATGGATTGGGACAGCCCTGAAATGAAGTCTGAGCAGGAGAAGCTCTCCAATTCGATCTGTTACATCTTTACTCCGGGCGACCTTCATGGCTTGACGCGCGGCGTCACTGAATTCAACATGAAGAACCTTCCCTCGGTGAAGGTCGCGCTGGAGTCGCGCATCAACGGATATTTTGCCAACATGACTACGGATAAGGCCGATCGGGCGGCCGAGAAGAAGATCGACAAGGACATTACGTCGGGTCGTCTCCGCAATGACCTCCGCTTCTCGGTTGACAACGACGACGAATTCGTGACGATCGAGCACGGCAACGAGAAGTCGGACGACTATCGCAACTGGATCAAGAAGAGGATCGATCAGAGGGCGACGCCGCGCCAGGCCGTCACTGCCAAGCTCTTGCTCACGCAGGAGGCGCTCCAGTCGTTCCGTGAAATCACCAATGCGCTGAACCTCGAGGATTACGACGAGCACATCGGCTTCAACTACTATCTCAACAAGAACGAGGACGGTTCGCTCCAGCTCGAGATCAAGAAGGACTTCACGGAATACGGCGACAAGAACATCTCCGCGTCCTTCAGCTGGCGCATCGAAACGAACGGCACCGCCACGATGGAGGATTTCCAGATCAAGCTGCCGCGCTGATTGGGCGCGATACGAAGGAGAAGACATGGTGCGCCAAGTAAAGCTTGGCTGAGCTTGTAGAATGAAAGGAATCTACTCAACAAAGAGGGCTCTTCGGGTATAAGTGTGGGTCTGTCTGGGCACTTGGAACGTCCAATTTAGT
>JAUNMP010000356.1 GCA_030537465.1 bacterium
GCCGTCAGGCGGACGTCCGGCACGACTTCGCCGAGGTTTTGCAATTACCTCTCTAGATTGTCTAGACCTTCTAGGATTTCTAGGTGTGCCCTCTGGCACGCCTGTGTGCCGAAAGTGTGTCATTTTGTGCCAACTGTGACACATGCACAGCCATATCACTAAAATATTGGCCGATTTGTCGATTATATTCACCTCGGTGCACTTGGCACGCCTTCTGCTATATTTTAGGCGTCGCCTTTCGATGGGCAACGAAGACAATTTAAACAGCGAAAGAAAAGAGAGTAAACACTATGGCGAAAGTTCTTGGTATCGATCTGGGCACGACGAACAGCTGCATGGCCGTGATGGAAGGTGGCCAGGCGACGGTGATTCCGAACAAGGAGGGCGCGCGCACGACGCCTTCGATCGTGGCGTTCACGAAGACGGGCGAGACGCTCGTCGGCCAGGCGGCGAAGCGCCAGGCCGTGACGAACCCGAAGTCGACGATCTACTCGATCAAGCGCTTCATGGGCCGCCGCTACGACGAGATGGCCGAGGAGATCAAGATGGTGCCGTACGACGTGGTGCGCGCCGCGAACGGCGACGCGGCCGTGAAGGTCGGCGACCGTCAGTACAGCCCGCAGGAGATTTCCGCGATGGTTCTCCGCAAGCTCAAGGAGGATGCGGAGTCCTTCCTCGGCGAGAAGATCACCGAAGCGGTCATCACGGTGCCGGCCTACTTCAACGACCAGCAGCGCCAGGCGACGAAGGACGCCGGCCGCATCGCGGGTCTCGACGTGAAGCGCATCGTCAACGAGCCGACGGCGGCTTCGCTTGCGTATGGTCTCGACAAGAAGACGAACGAGAAGATCGCGGTCTACGACTTCGGCGGCGGCACGTTCGATATCTCGATTCTCGACATCGGCGACGGCGTCTTCGAGGTGAAGGCGACGAACGGCGACACGCATCTGGGCGGCGACGACCTCGACCAGGCCATCATGAACTGGCTGGCGGAGGACTTCAAGGCGCAGAACGGCGTCGACCTGCTGCAGGACACGATGGCGAAGCAGCGTCTGAAAGAGGAGGCCGAGAAGGCCAAGTGCGCGCTGTCGACGGCGATGACCTACGACATCAACCTGCCGTTCATCACGATGAACCAGTCCGGTCCGCTGCACCTGACGGCGACCCTCACGAAGGCGAAGCTGGAGCAGCTGACGGACAACCTCGTCGAGCGCACGGCGGGCCCGTGCCGCAGCTGCCTGAGCGACGCCGGTCTCTCGAGCGTCGACGAAGTCGTGCTCGTCGGTGGCCAGACGCGCATGCCGCGTCTCCAGGAGAAGGCCAAGCAGCTCTTCGGCAAGGAGCCCCACAAGGGCGTGAACCCCGACGAGGTCGTCGCCATGGGCGCGGCCATCCAGGGCGGCATCCTCATGGGCGACGTGAAGGACGTGCTCCTTCTCGACGTGACCCCGCTCACGCTCGGCATCGAGACGCTCGGCGGCGTGATGACGCCCCTGATCGAGCGCAACACGACGATCCCCACCAAGAAGAGCCAGGTGTTCTCCACGGCGGCGGACAACCAGCCGGCCGTGACGATCAGCGTCTTCCAGGGCGACCGCAAGATGGCGCGCGACAACAAGTCGCTCGGCAACTTCAACCTCGACGGCATTCCGCCGGCCCCGCGCGGCGTCCCGCAGATCGAAGTCACCTTCGACCTCGACGCGAACGGCATCCTGAACGTCTCCGCGAAGGATCTCGGCACGGGCAAGGAGCAGAAGATCACGATCACCGCCGCGGGCGGTCTCTCGAAGGACGAGATCGAGAAGATGCGCAAGGACGCCGAGATGCACGCGGCCGAGGACGCCAAGCGCCATGAAGAGGTCGAGACGCGCAACAAGGCCGAGTCGCTCGCCTTCCAGGTCGAGAAGACGCTGAAGGAGAATGGCGACAAGGTTCCGGCCGACAAGAAGGCCCCGGTCGAGGCCGCGCTCAAGGATCTGCAGGACGCGCTCAAGGGCACGGACGCCGCCGCCATCAAGGCGAAGGAAGAGGCTCTGATGAAGGCGATGGAGCCGATCGCGCAGGCGATGTACGCCAACGCCGGCGCCGCGGGCGCCCAGGGGGCGGGTCCGCAGCCGGGCGGCTGCGACTGCGGTGCGGGCGGGTGCGGCGCGCAGCCGAACCAGGAGCCCCCGAAGAAGAATCCGAACGACGACGCCGTCGACGCGGACTACACGATGAAGTGAGCTTCTAGCTTCTAGCTTTTAGTTTCTAGGCATGTTCCCTCTAACAGCTAGAAGCTAAAAGCTGAAAGCCAAAACAGACTACAGGTTAATTCCAAGCAACAAGGAGTAAAAGAAGATGAACATCAGACCCCTCGGTGACCGCGTTCTCGTTGAGCCGGCCGAAGAAAAAGAGCAGATGGTTGGCGGTATCTACATCCCGGACGCCGCGAAGGAGAAGCCGATCAAGGGCAAGGTGCTCGCGCTCGGCAAGAAGTACGACAAGGACCACAAGGAGCTCGCGTTCGACGTCAAGGTCGGCGACGAAGTCCTGCTCCCGAAGTACGGCGGCACGGAAGTCAAGATCGGCGACAAGAAGCTGCAGCTGGTCCGCGAAGACGACCTGCTCGGCGTGTTCGAGAAGTAAGTGGCGTGTCTAGAGGGGCTAGAGCTTCTAGTACCTCTAGAAAAACTAGAATCTAGAAAGGATTTCTCATCATGGCAAAGCAGATCAAGTTCGACGCGGAGGCGCGTCAGAAGATTCTCGCGGGCGTTGAAAAGCTCAGCGCCGCGGTCACCAGCACGCTCGGCCCGTCTGGCCGCAACGTCATCCTCGACAAGAAGTTCGGCTCCCCGCAGATCACCAAGGACGGCGTCACGGTCGCCAAGGAGATCGAACTCGCGGATCCCTTCGAGAACATGGGCGCCCAGATGGTGCGCGAAGTCGCGTCCAAGACGAACGACGTCGCCGGCGACGGCACGACGACCGCCACGCTGCTCGCGGAGTCCATCTACCGCGAAGGCCTGAAGAACATCACGGCCGGCGCGAACCCGATGGCCCTCAAGCGCGGCATCGACAAGGCGACGGACGCCCTCGTGGACGCGATCGCCAAGCTCGCCAAGAAGGTGAAGAGCGCCGAGGAGATCGCCCAGGTCGCCACGCTTTCCGCCAACGGCGAGGAGGCGATCGGCAACATCATCTCCGAGGCGATGGACAAGGTCGGCAAGGACGGCACGATCACGGTCGAAGAGGCCAAGACCCTCGAGAGCTCGCTCGACGTCGTCGAGGGCATGCAGTTCGACAAGGGCT
>JAUNMP010000357.1 GCA_030537465.1 bacterium
GGCGACGGAGTCGCCGGAATGTTCAACTGAGGAGGGTTTTGCAATTACCTCATCTAATAGATGTAAATTAATTCAGGAAAAATTGTGGACTAGATGGGATGCCGATCATGGCCCTGTGCATTTTCATCTCGGATATGAAAGTTTTTGGGTGCGAGAAAAATAATAGCTGGGTTTGATTGGTACATATGCAGATAGGGTTCGGGAACTCTTTTGCATCTAGAAGCGATGTGGCGACGGCGTGCTCCTCGTCGTTGAAGCCGCGTACGCGAAGCTTCGCGGTGATGACATGTATGGCGATGTGGTCTGCCAATGCTTGTTCGTGCAAATCGCAATACGAATGTTGCGATTTGCACGAAATGCCCTATGTGTGATATAATTCGCGTCGTACGAAGACAATGTCGCACTTATGATTCAGAGAAAGATAGAGAAACATATTCGTCGGGTCGCCGCGTGCTATCCTGTCGTGACGATTACAGGGCCTCGTCAGAGTGGGAAGACGACTCTGGCAAGAGCTCTGTTTCCTGATTACGAATATCAGAACCTTGAAGCGGCCGACATCCTCATGGTGGCAAAGTCGGATCCGCGCAGTTTTCTCGGATTCGGCGAGAAACGAATGGTCATCGATGAGGTACAGCGCTTCCCCGAGCTTCTCACCTATATCCAGGAGATCGTCGATCGGCGGAAAGAGAAGGGGCAGTTCGTTGTCACGGGGTCGCATCAGCCCGCCTTGAATGCCGCGGTGAATGAATCGCTGGCAGGTCGAACGGGCGTCTGCGAACTCCTGCCCTTTTCGCTTGAGGAGTTGGAGAGCGTCATTCCAAACGGGTTCAATCGGGATGAATGCCTTTGGCGCGGGTTTATGCCGCGCCACTATGACGATGGCATTGATCCGGTCATGCTTTACCGAGATTATTTCCGCACCTATGTGGAGCGGGATGTCCGAATGCTCGTCAACATCCAGGATCTTGATTCGTTCACGGTCTTCATGCGTCTTCTTGCCGGTCGGACAGGGCAGCTTCTCAACAAGGAGTCGTTGGCGCGTGACGTCGGCGTTTCGGTCCCCACGGTTCTTCGCTGGCTCAACGTGCTGGAGGCGTCGTATGTCATTCATCGACTGCGCCCGTACCATAACAATTTCGGTAAGCGCCAGACGAAGTCTCCGAAGATCTACTTCACGGATGTCGGCCTGGCGACCTATCTTCTGGGCATTCGCGAGGCCGCACAGCTTGCGACGCATCCGCTCGTCGGAGCCCTGTTCGAGAACATGGTGGTCATGGAGGCTGTCAAGAGCCGGCTGAACGCAGGCGAGGAACCGGATCTCTGGTTTTATCGAAACTCATCGGGTTCGATTGAAGTGGATCTGCTGGTTGAGCAGGCTGGACGACTGAAGCTGCGCGAAGTGAAGTGTTCGGCGACCTACCATACGGACATGTCGCGGCACCTTGCGCAGTTGTCCGAACTGGCCGAGAATGTGGATTCGGCGCTGGTCGTCTATTCTGGGGAGACACACCCCGGAGTCGCCGTGAATTTCGGAGAGACGGAATTGTGGATGTAATGGCTGGCCGCCTTGGCACAGACGGAAACAGGATGTTGGAGATGAAGGAAATGAATACGATCAATCGCAGGCAGTTTCTCGTTCTTGGCGCGGCCGGGATGTTCGTGGGGAGCCGCGTGTTCGGCGCGGCTTCGGGGACGAAACCGGTCGTCCGGTTCGGCATGGTGACCGATCTCCACTACGCGGATCTCGATCCGGACCCGAAGCCATGCGGCGTCGTCGGGCGGCGCTACTACCGCGAGTCGCTGCGGAAGCTGGACGAGGCCGTCGAGGTGTTCAATGCGCGCGGCCTCGACTTCGCGATCGAGCTCGGCGACTTCAAGGATCTCACGAAGGACGTGCCGAACACGCTGGCGCATCTCGAGGCGATCGAGGCGGGCTTCGCGAAGTTCAACGGCCCGCGCTATCACGTCGCGGGCAACCACGACTTCGACTGCCTCTCGCCGGAGGAGTTCTTCTCGCGCATCCCGAACGACGGCCGGATCACGCCGAAGGGCTACTACTCCTTTGTGCGCGGCGGTATCACCTTCGTTGTGCTCAACGCCTGCTACAACTCGCAGATGCAGCCGTATGACCGGAAGAACACGTGGAACGACGCGAACGTGCCGCCCGAGGAGATGGTCTGGCTGGAAGGGGAACTGGCGCGGGCGACGGGTCCGGTGATCGTCTTCTGCCATCAGCGGCTGGAAGACTCGGCCGAGCCGCAGCACATCGTGAAGAACGCGGCCGCGGTGCGGGCCGTTCTCGAAAAGAGCGGCAAGGTGAAGGGCGTGATCACGGGCCATCAGCACAAGGGCGGCGCAAACGTCGTGAACGGCATTCCCTACTATTCGCTGCGCGCGCTCGTGTGCGATTCGGGGGACGGCAACAACAGCTTCGCCGAAGTGGCGGTGTACGCGGATGGGTCGTTCACGGTGACGGGCTGGCGGAATGCGGTCTCGCGTGGGGCGAAGGGCGAATTCCCCGCACGCGGCCTGATTGCGCACCGCGGCGATGCGGCGGCGTATCCCGAGAACACCGTGCCGGCGCTGAAGGCGGCGGTGGCGAAGGGCGCGGAAATGGTCGAGATCGACGAGTGGCGCTGCAAGTCCGGGGAGTTGGTCGTGATGCACGACCCGAAGGTCGAGCGGACGACGAACGGGAAGGGCTGGATCAAGGACCTGACACTCGATGAGATCAAGGCGCTCGACGCCGGCGCGAAGAAGGGCGCGGCCTTCGCGGGCGAGAAGGTTCCGACCCTCGCCGAGGCGCTCGCCTGCTTCCCGAAGACGGGCCTCTACCTCAACATCCACTGCAAGACGGGGACCGCCGCACCGGAGGTCGCGGAGATGCTGCGGAAGGAGGGCCGCCTCGCGCAGGGCATCCTCATGATGGATTCGCGGAGGGATCTCATTGCGCTAAAGGCAAAGTGTCCGTGGGCGAAGACCGGACTCGTGATGAATACCGATGGCGGGTGGGAGAAACCCTGGACGGAAGAGGAGGCGTGGCGGAAGCTGCGCGATGCGGCGGAGATCAGCGTCGAGTTCGTGCAGATTCTCCCCAACAGCCACTGCACGAAGGAGCAGCTGGCGTTCCTGCATGACCGCGGCATCCGCACGACCTACTATTTTGCCAACGATCCAGCTAAGATGAAGGAACTCGTCGCCGAAGGGCACGACTTCATCTTCACGGACGTTTATTCGAAACTTCGTTCTATCTACGATCGGGCACAGGAGACCCAGAAATGAAGA
>JAUNMP010000079.1 GCA_030537465.1 bacterium
CGCCGCTCCCGCGCGAACCTGGGCGACCCCAAGCGCCCCATCGGATCCTTCCTCTTCCTCGGCCCCACGGGCGTCGGAAAAACCCTCCTCGCCAAGATGCTTGCCGAAAAGGTCTATGGGGATCCCAAGGCGCTGATCGCTCTGGACATGACCGAGTTCTCCTCGGGATTCACCAGCTCGCGCCTCGTCGGCGCACCTCCCGGCTATGTTGGATATGACGAAGGCGGACAGCTCACCGAGCGCGTCCGTCGCCGTCCCTACTCGGTTGTCCTCTTCGACGAATTCGAGAAGGCCTCCTCCGACGTCATGAACATGATGCTTCAGCTGCTGGACGATGGCCGTCTCACCGACGGGCAGGGCCGCCAGGTCGATTTCCGCAACACGATCGTGATCGCCACCGCGAACCTCGGCTTCGACTTCGCCCGCGAAGGCAAGTCCTTCGGCTTCTCCCAGGAGACGGCCAGCGCCTCCTATGAGTCCCTCCGCGACAAGCTGCTGGACGAAGCGAAGCGGACGTTCCGCCCCGAACTCCTCAACCGCTTTGACGAGACGGTTGTCTTCCAGAAGCTTGGACACGACGAGGTCGCCGCGATCCTCGATCTGGAACTCGCCAAGCTCCGCGCCCGCCTCTCCGAGAAGGACATGACGCTCGAGCTCGACAAGAAGGCCGTCGACTTCCTCTGCGAAAAGGGTTCGGACGACGCCATGGGCGCCCGCCCGCTCCGCCGTGCCGTCCAGCACTGGGTCGAGGACCCCCTCGCCGACATGCTCCTGCGCGAGTCGCTCGTTCCTGGCAAGATCAAGGCAACGCTCGAGAGGGACGGCTCCGCACTCGCCTTCAGGCAGACGAAACGCTGAGGTTCTTCACCGACCCTGCAGAATTGCCCGCGCATTCAGCGCGAACACGCCGCGGCCATCTGCGGCGTATTTTTCTAGGGTTTTGCGCGCAAGCCCCTCATGGTCCCCACAGGCCAGGAGCGCGCGGGCAAGGTTGAGTTCGCGGAGGCAACGCCCCGTTTCGGGACTTGAACCAAAGCCTCCTGCAGGCGTCACCGCCGCAGTTCCCTTCCGAGACCAGCCTCCAACCCCATCTTTCTGCAGGGCCACGGCAAGTGCCGGGGCAAGCGCGGAATCCGCGACCTGCTCACAGGCAAGCGTGAGAGCCCGAACATGGGCGACAGGTGATCGCTGGTCAATCTTGACAAGTTCAGCCAGAAGCGGCTTCACCGCCAGTGGACTCTTCGTCCGTCCCAGGGCGACAATGAAACTGTCGCGTTCCGACATCCGCCGGCCAAAGGCAGGCAGTCCCTTTGGATTCAGGCGAATCTCTGGATCGCGCCCGTCGATCTGCCGAGCCAACGTCTCGGCGCCAGTCGCATCGCCAAGAATGCCCAGCACGTGCGCGTAGACGAGCTTGGCGCTTGGAACCGTTGCCTTCGCATAGGCCTCGCGAAGGGACGGAAGAGCTCTCTGCCGATCCGCCAGAATCCGTGCGATGCCCTTGTAGCCGTCGGCAAGTCCGTTCACGGTCGTTGCCCACGTCTCCTCATCCATCTGGAAATTGTCCGTCCAGGAGAGAACCTCCTCCGGGAGAGCTCCAATTCCCACAAGATGCCGCTGCAGCGCCTTGACGTCTAGGTCTCGGAGCGACACATCCGCCTGGGCGGCCATGGCCGCGGCCGTTCCCGCAGCATAGCCGGCGTTCTGAACCTCCGGCTGCATCCGCAGAAGCGGAAGCGCGTCCCGGTGTACACTAATGCCGATACCTGCGACGGCAATACCGTCCAGTTTCTCGGGAATCAGCGACCGATAGGGCATATTCGCCCAGAACACCTTGTTCGTGACCGTCTCGCTCACATAACAGACTTCGTCGACCGAGGGACCGTGGCTGTCGAAATCGCTACGACCCTGGACAATCGTATCGGGGAAGGTTCGATTGTTCAGCACGTCCAACGGAGTCACCGTTCCCGCGCCGACGATACGCCGCCGTTCCCGCGTCTCGACCACCTGCGAAATATCCCAGGCCCGCCCTGCGCCCAGCCGGCCCCGAAGACCGAACAACCAGAGGTCGAACGCATCCGAATCATTGACGTACCCCCAGTCGCTGTTGATATAGCTGGCCCCCAGTTTCTTTTCAGACAACCCAGCCCCCTGCAGAGCAATCTCCCCCGCCCTCAGGAATTCGCAGCGAGCCCCCGCCGCAGCAGCGACATCCGAGTTTCCTGTCGCGTCCACCACGTTCTTCGCCAGTACCACACCACGCCCCTGCGGCGTGGCCACCACCACGCCACAGACCCGATTTCCCTCGACAACCGCGCCACACGCCATTGCTCCGAACCAGAGTGTTACACCCGCACGCCGATTCTCCGCACGCCACCACTCCCGCTTTCCGCAGGCCCTCACCGATGCGCCAAGAGCCTCCACGCCACGATCATGCTCCGCCGTGAACCCCACGGAGTTTCCATACCAGTACTTGCCGATCATGCCCAGCGTTCCCACGCCCCCCAGCCCGTGAAGATACTCGACCAGCAGCGTCTTGGACCCCTTCCGCGCCGCGCCAATACCGGCAGGAGCGCCACCCGTGCCGCCTCCGACGACAATGACATCATAGCTCCCCAACACCGGAAGTCCCCGTGCTGCCGACTTTACCATCGGTAATCCCCGGTCAAACGGACGAAGACCGTTCAAGACTTCACGCACCTCCCATCCGTCCCGTGCCGAAGGAGCCTCCCCTCCCGCCACGGTAATCATCCCCTCAAACTTCCGCGCTGCGGCATCGGCCGCGGCCTGACCGCCGATCACCGCCCCACGCTCCATAAAGGCGAGCGGACGCAGCTGCTGCGCGGTCAAGCCCGCACAGCCTCCCACAATCAAGAGATGCGGGGTCATCACTGTCACATGGTCTGGAGGAACCTGGAACAACGTGTCCGCCGCATCAAGCTGTTCCTTGGTGAAGGTGCGATCTCGGGCAATCTGCTCCGCCTCTGCAAAGGATGCATAGGAGCCATCCCGCATTGGAATCCTGAGGGTGCATTCCCACGCCCGACCATTGATCTTCCGTCCCTTCCGATCCCACTGGACTCCCACGCTGTAGTCCCCGGGCAGCTGGCGTGAGACAAGTCCCTCCGCCCTCGGTTCCTGGCCACTGATGACAATGCGGGTAAATGTCTGTTCACCCTGCGGATAGGAGGTGAAAGGAACACCCGCCAAACGAGCCACCGTGGCACGTTCCGTCGAATCGACAATCGTCTTGGCCAGAATGGCCTGTCGACCACTGCGGTTGGCGATCACGACACCCGAGATATCGCCTACCCGATCTCGCAGAACATCGGTGACATAGGATCCCGTGAGGAAATCAACACCATTCGTCAGCAACGCCCGATCAAAGGCCTGCTTCACCTGAAGCGGCGTCGGTACACGAAGCCGCCCTTCACCGTTCTTTGCCTTGACGGAAATCTCGCCCAGGAGCATGCGCCGACATCCCTCCTGGCGAAAAGCTGCGAGACCAATCATCCGCACATCTCGGCCAAGCTCGGCACGCCAGCGCGTGATTCCCTGTCCACCACCAACAGGCAATCGCTCCAGTTTCAGGGCGGGAGACCAGGTTTTTCCATCCACGCTGGTGACAAGGCGCGCAGACGCCACGTCGTAGTCGCCGCGGCGCGTGTAGGTCACTAGTTCCACAGCCTCGACGAAGCGAACGCCTCCCTCCAAGACGAGATTCACCTTCACCTTCGGCACATCGAACTGGACACTTCCGGAAACGACGTCCTCCACTTTCCCGTCCGACAGTTTCGATTCTGAGTCACGGTGAGGCGCAACGCTCGGAGCATCTGCTTTATAGGAGAACGGAAGGTCTGCCTCATTGTCAACCCAGATTTCCCGGGCCAACTCCGTCTCGGGACGTTCATCCCCCTCCAGCGCCAAGCGCAGTGACCCGGCGATGTCATCGCCAAGATAGGGACGTGGCGCCACGAGAAAGACTTTTGCCCCCGCCTTCTTAGCCGCGACAGCGGCCGTGACGCCGGCGGAACTCCCGCCCACGACCAGCACGTCCGTACTGCGGACAAGCGGAATCTCCCGGGCGGACTCGAGTATCTCCTCGCCCTGTACAGAAGCAATGAGGCCAAGCAACAAGCATCCCGCAAACAATCGTGACATGAATCAGTCCTTCTTTGGCGCCGCCACAGGCTTGGCGGCCAACTTGATTTCAATTGGAACAAACAGATTCGGATTCTCGGCGCGCTTCCGGATCTTCTCCGAATAGGCATCGCTGTAGTAGCGGTTGTCGACGGTGCGGTCGCGACGGGCGTTGTAGCGCTGCAGGGCCACCGGCCATCCATCGAAGAAACCCTCGGGGCGCTTCCGCGTCGCCTGCCCCGACTTGCCGAACCCCTTCCGCGCAAGGTACTTGATGGCCGCACGGACATTGCCTTCCGCCGTGCCCTCATTGCGTTTCACCGGCTTTGTGAGACCTAAATCAATCTTGGCGTCCGACCAGTCCCCCGGCACATTCACCTGCTCGGGATCGATCGGCCAAGCCGCCTTCGACATCGGTCCGTTACCTCCCGTCTCCTCAATCATATGTGACTTCACCAATGCGGGCGTCAGATTCGGGACCTTGACGGCCTGAGCGGGCGTACCACCAATCCACAATACCTTGTGCGCATTGAAGTCCTTGACGAGACGGACAATGAGCGCATCATGCTGCTGGTAGCGAGCATCCTCGAATCCACGAAAGATCGGCACCTGCCGTTTCCGGTTAGACTCGGGACGGGTCATCGGCGACAACGAGGCGGCCGCCTCCATAATCTCGCCTTCGCTCTCCTCTGGCAGCTTCATCGACGTCGAGGCCGTCGGCCCCTTGATTGGCTGTCGATTCGCGACTGTGGTCCGTGCCGGCGTCCGCGCGTAGGAACTAGAGGCGAACGCCTTGCGATAGTAGGCCTCCAGCTTGTGGATCACCGCCATGTCGCCAGGCTTCACATAGCGCCGGTCAATCTGGAACTCCCCCCAGAAGTCAAAGACCAGGTTCCCCATATCGCCCAGATTGAGATTGTAGCGGCAGGCGGCAGTGGATGCCGGGACTTCGGCAATTCCCCTCTTGGCCATCTCGCGGCGCTGCCGGGCCATCTCACGCTGTGCATCCGCGTTGATGCGAACCGCCTCAATCGCGAGCCGGGCAACGTCCAGGAGTTCCGCAGGTGTCAGATTGATGCGAGATGCCGCAGGACGCCCCGTCCCCTTCCGTCCCCACTCATTCGACATGAATGGCGTCAACCGGAGCGATTGCGCAAGGGCCTCGAAATCAATCTGAGGCAGGCCCGTCTTTCCCAGTTGGTCAACCGCTCCGTGGAACAGTTCAAGACCCTCCAGCCCTATCACAGCCCGTGGCTGCGTTCCCGGCGCCCGCTTCGCGGGACGCGCGAAGGTGACCTGCCCGAACAAGTCAAGGGACAGATAACCCAAGACACCAAGCAGAAGAGCCGTGTGTTTCATATTCACCGACTACTTTCCCCCAGAATGAAATCGCACATGAACTCGATCTGCGGGTCAAGCGTGGCCAGGTCGATCCACTCGTTGTCGGAGTGGGCTCCGCCAAGGGAGATGCCTCCCACACCAACCATCGGCTTGCCGAACTGCGGGAAATAGCGCGAGTCGTTCGCGCCTTTCCCGCGGACGAGATCAAGCTCCATCCCAGGGGTACGGGCCTTGACAGCCGCACGCAGACGGACGAACTCGGCATCATCGAGACGGCTCACCGCCGCCGGCGTTCCGCGGATCAACTCCACATCGAGTCCCGTGATCTTTTCCAGAAGCTTTCGTTCGGTCTCAAGCCCATTATCCTCGACGAAGCGGACGTTCACCGTCATCGACGCCTCCTCGGGAATGCGATTCTGGGAATCTCCCGCGCCGATGATCGTGACGGCGGCGACATTGCCCCATTCCCCCTTCTTCTGGAACGGATACTCCGCCTTGATCTTCAGCACCGCGGCGGCAAGTTTGTCGATTGGGTTGTCACACGCCTCCGGTCTCGAGGCATGACCGGACTTCCCCTTCGCGGTGACCTTGTAGTAGGCACAGCCCTTGCAGGCATAGGAGATTGAATTCACCGCACGGCTGCCATCGAAGACAAAAACCATCTTCCCCGGCACTCCATAGCCCTTGTCGACCATGAAGCCCGTCGTCTTTCCACCGACTTCCTCATTGGACGAGAAGATGCAGCCAACGGACGCCTTGCCGTTGAGGCGTGCGAGGATCTTCGCCGCCGCATAGGCCACCACTTTCGTATCATCCGCCCCACGCGCGTAGATCTTCGTTCCCACCAGCCTCGGGACGAACTGTTCCGGCGGCGCGGCGACAACGTCCAAATGCGTGACAATTGTATAGTCTGGATTCTTGAGATTGGGCTTCGTCGCCGCGTAGAGGACCTTACGTCCGTCCTCTGGCCAGGTCTCCACGGCGCACCACACACCATTCCGCTCGAGGAAAGCCTTCATCCACATCGTCGCCCGGTCGTTCTGGGCGACATCCGTGGAAACCGACGGAATCGAGAGCAGTTCCGTCATGTCTTTCACATACTCAGGATTGACTGTTCCGCCAACGACGGCAAGTGCAAAGGAAGCGACAAGGGAGAGCACGTTGACTTTAGTCTTCATAGGATTCCTTAATCTCCTTCTGGGCGAAGAGAACACGTTTCTGCTGGTGGTAGTCGTAGATTTTCCGATCATCGTCCGACCACACCGTCGCCTCGCAGTAGGATCCGACGAACGGAATCGCGAGATCGATCCAGCACTGCACGACCCGCTTCTCGTCCTCCGTCGCCACGACCCCGTGGTGGACCGGATCGAAGTACGCCATCAGAAGCGACGTCGCCGACCCCTGTGCATACGGCGGCAACATCGCGCTCCGTCCCATACACGAATACCAGTTGCAGAAGACCGTCTGCTTCCCCTCCTTCGTGAGCGCCACGTACGCATGCGAGAACGCGCGATGCGCCTCCGGCCGGAAGTCCTTCCGCCACGACCCCGTCAGATTCGGCCGCTTCGCATTCTTCTCCGATCCGTCGTGGCACTTCACGCAGTTTCGGTCGAGGATCGGCTGCACGAGCCGCGGGAAGCTGAATCCAGCCGTCTCCGCCTCCGCACGTACGTCCACCGGACCGTTTACGCCCAGATAGTTTGCCGCTGACGCGTAGAGACCTTCCTTCTTCAGGCGCGCCAGCAGCGGATGCGCCGGCAGCCCTCGCGCCGAACGCAGCTCCTGGATCTTCATCGCCGCCTGTCCCACACGCGGCGGATACGCCTGCGCCTTGTCCTCGTGGCACCCCACGCAGCTCGCCGCCTCACCTGGCTGCAGATGCGTCCAACTGCGCATCGTCTGCACGCAGCGCCCCCGTTCATCCAGCAGCTGGAAGTAGACGGGGTTGTTCGCCGGACACCGGAACGTGCAGCTGCCATCCGCCGCCACGTCCACCTCGCCCAGCACGTGTTTCACGTCCCAGGCGCCACCCGCCGTCACCGCCTCGCCCGAATGGTCGCCGGCATACGCGAGAAACGGACGATACCGCCCATCCACCGGCGCCGGCATCGCGCACGAGTACGTATAGGTCGGACGGTTCTCGATTGCCACCACACGCAGCGTCTTCACTGTGCCTCGCGGGATTCCCGCGAGTCCTGGCCCTGTATAGACGTCCTGGATGTGGAATGTGCCGAACGGGTCCTTCCGGTTCCGCTCGGGAAGCGCCCGCACGAACGCCTTCGCCCGCGGACGCGCCGGAACCGCCTGAGAGCACTCGATCGATGCATCCCATGCCAGCAGTTCGCGTTCACCCCGTGCGTTCTGCCAGTAGATGCCAAAACCCGGACGGCTTGAGTTCTTAATCGTGAGCGTGCCCTCCGGCAGGAACCCGCAGATCCACTCCTGTTCCGAAAGCGGATAGGGATTCTGCCACTGCGCACCGGCCTGCGTAATGAAGTCAATCGAGTCGGGATACCACTCCGCGACCATCCGTTGGTCTTTCGCGTAGTCGCTCGGCACCGTAAGCCCGCGCTCAAGGATGTCGCTGCCTGCGATGAACACGATGCCCGCATCGTCCTCCGTTCCCTTCCGACGGTCGATCCGCACGAGCTTGCCCTGCTGGTGGACGTGATGTCCCGAGAGAATACCCATGACCTCCTCCGAACCCGGAATCGGGCGAAAGTGCATCAGCGAGGCGGGGAAAGCGGATGCGTTCCCGTAGTATGCCTGCTGCTGCGTACCATCCGGATTCATCACGAAGAGGGGTTGCTGCAGACGTGCACTACGGTCGTTGTACTCGTAGCGCGTATAGAGGATGCGCCCGTCGGGAAGTTCCCGCGGATGCGACGTGCAGCCGCCGTCTATCGCGAGGCGGCGGATGTGGGTGCCGTCCGCGCGGCAGACGTAGAGGTTGACGTCCTGCGTCTGGTGGCAGGGAATCGTCTGCTCGCAGCGTGAGCTCTGGAAGATGATCTCGCCCTGCGACGTCCAGCACGGCTCGATGTCCGCACAGGGCGCGGGATCGGAGAACGTGAGCTGCTTGAGCTCGCGCGTCTCAAGATCAAAGGTATAGAGATGGTAGTCGTCGCCCTCGAGTTTCGTATAGAAATCATACGGGAAACCACGGGCGCGACTGGGGCCGCCAGGTCCTGAGTGTGAACGCTTCTGGATGTATTCATTCTCGTTGAAGGAGCTACGCATCGAGAAGACGACGAGGCGACCGTCGAATGAGATGTCCGGATCGCGGATACAGCCTTCGGGACGGGAGACCAGCACCTCGTTCGTCACCGTGCCATCGGGACGCACCGTCAGCAGGCAGAGCTGTCCGCCCTTCCGGAAATTGGCAGGTCGCCCCGTCACCTGCTCGTCCGTCACAAGCGCCGTGCCGTGCAACTCGGCGTCGCCGCCCATCGTATAGTGCTTCACATAGACGATGCGTGGACATTCCGCCGCCACCCGCCGCAATCGTTCCATACGCCGTGTACGGCATGCTGCAAGATAGGCCGACATCTCGGCGGGACGGTTGGTGATCGCCCCCTCCACGCCGAAATCCTGCATCAACCAATCCTTCACCAGTCGATAGTCGGGGAAGGCGCAGGTTGGCGCATTCGCGCGCGGGAAATCGGCCGGCTCCACGTCGAAGAGCTCGATCGCCGCCGGAGCGCAGTCGTTCCCCGTGCCCGCGTCGCCGTTGCAGGGAATACCCCAGCGCGTCTTCGTGCGCGGAAAGACCCAGTTGAAGTACTGCCCGAAGGCCCGCACGGCGTCTGTGCCACCCTTCGTCGCCTCGACGAGCCAGTAGCGCGATGTCGTGGCGGACCAGCGCAGGAACGAGCTCTCGCCCGCAAAGACGGGCGGCAACCGGTCGTCCTGCGCAAGTTCGCGCCGCGCCCCCGTGCCGTCGGCGTTCTCGACCGCATACACACGCGCCGCGCCCGGCGTGCGGCAGTAACGGCGCGACGCGTCCGCACGGAAGCGAAGGCCTGTCGCCCGCACGGGCTTCCCCGCATCCAGCACCCACGCAGTTCGGACTCCTTTCCCTGCCGTCACCGCTCTCACGTCGGAACAACGAACATCCTGCCCGCTCGCACCCTGCGCAAGAACCGTCCCCAGCAAACAGATCCAGAGCACCTTCATCGTCAACTCACTTCCGCACAATTTCGTAGAGGAATCGGGCCATTCCATCGAAGCCCCGAACATCGACATGGAAACACAGCCGACCATCGGATACGGACACCGGAAGCTTCTCAAGCCGTGCACCATTCGTCGCGAGCGCCCAGACCTCATAGGCGGCTGGATTGGACACGGCCAAGGCAATCTCCGCAGACCCTCTGCGGACAATCAGTTTCTTCGACCCCATTGACTGGAGAACCGTGCAGTCGGAATTCATGAAACGGATGCCATCCGTCTTCAGATCCGTGAGGTGGGAGAGGAGAATGCGGTCCGAATCCTTCAGCGGCTTCGCATCGACCGCGCTCGCCCAGACCGTCGCGTGCGAATCCTTGAGCCGGCAAGTCAACGGCCCCGCCGAAATGATGTCATCCGCATGGGCGAATCCACCCGCCGTCGCCGCGGAGACGACCTTGAACCGTCCCGACCCCTTCTCCATCGCCATATCCATCGGATACTTCTTCGCCGCCTCCCCCGTCAGCACGGGAAGTTCGCGCCGCATGAAGAGGAGCACGCCCGCACGGTCGCTCGCCACCTGGAATGGATCCGCGCTGACGGAGAAATAGGAGAGTCCCGTCGTCCCGTCGTCGAGGTCCGCACCGCGGCCGATGTAGTCGAACCGCCAGAGGACATCCCAGTCCAGCTGCGCCGCACAGGCGCCTGTCACGAGTCCCGCCGCACCACGATAGGCGTTCGGCGCCGTGAAGTTCCACTCGGAGACCGTGAACGGCATACGCGCGTCACGGGCCACATTGCGGATGGACAGCGGCAAGTTGTTTCGAGCCCGGTCGGGACGCGAATTGCCCATGGAGACCGGCAGACACCACCGCTGCCCAAGGAACGACGGATGGTCCACGTAGAAATGCGTGTCGACGTAGTCGAGCGTGTTCGTCAGCGCGCTCATCGTCGGGAACGGTCCGCAGTTCCAGTCGGAGAGCATCGCCTTCACGCCGATCGACCGCAGGTAGTCCCGCGCACGAACCGCGAACTCCGCTTCGCAGTCGCTCATGAAATCGTAGAACGCCCGATAGCCAGGCGCATGGACATTGTTGATGCTCCCGCCCCGGCAGTCCGCCGGCGCCTTGGGCTCGTAGTTTGGATTCGCCGCCCGCTTCGCGGCCAGCCACGTCTTCCACTTCGCGCGCGTGGCATCCTGGTCGAAGATGCCCCGCCGCCACGCGAAGACGCCCTCGTTCACCAGGGAGATGAACGGCATGGCCGGATCGTCCGCATAACGCAGGTTCGTATACGGATTCACGTGGGTGAAGAGGTTTTTCGCAAAGGCCTTCCAGTTCTCGAAGGCGGGCTCGTGGACGAGGAAGAGTCCCTTGAGGAGTGACATGTCCACCGCGCCGTCCTGGTCGATGCCGATGTCGCGCCAGTTGATTGTCCGCGACACGAAGACATCCGTCGTCACGTAGATGCCGGCCGCCTTCGCCTGCGCGAAGAAGTAGTCGAAGTTGTCCAACATCTCGGGATTGAAGGCGAGACGGTCCGGCGATCCCTTCGTGAGCGTCCGCTCGTAGTGGTGGATTCGCATCGTATTGTAGCCGGCCCGCTGGAACCGCGCGATGATGCGGTGGGCGTCGGCATGGCTCGGGCACGTTCCCTCGCCGCAGAAATTCGCGCCCCAGAAACGCTGCGGTACGCCCGGCTTGCCCTCGAAGACGAAGTGACCGCCCTCGTTCTTGAGCCAACCGTACTTGCCGGCGGGACCGTCGCGGAACGGCAGATGGGAGAAGTCCGCCGCACTTCCCGGCACAACCTCTTTCCGGTAGTCGAGCGGGATCCAATCCGGCCCCTCTTTCACGATGTACGACTCGGCGTAGGACACCGTCGGCTGTTCGCCTTCCAGAATAAAGACCCGCTCATACGTCTCGCCGGCCTTGAGGACGCCGCCACCACGCAGAGAGATGCGCATCGTGAACGTCGGCGACCATTTGCGGTCGTTCTGGATGCAGACGGACGTGGCGCCGTCGAACCCGAATTTCAGCGTCCGCTTCAGTCCAGGAATTTCAACCGACAGAGACTTGGGATATCCCTGATAGACGAAGAGATTCGTATTGACCGTGGAGAAGACGTTCGTCCGTCCCCGGTCGTCGAAATAGGTTCCGCCCAGAAGCTTCTCCGCGGGGAACGACAACGCACAGACGAGGCCCTCGGTCGGGAAATCCTCCTTCATTGTCACGGCATAACGCACATGGGCGCGCCCGTCGGCCAGCGGCAGCAATGTGGTGACACCAGCGCCGCACACCGTCTCCCCCTTCTTGAGATCCCAACGAACCATCCCCAACCGCGCATCGACGGAATTATAGCCGGACCGGCTGGGCGACTCGCCCGTCCAGTTCTTCGGAAAGGCCGTGACGCGGAAGTCAAGACTATCCCCCAGAGACACGCCGCCATGATTCATCAGACGGTAGTCGACGGCCGAGGCGGCCAATACGCAAAACAATGTCGTAAGTCCAAAAATGCGTTTCATGAAAACTCCTGTACGTTTTAATAAAAAGGGTTTAAGGGGAATTACCACTTAGCGCTTCAAGTAACGTTGGATCTCGGCGGCCGAGAGCAGGTAGGCCCCGACGCCGTAGACCTCCGTGGAATCCGGACCGATATTGCGGACGGGCGCCGCGCCGATCTGCTGTACCCAGCCGAACTTGCCGTCGTCCGCCACGTTGCGGCACATCGCGGACCAGGCCCGCTTCACCGTCGGCAGATACTCCGTCTCGGACAGGATCCCGTTGTTGATCCCCCACATCATCGCGTAGCAGAAAAACGAGGTGCCGCTCATCTCCTGCAGATCGGGATCCGCACCGTCGTCGAGACTTGGCGACCAGGATCCGTCGTCGCGCTGAATGGATTTGATCTTCGCGCACATCTCCTTGAAGAGAGAGACAAACCAGACCCGATCGGGATCGTCCGCCTTCAATTCGCGAATGACGAGCGGCAGGCCTCCCAGCACCCAGCCATTCCCGCGGCTCCAGAAGATCTTCTTCCCATTCCGCGTCGTTTTGCCGATGTACCCCGAATCGCGGTAGAAAAGGTGCGAATCCGTGTCGAAGAGCGCCGCGTGGGTCGCCTTGTACTCATCAACCATGAAGTCACGATACTTCTTCTCCTCCGTCAGATTGGCGAGCTTCGCCCACACGGGCGGTGCCATGAAAAGCGCGTCGCACCAGCACCAGCGGTCCCAGTTCTGCTTCAACTTCCCCTGTGCAGTCCGCGTGACGAGCGGCGGCGTGGACCGTGTGGCGAGGATCTCGTCGAAGCGGGCGCGCGTTGGAACGATCCGGTCCGGCGCCTTATCGGCCCGCGCCAGCTCCAGCCAGGTCTGTCCGATCGTGTGGTCGTCGGCGTGGAATTTCCGCTTCGCAAGGTTCCAGGCGTGCTGACCACCCGCCTTTCGCGCCATATCCGCATACGGCAAATCGGGATTGGCGAGTCCGAACTCCACCAGGCCCGCGTAGTACGCACCATACGTCCAGTCGATGGCGTTGTGACGACGCGGATGGGCGATGGACCAGTCCGCCACGCGGGCGGCGTTCGAGGTCACGGTCGGCAGATCCCAGGCGTCGCTTGTGTGCCCCAGCGGCTTCGCAGGCGGACGCTTCGGATCCGCCATCCCGGGCGTGTAGGGTTCGGGCTGCGCAAAGTCGCCGTCAAACCATCGGGGCATCCGGTAGACGTTCAGGTCGCGGTCGCAGAAGTAGAGGCAGCTTTCGGACGGCTTGCGTCCGTGTCCGTCGGCCCACAGTGCATAGAACCCGGGATTCACATTCAGCGGCTGACGCGGATAGTTCTGGTTGCGGACACTCTTCGCGGTGAGCGCCTTTTCAAACGTCCACGTGTCGCCCGCGTCGTGCGTCGCCCAGACACCGATCTCGCCGCCCGGATTGAACGGCTGCGGGCCTGTCCCGGAGGCGCCGATCAGACGCCAATCGGTATCCGTGTCGACGTAGAGCGTGGAGAAGTCGTAGTTGTTGTCGCTTGTGATGCCCGTGTTGCGTTCCACCCATTCGGAGCCCGTCCACTTCGCGATCTTCCACTCGCGGGGATTGTTCTTCGGTCCCGACTCATATCCCTTCGAGACGATGTAGGTGATGATGGGACATCCCTTCGAGTTGAACTTCACGCCCTTGATGTAGACATTGCGCGACTTGTCCGCGTAACCCACCACAAGAGCCGGATTCTCCCGCTTGTCGAGCGGCAACGCAAGTGTCTCGCCTTGAATGTTCTTCCAGGTCTTGCCGTAGTCGTCGCTCTCCATGTAGAAAACGTCCGTGCGCCAGTTGAGGCCTTTGCCGGCTGGATGCTGGTCAAAGGCGATGCCGACCTTCCGGTCGCCGAACGGCCAAGCGCGCTGGTAGTGTCCCGCGTTGAAATACGCGAGGCGCGTGCGATCCGTCCATTTCTCGCCCGCAAGGTCGCTCGTCATGAAGCAGTTGCTGCGGCCGGCGACGTACCAGGCATGCACGAAGAGGAAGCCCTGGCCCGGTACGTAGAACGGCTGCGGGTAGGAGAAGTTGCCCGTCCAGACGATCCGAAACTCGGAAATGTCGTACGGACGCACGCTCTTCGAGATGTAGGAGGGACGCCCCCGTCCATGACTGGACGAGAAGATGAAGATATGGCCTTTGTCATCGAGTCCGATCACCGGATTGTCATGGGCATCGGTCGTTTGCTTGTCGAGTACGACGGTCGGACGCGCCAGCAGCTTCGTCTTGTGGTCGTAGTAGGAGACGCAGTGGAGGAGCGTCGAGTTCGCCTCGTCGGTACCGCCGTAGCAGAAAAAGGTCTTGTCGACCTCCTTCGCGTAGACCGCCATCGGGACGTGTCCCGCGCAATAGACGCCCATGCCGCCGGAATACTTGTAGACGTACTCGTCGTGCGAAGGCTGGTTCATGTACCAGATGCCCTTGAAACCGTCCGCCTTCGTATTGAGCGCGCGGCATTCCAAGGAAACCTTCACCCGCACCAGGTCGGGACCGCCCTTCACGGCATTCTTTGCCCGATCGCCCTTCCCCGGTTCCCAGGCCGCAACGAGACCTGCGGGATCCGTTCCCGCGTAGGCGGCCGCGACGTCCTCGGTCGTCAACGCGCGATTCCAGATCCGTACACCCGCGAGTGCGCCGACCAGAGCGCGCTCCTCGGAGTCCGGCAAGCGTCCCACGGAGACCGGATGCGTGAACGCGCCCCTCTTGCACGGCGCTTTCTTCTCGCCCGCCAGCACGCCATTGCGCCAGATGCGGATCGTCTGACCGTCGTATGAGCCGAGAAAGTGCGTCCACTTCTTCGACTCCGGCGCCGTCGCAGTCGCATAGGAATAGCGATCCTTGCCGCCGTCCGCGACGAGCATGCGGACCTGTCCGCGGTAGAGGTAGAATGAAAAATCTTCGTTCGCCGCGCCCATGTCCACGAACATCTGGTCACGTCCGCCATCCTGCGGATAGACCCAGGCCGACACCGTGAAGCCCTGCGTCGGCGAGACCAGTTTCTCGCTCCCCTTCGCGACGAACCCGCTCTTTCCCTTAAACGGCAGACTGTCCCAATCTACCTTCAGAGACGGCTCCGCCCAAACAAGACCAGCTGCCAACATCAGCCCCGACAGGACGAGCAATGATTTCATGTTCATATACCTACAAAGATCACAACACACAGTCAATGGTTCTCAAGAATTTCACCAAACCACTTCGGCACATCTAAAGAGGAGACTTGAAGAACCATCCCTTCATCTTTGTTCCAGTGAGCAAGATAGCGCATCGTTACGCCGCTATTATCGAAGAAGAAAGCACGCGAAAGAAACGGCAAAGCGCGGACGATCTGACCAATGGAACGCGCGTATCGTTCCACGACTTTATCGGCAGGGACGTCATGCCCCCCTTGTGCTACCCTGTTCTTGACACGACTGACATTGATCGCCACATTGTTTGTAGATACAAAATATAGATAGGTCTTGTATCCCAAGTCTGAGGCGGCCTTCAAAGAGTCTATCTTCGAGGGATGGGAAAACACCGTCTCCCGGGAAAAGCTCAACCCTCTGTCCAAATGCGCAGATTGCAGAAACGCCGTGACCAGAGCGATCGAATATGAATTAACTGCATCTGAGGCAAAGCGAATGCAATCGCCACCAACGAAAATTCGCCCAGACGTAAAAAGCCGCGTAACCGTCTCTGGATAAGAAGACCTTGAAGCATAGTCAATCAATTCACGCGGTTCGACTGGAAATGGAGTAAAATAACACCCTGAACGAACAACTTCCGCCAGAATGTCGTCGGCATTGAGGAAGTTGTAGAAATTGACAGCGTAGTCATGCGCCAGCCATGCCCGCAAAGTCGACTTGCCCGATCCATTTGGACCGGCAATCATACGAAAACGGCTAACCATCGACAAGTGTCTCCGTCCCATCCGGGGCAATTTGGACAAGATGCCCGTCCTTCTCCACCAGTATTGAAAGACCGGCGGCAAAAGCGCGGGCAACGGCATCACGGCTCGCCGCTTCAGCGGCGGCGGCCAGCCGTCTATCCTCTTCAGTCTTCGTCGTAGCATATGTCACAGGCATGGAGTTATTTTACCACACTTTCCTTTATGTACCTAATGAACCAGAACGAATCCTTTTAGTACCTATCCCCGTAACCGGGGCGTCTCGCCCCGATCGGGTTCGTTCAAGTCCCCTTATCGGAACAGAATCACCGTGCTGTCGGCACTCGCCGTGAGGACGCACGACGTCTCGCCGACGTGGATCTTCGCCTTCAGACCGGCCGGCAGTTCGCCGACGATGTCCGCGGACGTGAGCACCTCGGCAGAAGCCGCGTCGATAGAGCCATAGGTGAAGAGCGTCTGACGGATCGAACCGTCCGGAGCGGACGTCGGCACCGCGAAGTGCGGCGTCCCCTTGGCTGTCAACGCGCCCGAGACGGCCAGCGTTCCCGACCAGGCTCCTTCATTGAAGGCGATGTCCAAATCGCCCGCATGGGAAGCCGTGCCCGTGACGGTTCCTCCATTGAGCTCAAGTTTCGGGATGCTGAACGTGGCATTGGCGAGCGTCTGTGTCGCCGTGCCGCAGAATGCCAACGTGCCAGCGCCCACCACCGCGCCAGAGAACGAGCCGTCCACACAGGCGTTCACTTCGGCAACGACGCCGGCATTGACCTTCAACGTTCCCGCATCGGAGAGCGTGCCGAACTTCTCGTAGACCGAATCGATCTCGAGCGTCGCACCATTCGCGATCTGGACGGGGGACGCGTCGCCGAGTGCGTCCGTTGCATCTGTGGCGTTCAAGAGCGGGAACTTGTCCGCCACGCTCCAGATGCCTTGCAGCGTGTACTCCTGCACAGTCACGGCCTTCCGTTCCTGGACGCGGTTGTCGACCTCATGCCAGGTCGTGCCGTCCGTACTGACGGAGAACGTCCAGGAGACGGGGATGCGTTCCGAATAGCCACCGAGTGCGGCGCTATAGAACCCGTAGCCGTCGAAGGCGACCACGTCGCCGGCGTCGATCACCGCCCAGGACGGCATCTGCGTGACGAACACGCGGTGGAGCGTGGAGATGTCCATGCCACCAGATGTCACGTTGTCGCACAACTTCGAGACTCCGGAACCGTTTGCGGTGTTCACGCTGCCGCCCGTGATGGTCGCAGATGCCCCTTGGGGCCAGTCCACGCGCGCGCCGTTCCGGAAGAGCGCAAATTCGGCCACCATCCATCCGTAACCATATTGGGAACCCGATGGATTGTAGGTCTCGTGCGGCGCGAAGCGGAAGTAGCGCGCCTTGAGCGCGGACGCGCGGGTTGCGCGGTTCGTCGGCTCTGCAAAGAAGTCGGACGGCAGCGTGGCGAGGACGGCAGCGGGACGATTGACGCCGTCGCGCGTGAACGGGCCGCGGAGGTTCGCCGTCGAGGTTTTGTCCGTGCCGCCCCACGCCTGGGCTCCCGTGGAGACGACCGTCCAGGCTTCGCCGTCGTCGCTCGTCTCGAGGATCCAGTCCGTCGGCGTGCGGTTTCTGTCCGAACTGCCGTTGGACGTGTACCAGCGGTAGCCGGCGAAGGCGACGCCGGTCTTCGTGTCGATCGTCACCGGCGTGAGCTCGGCGGTAGTGGTGCTCTTGTCACGATTGTAGACGAGACCGCGCGACGTGGGATTACCGTCGATGAGACACTCCAGTGTCGCCGAAGCGTGTCCGCCCCAGGGTGCGGAGATTGTCGTCCCCTTCGGCCACGACACCACCGCGCCCGCGGTGTCGAGCAGCTGGATGTCGCCCGCACCCCAGTTGAAGGCGTAGCCATCCTTGTAATCCGCCCCGCCGACCACGCACGTCGGGGAGAAACGGAGGTAGCGCACGGGCTTCGCGAGGCGTTCAGCACCCAACGGACCGCCGACCTTCAGCGTGCCCTCCTCGACCACGGTCGTGCCCGTGTTCGCGGATTCCTCGATGCCGAGCGTCACCGTGCCCGAACCGCGCTTGACGAGCCCCATCGGTCCCTTCCCGTCCGCGAGGCGCAGACGGGTCGAAGGTGTTGTCTCATCGACGAGCAGCGACACCGGCGCCGTACCCGCGTTCTCGACGGAGACGTTCGTGTTGTCGCCCTTCACACGGACGGTCTGCGCGGTGCCGCCCAGCCCCGCGTCCAACAGCACGCGCGCCATGTTCTCACGTCCGTCCGTGTTCTGGAAGATGAAGGATCCCGTCCAGTCGGAC
>JAUNMP010000080.1 GCA_030537465.1 bacterium
ACGCGCTTGCCGCCCGCGGCATCTCGCTGCTCGTCTCCGTGCGCCATGCCGACGAAATCCCCTCCTGCGTCACCGATGTGATGACGATCGAAAATGGCCGCATCACGCAAATCTCCCGGAATGCTCCCCCTACGAGTCCTGCCCACATGCCTCGGAGACCATCCAGGATTCCCGTAAAGCGGGCCGATTCCGGCGCCGATCTCCCGCCTGTCGTCGAGATTCGCGATCTGAAGATCTCCTTCGGGCGGCGGAAGCTCTTCGATGGTCTGACCTGGGTCGTGCGGAAGGGCGAGCGCTGGGTGCTGCGCGGCGCCAACGGCAGCGGCAAGACCACGCTGCTCTCACTCGTCATCGGCGACAATCCGCAGGCGTACGCGAATGACGTGACCGTATTTGGACAGAAGCGTGGACCAGGGATGGAGCTTGCGAAGATCCGCCGCCGCATCGGCATGGTCTCGCCTGAGCTCCAGGCCTACACGGGTGAAACCGCCGAGGAGCTTCTGGAGGCGGCGTTGAAGCGGAAGCCGTCCCTGCTGCTGCTCGATGAACCCTGCCTCAATCTCGACGAACGTGCCGCAGAGAAGCTGAAGCGGCGTGTGGACACGTGGTTGAAGACTCACCGCGACTGCACGGCGATCTGCGTCGCGCACCGTCCCGAGGACGTTCCGCCGGATTTCCCGCACATGCTCGCATTGAGTTGACAAGGTGTGCCTGCGGAGGGTAGAATATCCCCGTATCAAGAACTCAAGGATGCATATCCGCATGGCAAAGACACTGTTCCTGGGAGTCGAGGGCTCCGGCAAGACCACGCTCGCGATGGCGCTCGTGAAGGCTTTCGCGAAGCATCGTGGCGAGGGCTGGTATCTGCGTCCTGTCGACCGGGGGGCCTACAGCTTCGCGACCATCGCCCCCGAGGACTTCGAGCGGGACGGATTCCCGCGCCAGACCGCGAATGTCCGCGAGATGACCTGGCGGATCGAGAAGGACGGCGAGGGGACGGGGAGCCTTGAGATTCTCGACTATCCCGGCGAAGTCTACCGTCTGGCTTTTCTCTGTGCGGACGATGAACCGGACCCCGTTGCGTTCCGCGAACGCGCCCAGGCGAATGCGCATGAGATCGAGACGCTCCGCGAGGCGCTCGCCGCCGCGAGTAGCGTCTTCGTACTCTTCAATCTGCAGGACGCCCTTGACCTTGCCTCCAACGACGCGAACCGTGGCGCCATCTGGGTCACGAACGAGTCACTCAAGGCCGTTAAGACCCTGGTGTCAAAACCGAAGGTTACGCTCGTCTTCACGCAGGTGGATCGTTACCAGACCGAGGACGATTTCCTGCACACGTTCAAACCGGCGGACCTTGATCTAATTGGACACGACCATCCGGACATAGACTGGACGATGGTGAGCGTGCTGGTCCCCCCCGAAAGCGAGTTCGGCGTGGATGCCTTTGTCCGCCGGTGTACAGGGTTGAGCAATTTTGGAGTCCCCACGGGACGTCCGGTCAATGCCGAGGAACAGCGGCGTGGCGAAATCCTCAAGCGGCTGTCCGCGGTCCGGAGCACTGGGACGTCATCTCCCAAGGAACAGAAACCTGTGGTCCTCGGGAGCTCGGCGGTTCCGCCGGCGAATGTGGTTCCCGCGCAGATGAATCGTATGGTCGTCGTGCTTGCCTCTCTTGCGACTCTGATTGCGCTTCTGTTCGTCATTGGTCTTGTGGGGTTCTTCCTCCTTTGGACGCGAAAGATTCCACAGCCTCAGATCCAGACGCTGCCTCCGGCGCCAGTTGCCGCAGAGACGCCGGCGCCCGTTGTCACGAATGTAGTCCCAGCGGAGCCTGCCGTCACCAATGTCGCACCCCCGGTTGTCACGAACGCGGTTCCGCCACTTGCCACGAATAACGTTTCGGAGGTTGTCACCAATCAGGTCCCCGAAACCGTGACGGATGCCGTGTCGGCGAAATCGCAGGCAATGGCGACACGGATTGCTTCGGCTGCCTGGGCCGCCTGGGTCAAAGCAGAGGTGGATCGACTTCAACGGACAGAACTGGCGGAGACGCGCCTGAAGGAAGCCCGTGCCAGTGCGATACCCCAGGACGCCCACGCAGCTCTCTGCGACGCTGCCGAGGCGGGAAATGCCGAGGCCCAGTATCTTCTTGCCCGCGTTTACGACTTCTGGGGGTGGGGTGGATGGGTCCGCACGAAGGAGGAGCGGACAAAACACTGGACGGAATGGCTCCGGCGCATCGACTTCGAGAAAGGCGCCAAGGCTGTTCCCGTCTCTCGTCCCGCACCAAACGCCGAGGAGTTCCGCAATCTTGCCAAGGACTGGTACCGTTCCGCCGCCGAGAATGGAGTCGTCGCTGCCGAGGAGGCTCTGGCGAAACATGAGGCACTGGCGGCGAGGAAGGCCGAGGCGGCGAAATGACCGGCATCTTCCCCTTGGCGGTCTACACGGCGGGGCATGGACTCGCCTGGAACTACCTCAAGAGCGCAATCCCATATGTGGCACTTGATCGTTGCCGGATGCTGCTGGGGCCTCTCCCCGATTTCGAGGTCGGTGAGCTCGGTTACGAGGGTGTGGCCGCCGAAGGCCCCTATGTATTTGCAATCCGCTGCTTCAGTGCGCCGAAGTGGGATTTCTGCGGACGCGACGCAACCTACATGGCGGTGGCCTGGATGCTGCGCGAACGCGCCAACTGGCTGGATTTCGATGTGCTTCTGCGAGCTCGGGAGTTGACCATTCCTCTCCGTACGCCGCCGCCGCTTTTCCGTGCGGATGCGGCCTGGCGCACCGAGCCAGGTCCCGTGATCGAGGGGGACCGCGTGCTCTTCCGCCGTCCCATCATGCCTTGACCCCTTTTTTTTCTTTTTCAAACGGAGAACGATGATGCTCGACCTCACTAGACGTAATTTCCTCCAGAGTGCCTTCGTGGGCTCGGCCTTGGGCTATGGTGGCTGTCGAAGCCTTGTCTTCGGGGAACGTCCCGAACTGCGGTTCGGAGTGGTGAGCGATATCCATGTGACGACGCCTGAGAGCGCATCGCTTTTCGAGGCTTCTTTGCGTTATTTCCGCGACCGCGATGTGGATGCGGTGATGGTGCCGGGCGATCTGGCGGATTGGGGGCTGAAGAGCTCGCTCCAGTACATCGCCGATGCCTGGAACCGCGTGTTCCCTCCAGAGGGTCCCAGTGGAAAATCCCGTGTCGTGCCGCTCTTCTGTACGGGCAACCACGATTTCGAGGGATGGTGGTACGGTGACATGGCGATGGACATGCACGCCAACGGCTACTCGGAAGACGAGGCGCTTTCGAAACTCGGCCTGGCAGCCTGCTGGGAGGAGATCTTCCATGAGAAGTGGGAGCCGATTCGCGTGCGGAAGGTGAAGGGCTACGACTTCATTTCCGGCGAGTGGCAGGGATTCGAGAAGATTGGTGAATGGATGAAAGCGAATGGCGCGCGTTTCAAGGGCGACAAGCCGTTCTTCTATTTCCAGCACCCGCCGCTGCGGGGAACGACCTCCGACAGCTTCGGCTGGGCGGACAAGGGCGTGGGATTCGCCGCGCTGAAAGACTTCCCGAACGCGGTCTCGTTCTCAGGACACGCCCACCATACATTCAACGACGAACTCTCGATTTGGCAGGGCGAGTTCACGGCGATTGCGACGCCTTCGCTCTCTTACATGGGTGTGCCCAAAGAGCATGAGAACGGGTCCGGCAAGCGGGATGGGGCTGGACAGGAGGCCATGCCGAAAATTGACGCCCGCCGTGACCTCCGAGGCGGACAGGGCTTTGTTGTCAACGTCTACCGGAACCGCATTGAAATCGAACGCCGAGATCTGGAGGAGGGTGGCGAGGAGGGGGCGGACCCCTGGGTCGTGCCGCTGCCGATGGCGTCTGGCCCCAAAACCTATGATCCCGTGGCGCGGGCGAAAGCGGCTTCGGCGCCCCAGTTCCCAGTGGGCGCGAAGCTCGAAACCTACACCCGCAACACGGAAACACGCCAGGGCAAGTGGGCGATCGTGATGACGCTCAAGTTCCCGGCGGCGATTCCGCCCAAGGGCCTGCGCATTCTCGACTACGAGGTACGCGCCGTGCCGAAGGACGGTTCCACGCCGCTGGTGAAGCGCTTTGTCTCGCCGGCCTTCCACAAGCTTGCGCGGTTCGAGCCGAAGAAGCTGGAGTTTTGGTTCAACGTTGCCGAATTGCCGCAGGACAAGGACTACGCGCTTGAGGTCTACCCGCGCAACTGGTACGGCACGTGTGGTCGTCCGCTCGCGTCGAAGACCTGGCACGGCAAGCCCGGCCTCGACAAGGCGAAGCGTTAGACATCTGACCGCTAAATATGGTATGATACACGGACATTCCGTACGGGATGATATGATTTCAATTTCCTCAATCAATCTGGAGTGTCGATGAAAAAGACTTTCGGACTGCTGGCGCTGTTCGCGCTCGTGGGTGGGCTGTGTCACGATTCGAAGGGAGCCGTCGAGGTTCCCGCGCCTGCAAGCGCGTATGCTTCGCCTGAGTTTCTGGCTTCGTCTGGTAACGGTGGTAGCATTTTCGTGACCTGTGCGACGGGCAGCAAGGTTGTGAATCTGAATCTGGGTGGTACGGCGATGCGCCAGTGGAAGATCGAGAGCAGGTCCGTGAAGGGCGTACCTGTGAATCCCACCGGCATTGCCTCCTCGGGTGGTTTCGTCTACGTCACGTGCGGCGTCCAGGCCGGCGAACTCCAGAAGTTCAAGGAGGATGGCACTTTCGTCGCGTCCGTGGCCGTCGGCCACTCGCCCTGCGCGCCTGTCATTGCCCCCGATGGTAAGATGGCCTATGTGATGAACCGCTACCAGAACAAGGTGAGCGTGGTCGACCTCGCGGCGATGAAGGTGGCGAAGACGATTCCCGTGCTGCGTGAACCGTTCGCCGCTGGTCTTGGAGCCAATGGCAACCTGCTCTTTGTGGCCAACATGCTGCCTTACTGTGCGGCGACCAATGACGTCGTGGCGGCGAGCGTGAGTGTGGTCGACACGAAGTCCTTCGCGGTGAAGCACGTCCTGCTGCCGAATGGTTCGACTGGCGTGCGTGGTCTCGGCGTGTCGCCGGACGGCAAGTTCATCTACGTGACGCATTCGATGGGACGCTACCAGCTGCCGACGACGCAGCTCGAACGCGGCTGGATGAACACGGCGGCGCTCTCCGTATTCGACGGCGTGACCGGCGCCTATGTGAACACGGTGCTGCTCGACGACGTCGATCGCGGCGGCGCGAACCCCTGGGGAGTCGCCGTGACGGGGGATGGCAAGACGCTTGTCGTGGCGCATGCCGGCACCTGCGAGCTTTCGATCATTGACCGCGCCGCGCTGCACGACCGCCTCGAGAAGGCGGCGAAGGGTCAGAGCGCGAGCGGCATTGTGAAGAGCGCCGAGGATGTCCCGAACGACCTCGCGTTCCTCGTTTCGATCCGCCGCCGTGTGCTTGCGGGCGGCGACGGCCCCCGCGGCGTCGTGACACTCGGTCGCACGGCTGTGACGGCACTCTACTTCGCGGATGCGGTCTCCACGCTCGCGCTGGACGATGCATCCGCGGTCGCGAACGTGCAGCAGGTCGGACCCAGAACCGACTTGACGAAGGACCAGGTCCGACGCGGCGAGATGCTCTTCAACGACGGCTCCATGTGCTTCCAGCAGTGGCAGAGCTGTGCGAGCTGCCATCCCGACGGCCGCGTGGACGGGCTCAACTGGGACCTTCTGAACGACGGCATGGGCAACCCCAAGCAGACGAAGAGCGAGCTCTACGTGCAGTGGACGCCGCCCACGATGATCACGGGCATCCGCAAGGACATGCATGCGTGCAACAAGGCCGGGCTCGTCCACATCCAGTTCGTGACGCGTCCCGAGGAGGACGTCTTCTGCTTCGACGCCTACTGCAAGGCGATGAAGCCCGTGCCGAGTCCCTACCTCGTCGACGGACAGCTCTCCGCACGTGCCAAACGCGGCGAGAAGATCTTCCAGAAGGCGAAGTGTGGCGACTGCCACACGACGGGTTCGAAGGGCCCGAACGGAGAGCAACTCTGGACCGACCTGAAGCCGTATGACGTGGGCACCGGCACGGCCACCGAGACCGGCAAGAAGTTCGATACGCCCACGCTCGCCGAGTGCTGGCGTTCCGCCCCGTACCTCTACGACGGCCGCGCACTGACGATGGAGGAGGTCCTCACGACGACCAATCCGGAAGACAAGCACGGCGCGACCTCCACGCTCACCCCCGAGGAGATCAAGGACCTCGCGGAATACGTCCTCTCGCTCTAATTGGATAACCGACCAATGGCATTTGACATCTCGAAGAAGAAGGCGTTCGTCTGCGATCTGGACGGAACGCTGTTCATGGGACCCAATCCGATCGTCCCTGCGGTGAAGTTCGTCATCGATTCCACGAAGAGCGGGCGCTTCTCGTTCTTCTATCTCACCAACAACACTTCGAAGACTCCCGCCGAGTACATGAAGAAGATCTCCGGCGCGGAGATTCCGGTGGCGCCGGAGCAGATCCTCACGCCGCTCATCACCCTCGAGGCGTACATCCGCGAGAAGGGCTACAAGAGCGTCTATCTCGTGGCGAGCGAGGCGGTGACGGCGCATATGAAGGAGCGCCTGGCGGACGCTGGCGTCGAGATCGGCTACGATCCCGAGAAGAACGAGCTGATGGCGCTGACCTACGACAGGGAGCTCACCTACGAGAAGCTCCGCGGCCTCACGGCGCAGTGGAATATGCGCAACGGCGGCAATGCCGCGGTCGGGCTCAAGGATCTTTCGAATCTTGGCCCCGTCGATTTCGTCGCGACGCACCCCGACAACTGTTGCCCCTCCGAAGAAGGTCCGATTCCCGATGTCGGAGGAATGCTGAAGTTCCTCGAGATTACGAACGGCATGAAGCCGAGTCATGTCTTCGGCAAACCCTCGCCGTCCCTGCTCGCGCCCGTGCTTGCAAAGTTCAAGCCCGAGGAGATTGCCTGCGTGGGAGACCGTCTCTATACGGACAAGGCGATTGCGGATAACGCGGGTGTCGACTTCGTGTGCGTGCTCTCGGGCGAGACAACACCCGCCGATCTTGATAAGTATACGGGTACGCCGCCCTCCATCGTGGTCGACACATTCGACCAGATCGATCGCTGATCGTTCGCGATTTTAGATGTAGCGGCCGGTAAGGCTCGCTTTGCTGGCCTTGATTTCCTCGGGCGTTCCCGTGGCGACGATGCGACCGCCTTCGTCCCCGCCGCCAGGACCCATGTCGACGATGTAGTCGGCGTTGCGGATGACGTCGAGGTCGTGCTCGATCACGATGACGGTCGCGCCGTGCGCGATGAGCGTCTGGAAGACCCGAAGAAGCGTCTGCACGTCCTGGGGATGGAGGCCGATTGTCGGCTCGTCGAAGACGAAGATCGAATCGGACTGTCCGCGTCCCATTTCGCTCGCGAGCTTGAGACGCTGGGCTTCGCCGCCCGAGAGTCCGGGCGTCTCTTCGCCGAGCGTCAGATAGCCGAGACCGAGATCGTGCAGGACGTCTAGACGGTGGCGGACGGATGTCAGATCCGAACAGGCCGTGCGGGCGGTATCGACGGGAAGATCCATCAGCTCGGGAAGCGACCGCTCCGTTCCCGAGGGTTCCTGCCGCATGATGCGGTGGGCTTCGGCTGCGTAGCGCGTGCCGCGGCAGTCGGGGCAGGGGATCTCCACGTCGGGAAGGAACTGCACGTCGAGCGAAATGGAACCCGTGCCGTCGCAGGTGGGGCAGCGGAGGCGTCCGGTGTTGTACGAGAAGTCGCCGGCCTTGTATTTGCCCGCCTTCGCCGCGGGTGTCTTGGCGTAGACCTTGCGGAGTTCGTCGTGGACATCCGCATAGGTGGCCACGGTCGAGCGGACGTTGATGCCGATTGGCGTTGAGTCGATCAGTTTGACCTGGTGGATGCCGTCGGCTTTCAGGGTCTTCACGTGGGCGGGAAGCGCCGTGCCGGCTGTGGTGGCTTCGAGGGCGGGGACGAGGCTCTCCAGCACCATCGTGGTCTTGCCCGAGCCGGAGACGCCCGTGATGACGGAGAGACGGCCCTTCGGAAAATCGATGGAAAGCGGCTTGACGGTGTGGATCGCCGAAGTTTCGAGATGGATGCGTCCAAGATCGAACATCTGCGGGGCGGGCGTCCGTTCGCGGACGCGTGTCGGAGCCGTGCCGGCGAGAAAGGGGCCAATGACCGAGGCGGGGGCCGCCTTGACTTGCGGAACGCTGCCCTGGGCGACGAGCTGTCCGCCGCCGGCGCCGGCTTCGGGGCCGAGTTCGACGATCCAGTCGGCATGCGAGAGAATGTTCGTGTCGTGGTCGACGAAGACGACGGAGTTGCCGTCCGCGACCAGATCGTCCATGACGCCCGTAAGGCCGGCGATGTTGACGGGATGGAGGCCGATCGACGGTTCGTCCAGCACATAGAGGACGCCTGTCGTGCGGTTCCGTACGGCGCGGGCGAGCTGCATGCGCTGGCGCTCGCCGGTGGAGAGCGTGGCGGCGGCGCGGTCGAGAGAGAGGTAGCCGAGGCCAAGATCGACGAGGCGGCGCGCCACGTCGCGGAACGACTCGCCGATGCTTTCGGCCATGGGACGCAGGGCCTTGGGCAGTGTGGCGGGAATGCCGGCCACCCAGGGGATCAATTCCGCGAGCGACATTTCGCAGGCCTGGTCGAGCGAAAGACCGCGCAGACGCGGCGCGCGGGCGGCGGGGGAGAGGCGCGTGCCATGGCAGTCCGGGCACGGTCCCATCCGCAGAAACTTCTCCACGCGCTTCATGCCTTTCTCGTCCTTGACCTTCGACAGGGCGTTTTCGACGGCGTAGACGGCGTTATAGTAGGTGAAATCCAATTCGCAGGCGTCGTTCGTGTTCTTGCTGTGGTAGAAGATGTGCTTCTTGACGGCGGGACCGTGGAAGACGATGTCGCGTTCCTTCGGCGTGAGGTCGCGGAAGGGCACATCGGTCCGCACGCCCATCGCCCGTGCGACGTCTTTCATCAGCGACCACATGAGGGACCCCCAGGGGAGCACGGCGCCCTCGTCGATGGTGAGCGATTCGTCGGGGACGAGCGTCGATTCGTCGACCGTGCGGATCACGCCCGTGCCGTCGCACGTTCGACAGGCTCCGGAGGAGTTGAATGCCAGCATCTCGGCGCCGGGACCGTAGAAGTGGGCGCCACAGACGGGACAGGTCATCTCGCGTTCGGCGGCGACGTCGAGCGTGGGTTCGTGGTAGTGTCCGTTGGGGCAGGGATGGCTTGCGAGGCGCGAGAACATCAGGCGCAGGCTGTTCAGAAGCTCCGTGGAGGTGCCGAACGTGCTGCGGATGCCGGGCACGCCCGGCCGCTGATGGAGGGCCAGGGCGGCAGGTACGTGGAGCACTTCGTCGACGAGCGCCTTCTCGGCCTGCGTCATGCGGCGGCGCGTGTAGGTCGACAGGGCCTCCAGATAGCGGCGCGAGCCTTCCGCGTAGAGGACGCCGAGGGCCAAGGAGGATTTGCCCGACCCGGAGACGCCGGCAATGCCGACGATGCGGTTGAGCGGCACGTCGACATCGACGTTCTTCAGGTTGTGCACCCGCGCGCCGCGCACGCGGATGCAGTTTGGCGCGGTCCTGTCCTCTATGGATTTCATAGGCATATTATATCAAATTGTCGGAGTCGCTCCAGGCGGCAGTGAGGAGCAGGGGGCTTCCTCTTGCCGTCGGATTGTGCTAGAATGGCCAGCAGAGGATAGGTCGATGGCGAACAATTTGAAAATGACACGGCGGATTTGGATCTATACGCTTGGAGACGGTACGGCAGAGTGGGCGGATCTCGGACATGATTTGGTTCTGGGCTGGTGGATGCTCGGCGACCTTCGGCGCTACAGAACGCGACAAGAGTTAAAGAGCGCCATTGTGGGTGACGATTCCGAGATCATTGCCGACTGTTGCTGGAAATTCTCCCGCGTGATGGATGAGGGCGACATCGTCCTCGTTGTCAGAGGCACGGACACGGTGATGGGGCTTGCGCTCGTCACGGGCGTCTACCGCTATGAGATCGAACGCGAAATGAATCTCGGGCACCGCCGCCGCATCGAGTGGATCGCTCGAGGCCAGCGGAAGGGAATCTGCCGATTCGAAGGGAAGCGTCCGCTGGAGGAACTCGCGGAGGACGACGTGCGCGTGGCACAGGTCTTCGCCGCCTATGGCCGGAAGCTCGCCGATGCCGACCCCTCGCGCTTCAGTGACCGCGTCTGGTGGCTTGCCACGAACGTCGACTACTGGAGCCTGGACAACGAGGTGGCGGTCGGCGAGACCTTCTTCTACTACAAGTACAACGAACGGGGACATGTCCGCACGAGCGGTCGTGCCTTCGACGAGATGCGTGTGGGCGATCTTGTGCTGGGATATGTCGGAGGCCCCGTGAAAAACCGTGGCGTCCATTCGCTGCTGCGGTGCGAGGCGAGTCTGGGGTGCGGCGAATACGAGGGGGCCTGGCGGGAGAACGTCGTCGCGTTCCGCAAGGTCAAGGAGCTCGACCCCATCATCCCCTGGGAAGTCTTCCGCGAAGATCCCGTCCTGATGTCCGCCCACATGGTGCGGGTCAAGAACGTGGGCAGTCTTTTCGGCTTCACGCCCGAACAACGCGACGAGGTCTGGCGCATCCTTCGATTGAAATGTGGTATACTGCGGGAAAAGACAACAGGGAGTGTGGAATGAACACGACACGACGCGAATTTCTTGGAACGGCGGCTCTGGTGGCCGCGGGACTCTCAATGGCCGCGAAGGCGACACCTGTGCTTGCAAAGCCGGACGTCATCTGGTCCTACCTCATCCACCTGGGGATGAACAACTGGAAGGACATTCCGCTTGAGCGGTGTCCGCCGGATGCCCCGGAACCGTTCCGCACCCGTTGCTGCGCCGATTATCTCCGCACGGAGGAACCTGAGTGGAACTTCATGATTGACCACCTCTCGAAGAGCGGTGCAAACATGGTGATCATCGACCTTGGCGAGGGAATGGCATTGCCGAGTCATCCTGAGCTCGCGGTGAAAGGCACCTGGAGCGTCGAGAAGATGCGCAAGGAGCTTGCACGGCTACGCGGACTTGGCCTCGAGCCGATTCCGAAGTTCAATTTCTCCGCCTGCCATGATTCCTGGCTCAAGGAGTACGGACGCATGGTTTCGACCTCCGCCTACTATAAGGTGTGTGCCGACGTGATTCGGGATACGGTTGAGATCTTCGACCATCCGCGCTTTTTCCATCTGGGCTATGACGAGGAGACGGCCAACCACCAGTCCACCCACGAAATGGTGGTGGTTCGTCAGGGCGAGCTCTGGTGGCATGATTTCCTCTGGTTTGTCCGGCAGGTCGAGGGGCAGGGGGTGCGTCCATGGATCTGGAGCGACTACTATTGGAACCACAAGGAGGAATTTCTCAGACGGATGCCGCGTAGCGTGTTGCAGAGCAACTGGTACTATGGTGCGTCGTTCAAAGATGCGAAGGACAGTGCGCGAAACCGCGTTCAGACCTACGTCGATTTTGACAAGGCAGGCTTTGACCAGGTGCCCACGGGTTCAAACTGGTCCTGCGATACGAATTTCGCTGATACGGTCCGTTTTTGCCGGGCTAATTGCTCGAAGGAGCATCTCAAGGGATTCATGATGGCCCCCTGGCAGCGCACAATCGCGTTGCACCACGACAAGGCCGTCCGCGGAATCGACCAGCTTGGAGCCGCCATCAAGGCCTGGTAATGGTCTCTGACGAGATAATGCGTGCGTTTCCGCAGGAAATTTGAGATAATGTGCGTATTCATTCTCCCGACAGAAGGATAAAGTGTCCATGCCGATTACTCCCACAATGAAAGACCACCGTTCGCTCTTCCGCCAGCTGCTGGCGGGCATGTACGATGCGGTGCTGATCACAGACCCCAGTGGACACCTACTTGAGCTCAATCCGCGTGCGAAGGAATTCTTTCTCTATGAGACGGACGAGGTCATGGATAGTCCGGTTGGGCGCTTCATCCCAGGCGTGACGCCCGAGATTGTCGAGCGCATCCGGTCTGGACTCGCCCAGGCCCGCCACATGATGCTGGACGCGAACTGCCTTCGCAAGGATGGATCCTCCTTCCCCGCCGAAGTCACCGTGAGTCTGATCGATCTGCTCGACCCCGGCGATCTCGTCTTCACGATCCGCAACATCGAGCGTCGCCGTCGTCAGCTCGCCGTGTTCCGCACCAAGCAGAACGCTTTCGACGTCTCGCAGGCGGCGCTGTTTGCCTGCGCGCCGGACGGACGCTTCCGTTCGATCAATCCGGCGTTCCTCGAGATGTTCGGGCATGAAGACGAGGGCGAGGTCCTGAAGATGTTCTTCTCCGACCTGCTGGACGATGAGCCGATGTCCGAACAGTTCGCCAGCGCGCTCGCGGGCGAGAGGACGTCCATCCGCATCACCGCGCAGGAGGACGAGACGGATTCCGAGGACGTTGAAATCCAGCTGGCCCCGGATTTCCAGGGTAAGAAGATCGTGGGTGTCGTGGGATCCATCATTCGAGTCTAAGACCAAGCTATGAGAGCCGCACCGAAATTCGCCACCAACGTTGAAGTGCTTGTCGTCAATCGTCCCGATGCGGGCAAGCCGCTCCAGGATTTTCTCGCCGCTCGTTTGGGCCTTTCCCGCCGCGCCGCGAAGGCCGTCATCGACGGACGCAGTGTCTGGGTGAACCGCCGCTGTGTCTGGATTGCGCACCATGCGCTCAAGACGGGCGACGCCATCGAAATTCCCAAGGCCGTCGTCGCCGCGGCACGCCGTCAGGCCGGCAGCGCGAAGACCGCCATCGCCCCCGAGGAGCGCAAGCACGTGCGTGTGCTCGTGGAGACGCCCGACTACATTGTTGCGGACAAGCCCGCGGGCATTCTCGCGAACGAGGACCCCAAGTCCGTCGAGGCCATTCTGCGTGTCCAGGTCAAGCAGCCGAACCTCCAGGCCGTGCATCGTCTTGACCGTGACACGACGGGGTGCCTGCTCTTCGCAAAGACCTATGCCGCATATGTCGCCGCAGTTGAGATCTTCAAGACGCGGCGTGTCTCGAAGACCTACGCCGCGATTGTCGCCGGCAGCTTCCCGTACGCGCACCAGAAGATCGACACGCCGCTTGACGACCAGCCGGCGGTCTCGATCGTCACGCGTGAGGCCGCCAGCCCCGACGCCTCCTTCCTGCGCGTCCGCATTGAGACGGGGCGTACGAACCAGATCCGCCGTCATCTTGCGGGCGTTCGCTACCCCATTGTCGGTGACCGGACCTTTGGTTTGAAGTCCGCCCGTGACCCCCGTCTGATGACCGTGCCGCGCCAGATGCTGCACGCGACGGCGCTGGCGTTGCCGGATCCCATGCGGAAGGGCGAGGAGATCAAGGCCCACTCACCGCTGCCGGCCGATTTCCGCTCGGCGCTGAAGCTGTTCGGCATGGGCAAGCGGTCGGGGCGCTGAGGCAGTTCCCGAGGGAGAACCTATGGCGAAGTTGAGTGTGCGTGCGGCGATTGATGCGCTGCGGCCTTTGAGCAGGTTCTTCATTGAGCGCCCGCGTTTCGCGGCGGTGATTTCGATCGTACTGTCGCTGTCGGGGCTCGTCGCGCTCAAGTACCTGCCGGTGGCGCAGTACCCCGAGGTCACTCCGCCGCGCATCGTCGTGGCTTGCAACTATCCTGGCGCAAACGCGCGGGAGGTGATGAACACCGTCGCGGCGCCGCTCGAGGACGAGATGAACGGCGTGGAGGACATGCTCTATATGGCGTCTTCCTGCGCGGACGACGGCAGCTATTCGCTGGGCATCACCTTCGAGGTCGGCGTGGACCGCGATGTCGCGCTCATGAAGGTTCAGAACCGCGTCCAGCAGGCCCTATCGAAGCTGCCGGTGGAGGTCAAGAACACGGGGCTGCGCGTTCGTTGCGCGAGCGAGGACCAGCTGGGCATCCTCACCCTGCGGTCGAAGACGGGGAAGTTGAGCCGCATCGAGGTCTCCGACTACATGTATGGCGTGGTGCAGCCCGCGCTGCTGCGCGTGCCGGGAGTCGGCGACGCGTCGATCCATGGTCCGAAGATGGCCATGCGCGTGTGGCTGGACCCGAAGCGCTGCGCGGCGCAGGGCATCAACTCCGAGGAGGTGGTGGCCGCGCTGAAGGCGCAGAACGTGCAGGCCTCGCTCGGCACGGTGGGCGCGTCGCCCGCACCGGTGAACGAGGGGCGTTCGCTCACCCTGATCGCGAAGGGACGTCTCCACACGCCCGAGGAATTCGCCGAGATCATCGTCCGACGCGACGAGAACGGCGGCATCGTGCGTCTGAAGGACGTGGCGCGCACGGAGTACGGCGAACAGGGGTACTCGCACCACAACTCCTTCAACAACAAGACGTCCATTTCCGTGGAGCTCAACCAGATGCCGGGCGGGAACGCGATCGCGACCATGAAGCTGGTCCGCGAAAAGATGGCGGAACTGCAGAAGCGCTTCCCCGGCGATCTCGAATGGTTGATTCCCTATGACACGACGGACTACGTGCGGGAGTGTCTCTGGGAGATCGTCGAGACGCTCTTCGTGACGATTCTCCTCGTGGCGCTTGTCTGCTGGATCTTCCTGCAGGATCTTCGGGCAATGCTCGTGCCGGTGATCACGATTCCCGTTTCGCTACTCTCGACCTTCATTCTGATGGCCGTGCTGGGCTATTCGGTGAACATTCTCACGCTGTTCGGATTGGTGCTGGCGATCGGCACGGTGGTGGACGATGCGATTGTCGTGGTCGAGCGTGTGCAGGAGCTGATGAGCCGCGGGCTCAATCCGAAGGAGGCGTCGATCCAGGCGATGCAGGACGTGACAAGCCCGGTCATCGCGACGACGCTCGTCCTGCTCGGAATCTTCGTCCCCGTCGGATTCCTGGGCGGGCTCACGGGCAAGATCTACCAGCAGTTCTCGGTGACGCTCTCGGCGGCGGTGTGCTTCTCGACGCTCTGCGCGCTCACGCTCTCGCCGGCGCTTTGCACGGTGCTGATGAAGAATGCCCCCGAGGGGAAGCGGAAGAACGTCCTGTTCCAGACGTTCGACGGCGCGCTTGCCGCCACGAAGGGCTGGTATGCGTTCGTGGCCGGCATTTTCGCGCGCCGCCCGATGATGCTGGTGCTCATCTTCGCGGCGATGACGATGTGGGCGATTCATCTCGCGAAGACGATTCCGCCGGGCTTCATCCCGCATGAGGACCAGGGCACGATCATGGTGGACGGCAACTTGCCCGAGGGCACGGTGCGCGATACCACGATGCGGGCCTGCACGGAGAGTGTCGAGCGAATGCTGAAGATCCCCGGCGTCGACTCGGTTCTTACGACGGCCGGGCACAGCCGCATCGGCGGCAAGGGCGAGAATCAGGCCTCCATGACGGTGACGCTCAAGCCGTGGAAGGAACGGAAGGGGGCCGACCTTGAGGTCCAGTCCATCCGCGCCAGGGTCAACGAGGCGAATGCGACATTGCCTTCCCTGGTCGCGCGCGCGTTCGCGCCGCCGGCAATCCCGGGCTTCGGCGCCGTGGGAGGCGTTGAGCCGGCGATCTTCTCGATGGGCGATATGGACCCGATGCGCCTTGACCGCGTGGCGAAGTCCCTCGCCGCGGCGTTCCGCGCCTCGCCGCTGATCGAGAGCGCCGTCTATGGCTACAACGCCGATACGCCCCATCTGCACCTGGAGGTCGACCGCGCGAAGTGCGAGACATTCCGCGTTCCGCTTGCCAAGCTCTATGCGACGCTGCAGAACTATCTCGGTTCACTCTATGTGAACGACGTCAATCTCGGCACGCAGGTGAATCGGGTGACGATTCAGGCGGACTGGAAGGGCCGGGCCAACGAGGAGGCCGTGGCGGGACTCTACGTCCGCAGTGACACGGGCGACATGGTCCCCGTCGGGGCGCTCGTCTCCTTCAAGGAGTCTCAGGGGCCGCGCGCGATCTACCGCCGCAACCAGTATGTCTACTGCACCATTCTCTGCACGCCCGCGAAGAACGTCACCGCGGGCGAATGCCAGCGCGAGGTGATCCGCATCCTCGACGAGAAGCTGCCGCCTGACTATGGCTATGACTGGGCGGGGCTCACCTTCCACGAAATGCGCGCGCGCGGTACCGCGGCGCCGCTCCTGATGCTCGCGATCCTCTTCGGTTATCTCTTCCTGGTCGCGCAGTACGAAAGCTGGACGATTCCGCTCCCCGTGATGCTGTCCGTGGCGACGGCCGTGCTGGGTGCGCTGCTGGGCCTGCAGATCGTGGGGCTTTCCTTCAGCGTCTACGCTCAGCTCGGAATCGTGCTACTGGTCGGCCTTGCCTCGAAGAACGCGATTCTCGTTGTTGAGTTCGCGAAGGACAAGCACGAGAAGGAGGGTCTCGGCATCGTCGAGGCCGCGCTGGCGGGTGCACGCGAACGCTTCTGGGCGGTTCTGATGACGGCGCTCACCTTCGTGCTCGGCATCGCGCCTCTCGTGTGGGCGACGGGCGCCGGCGCGGGGAGCCGTCGTGCCATTGGCACGGCGACCTTTGCGGGAATGCTCGCGGCGACGTTGATTGGCCTCGTCTTCGTGCCGGGACTCTATGTGCTCTTCCAGACGCTCCGTGAGAGGGTACGCGGTCGGGGACACGCGCGCTGAGCCATTCGTCAGAGGCTCCGCGGCAGAACAAGCCGATGGGGCGTTTTGCGTGGACCTTCCGCGGCCCAGACGTCGAGCGCCTGGCAGATGCGCGTGAGGGTCTCTTCCTGTCGAACGGGCTTGAGCGCGCATTCCCACACGAGGATCACATTCCAGCCGAGCTCCTTCCATTCCGTCTCATGGCGACGGTCGCGGCGGATGTTGTTAGACCACTTGGTCATCCAGAAGTCGACATTCGACTTCGGCATGGTGCTGGCGGCGCAGCCGTGGCGGTGCCAGAAGCAGCCGCGGACCTCGATGAGCGTGTGGGCGCGGGGGACGACGACGTCCGGATGGCCGGGGAAGCGCTTGTCGCAGGTGCGGAAACGCCAGCCGGCGGCGAAAATCCTCTTCCGCACGAGAATCTCGGGCTTGGTGTCCCGCGAACGAATGCGGGACATCACCTTGCTGCGCTGTTCCTTCGTGATTGTGTCCATCGGCGTGAAAGTATAGCACAAAAAGGACTCGCACGGCTCTTTGCCGATTTCTGCCATCCCTCATTGACTCAGAACCGCCGTTTTGATACACTATGGCCCGTTTTTCCGTCTGGATCGGGCTCAAACCGACTGCCCGACCGGTAAGGAATGCACAAAAAGGACAACGACAATGCCTAAGATGAAAACCAAGAAGTGCGCCACCAAGCGCATGAAAATGTCGGCTACGGGCAAGGTTATGCGTTCGCAGGGCGGCAAGGCCCACCTGAACGGCTACAAGAGCCGTGGACGCAAGCGCAATCTCCGTGGCATCACCGTCACCGATGCGACCGTCGAGAAGACGATGCACCGCATGCAGCCGTACGCCTAAGGAGGAAATAGAAAATGCGAGCCACTAACGCACCCGCTTCCCGCGAACGTCGTCGTCGCCGCCTGGAACTTGCGAAAGGTTTCCGCGGCGCTCGTTCCAAACTCTTCCGCACCGCGACGGAGGCCGTCGATCGCGCCCAGCGTCTGGCGACCGCCCACCGCAAGCTGAAGAAGCGCGATTTCCGTCACCTCTGGATCGCCCGCATCAACGCGGCGACCCGCGCTGAGGGCATCAGCTACAGCAAGTTCATCGCCGGCCTGATCAAGGCGGGCGTGACGCTGAACCGCAAGATGCTCAGCGAGATTGCGATTCAGGATCCCGCCGGCTTCAAGCAGATCGTCGAGATCGCGAAGAAGGCCTGACGGCGTAGCCCTCGGGGCTATCAGTAAAGAAGGCACGGTTCACACCGTGCCTTTTTTTTAGTATAATCACCTCCATCTAACCCGAACGAAGGAGACGACATGGCTTTCATCAACGACGATTTCCTGCTCACGACCGACGCGGCGAAGGAGCTGTACCACAACTACGCGGAGAAGATGCCCATCATCGACTACCACTGCCATCTGCCCCCGGTGGAGATCGCGCAGGACAAGAAGTGGGAGAACATCGCACAGGTGTGGCTTGGCGGCGACCACTACAAGTGGCGCCAGATGCGCTCGAACGGTGTGGACGAGAAGTTCGTCACGGGCGACGCGAGCTGGCACGACAAGTTCGTCAAGT
>JAUNMP010000081.1 GCA_030537465.1 bacterium
GAAGGTTCCAAGTTCAAAATTGAAAGTTGCAGGTTGAATGTTGAAGGCCAATCTGGCAAACCAACTAACCAACTAACCAGACCAAAGGTCTTGCTCGTGACCAGTGCCTGGCATATGCGAAGGAGTCTGCTCATGTACCGGAGGTACGCTCCGGGGTTGGAAATTGTGCCGGCGGCGACGGATTACGAGGTTCTGGTGAACAGTACGCCGTTCCAGTTTGCGGATCTGCTGCCGTCCCCTGACCGCTTTCAGCGTAATTGCATCGCATTCAAGGAATACATCGGCTATTGGGGGTATCGCCTTCTCCGGCGTTAGGTTCGACGATGAAGCAGCCTCTGTTCAGCTGTGTGATGCCGGTGAAGGGCCCCCGTCCGTACATGGACGAGGCGCTTGAGAGCCTGCATGCCCAGGGGATGGGGGATGATTTGGAAATCATTGTCCAGGACGCGGATCTTGAACCGGATCGTGGCCAGAGTGACGCCTTCAACAAGGGCTTTGCGAAGGCGCACGGCAAATGGCTGTTCTGGTTGAATGCCGATGATGTGCTTCTGCCCAATGCACTCAGAAAGGTTCAGCGGGTCATTGGGGAGAGTCCGTCCCGGACATGGATCGCCGGAAATCAGGTCTTCGTGGACAAGGACGGACGGGTTACCAAATGCCTTTGGGGAAATTCCTGGCATGATTGGCTTTATCGCCATGCCCTCCCGCACGTGAATGGCCCCAGTTCGTTCTTCACGCGTGAACTGTTCGAGAAGGTCGGTGGATTCGACGTGCGGATGAGCGTGGGAATGGATTTCGACCTTTGGATCAAGTTCATGAAAGCCGGGGCTCATTTTGAACGGATTCAGTCCTATCTTTGGGCCTGGCGGAACCACGATGGCTCGAAGACCTCCAGTGGCGTGCGAAGCGAGTTCGAACTCCGTCGGCAGGCGGAAGAGATTGCCGAGATGTTGAGACGTCAATCGTTCACGATCACGGGGACGGGGAACCTGAAGCTACGTCTCTGGCGCCTATTGGATGGTAGTTATCTGCGAAGCGTAGTTGATTCGGTCCGGTGGCGGGGGCGTGACCTTTCCGCCTTCTCGAAGAGAATGTGCGGGGACGTATGAAGTTGTGCTACTGGACAGTCTTCCCCAACACCTACCAGACGGCGCTCCTGGAGGCTCTTCGGGCGCATGGCGTGGATGTTGTGGCCTGCTATTTCAAGCAGTACGACACCGGCAGGACGGCGATGGGCTGGAAATGCCGTCCTCTACGAGAGTGGGAGTTCCAGGTTCGATCACCCGTGGAGGCACGTCGCCTGATCAAGGACTACGACGAACGTATCCAGTCCGTTGGCGCCTTCTTCAACCTGACATATTGGCGAATCGCGCTGCGTTGTTCGATGAAGGGGCTGCCTTGGATTGTCGTGACAGAGGGAACTCGGGGACGATGGTTCATGCGTCCCCTCTTTGCGGCTTTCGCCAAATTGGCGAACCGCTATGCCAGTCATGTCTTCTGCATCGGTCAGCGGGCGGTGGACCAGTTCAGGAAGAACGGAGTGGGGGCGTCGAAGGTATCTTGGTTCAGTTATGTGACGCCACTTCCACCAGCGGAACTTCCTCCTCGGAATGAATCGTTGACGTTTGTCTTTTCGGGATCACTGACGGAGCGGAAATCCGTCGACGTGATGGCGGAGGCCTTTCGACGCGTCCATGACGAGTTCCCCGATGTGCGTTTCCTGGTTGTGGGAGACGGTCCGATGCGTTCGTTGTTGGCAGGCCGGGAAGGGGTGGAACTCGTGGGGGGCGTTGCGCAGGAAGAGGTCTATGCGAATGTCGCTCGTGGACATGTGATGCTGCTGGTGAGCCGCTATGATCCCTGGGGGGTCTCGTTGATGGAGGGGGCGATGTGTTCGCAGGCGATGATTGGTTCGGATCAGACGGGGGCAGCCAAGGACTTGATCGTAGATGGCGTCAATGGTTTCCTGGTCAAGACAGGTGATGCCGATTCGTTGACGGAGGCGATGCGGCGTTATGCCCGAGATCCTGCTTTGGCGGAGCGACATGGGCAGTCTGCACGGAGAACGGTCGAGCAGACCACCGGGGCTGAAGCGGCGAGACGTATCTTGGCGAAGCTTGGGGGGCGGGTATGAGAATTCTTCATCTCGTTCCTGGTCTTTCCAACCCCGCCAATGGCATTGCCGTGGCGGCGAAGCTCATTGCCGCGGAACAGGGAGCGGATCTGGCGGACTGTCGTCAGGTGAAAGATTGTACTATTTCCCAGTACGACGAGGTGTGGGTCCACTCGATGTGGACGCCCCAGGTCTGGACGGCCTGCCGTAGGGTGCTGAAGGCGAAGGTGCGCCTTGTCCGTATGACGCATGGGTGTCTTGATCCTCTCCGCGTGGCGTACCATGGCTGGAAAAAACGACTGGTGGCACCACTCGAACGTCGTCTGTTCGCGAAGTGCGACCGCGTGGTGGTGACAGGTTCCTGGGAGACGCGCTGGTGCCGGGACTGGGGTGTGACGGGTGCGTTCGAGTCAGTTGATCTGAAACGATACTTCAAGCTTCCCGTAGAGACGGTCACTTGGACTCGTCCGCAAGATCGTCCTCTCCATCTCCTCTATCTGGGCCGTCCACACCCCCTGAAGGGACTCGACGTTCTTAATGCCGTAATCGCTCAATCAAACAATCAAACAATCGACTTCCGTTCAGTCTGCGATGCCTTCGGCGACGAGAAGGAAAAAGTTTGGGCATGGGCCGATATCCTCGTGCTGCCGACATTGAGCGAGAACTTCGGCCTGGTGGTCGCGGAGGCGCTGGAGCGCGGGAAGCGCGTGATCACGACCGATGGCGCGCCGGCGTGGGAAGACCAGCCGGGTGTCGTCTATCTGAAGGGGTATCGAGACGGCACTGACGAGCGTCGTGTGGAACTTCTGAGGCGGGCGATTGAATCTGAAAAAGGGAAATGGGGGCGGAATGAAGGTTAGGAAATGGATGCTGCCGATATGGCGAGTCATGCGAATCATTAAGGAGATGCCGAAAAATATCCGAGCAATGTTCCGCGGGCAGAATCTCCGCACGGATGCACACACGCGGGAGGGGCTCCTGGCATTGGCGAAAACTTTGCCGAAGGGGGCTGTTGTTGTCGAGATTGGGTCCTATCGTGGTGAGTCAGCGGAGCTATTTCTCGCAAGCGGTAACGTGGCCAAGATCTTCTGTGTGGATCCCTGGAAACGCTTCTACGATTTGAATGATATGTCGGCCTATACGGATATGGTTGAAGTTGAGGCGGACTTCGATCGGCGTCATGCGAGAGATGCCCGTGTCGTGAAGGTAAAGGGGACGATCGAGACATTCATTGCTCAATACGCCGGAGAAATAGTTGACTTCGTGTATGTGGATGGATGCCACACCTATCAGGGCGCGAAAAATGACATTGAAAAAGCCCGTGATTTCATCAAACCACGGTTTGCGATCGGGGGCCATGATTGGACATGGCCAGGGATTAGCGATGCCATCCGTGAAACTCTAGGTACGCCGGATGAACATTTTGTGGATACTTCCTGGATTAAGCGAAATGTGAACATATGACCATCTCTGTCGTCATTCCGGTCTTCAATGTCGCCGAATATCTTCGGACGGCATTGGATTCGCTCTGTGCGCAGACCATTTCGGAGTGGACTGCCATTTGCGTGGATGACGGATCGACGGACGGAAGCGGGGCGATTCTGGATGACTACGCCGCGCGGGAGCCGCGCATTCGGGTTGTCCACCAGTCCAACTCGGGTGTGAGTGCGGCGCGGAATGTCGGCTTGGAACAGGCGACGGGGGACGTCATCGCATTCATGGATCCCGATGACGTCGTGGCGTCCGATTGGCTGGCGCGTATGCTTGCGGAGTTGAAGGACGCGGATGCGGTGTTGTGTGGCTACGCGTTGAATGGCGTCCCTGTTCTTTCTCATGACGTCGGTGCGGTCTATGCGGGGGATGACGTTCGGCGTCGCTGTTGGCAGGCGTTCTTCGGCTATCGTCTGCGAGACGTTCCAAAGATGCTGTTGCCAGGGGGGATGTGGAAATGGTGCCATCGCGAGATGGCGGGCGTGTGGCGGTTGATGGTTAGGCGCAAGGCGTTGGGTGGCGTCCGCTTCGATACTCGGCTTCTTCTTTATGAAGATGCGATGTTCATGACGAAGCTTTCGCAGGGACTGAAGAGCCTGGTGATTGCGGGGGACTGCGGTTATGGGTGGCAGGTGAGGTCCCGCGGTGCGATGACCCGTCAGCGGAATGAGCGGATGTTGGCGAACAAGTTCCTGGTTCGCGATGTCCGAAGAGAAATCGATCCGAACCTGACCCACTGGCGCGGAACTTTTCTGTTATCGGCCCTGGAGATCCTTTGGGAGTGCAGATCCGTGCGCCTTTTCACGAGGTATCTACGGGGGCAACCCACGAATGGGGGCTGATTGCGGAATACACGGTGCGCGAATCCTGTCAGATGAAATCTGCTATACTGTCTACCCTTGTTTAGCCCCTGGAGTAGAAGTATGTTTAATGGCAGATTAGAGGATTCCGTCACCCGATTCGTCGTCGGCGTGGCGTGCGTTTGGACAATGGCGCTTTCCGCCTGGGGCGCGTATGGCGTGACGGACGAGATTCAGGGGAAAATCGACCGTGCGGCCGCGTCCGGTGGCGGCGTCGTCTCGCTGGATGCGGGCGAGTATCCCGTGGCCACGATCTTCCTGAAGAGCAACGTGACGCTGGAGCTGAAGAAGGGCGCCGTGCTGCTGGGCTCGACGAACCGGGCGGACTACACGAGCGTGGTGGCGCCGATGAACGGAAAGCCCACGGGCCAGAATGCAATCGTCGGCGCCAATGCCGCCACGAACATCGCCCTCGTCGGCGAAGGCGTGATCGACGGACGCGGCTGGGCGCTTCATCCCATGGACCGCAATCCCGGTCGCTGGAAGGACGTGATGTTCTACCGCTGCAGGGGCGTGCGCGTGGAGGGGGTGACGCTGCGCAATCCCGCCACCTGGACCTGCCACATAAAGGAATGCGAAGACGTGGTCGTCCGTCGGATGACGATCCGCGCGCTGCAGAACATGAACAACGACGGCATCGACATCGACGCGAAGAACGTGCTGATCGAGAACTGCGACATCGACGCGGACGATGACGCCATCTGCCCCAAGAGCGACAACTCGAACTTCATCTGCGAGAATGTCGAGGTGCGCAACTGCAGGCTCGCCTCGAACTGCAACCACATCAAGCTGGGGACTTCGTCAAAGGGCGGCTTCCGCAACATCTGGGTTCACGACTGCGAGCTCGTCTCCTGCGCGACGAACATCATTCCGCAGTTCAAGAACAACATCGGCAAGAGCAACGACATCCCCGGCTGGGACAAGCGGGACATCGCCTCGCGCGTGGCCATTGCCGTTGAATGCGTGGACGGTGGCATCCTCGAGAACGTGCGTGTGAACGACATCAAGATGACGCGCTGCTGCCAGACGCCGATCCTCGTGCGGCTGGGGCGTCGCCGCGAGCATCCGAAGGGGAAGGCGTCCCATCTGAAGAACGTCGTCATCGAGAACGTCACGGGAGAATCCGCGAGTCTGCTCGCAAGCTCCATCACGGGCGTGCCGGGGCTGCGTCCACAGGAGGTCACGATTCGCAATGTGAAGCTGAAGGTGATGGGCGGCGGCCCCGCCTCCGAGGTGACGCGTTCCGTCCCCGAGGTGGAGAAGGCCTATCCCGAGAACCGCATGTTCCGGCGGCAGATGCTGCCGGCGTACGGCTTCTATGTGCGCCACGCGGACGGTGTGCGCTTCGAGAACGTCGAGCTCGCCTACACGGGCGACACCGAGGCGCGCCCCGCCATCCTGGCGGACGATTCGGCCAAGGTCGAGGTCAAGAACTGCCGGCTTCAGGCTCCCAAGGGCGAATATCCGGCGGTGCTGCAGAGGTAGTCGGTAAGTTAGTTAGTAAGTTGGGCGTTGTCCCAAAATGACTTTTACATTCCATGTGCAGTCAAGTTAGAACGCAGATGCGCAGCATACGCAGATTTGGCAAGAACCGTTGTGGCTACAACGCCCGCTCCGTTGTCCTTCAATGACCGAACCTTGACGAAACTATTACCGCGCGGGCTACGCCACAAGCGGTTCTTGCCAAGTTTCGCATTGGCAGCTGCCGTTTTGGTATAATCTTCGCCATGCACCCACTCTTTGAAAAAGCGGACGCCCTTACCGGCGAAGTCATTGAGGCCGCTATCGAAGTTCAAAAGCACTTCGGTATCGGGCTTCTCGAGAACATCTACAAACAGGGCCTTGCCCAGGAAATGCGCGTTCGTGGGCATCAGGCCGAGACCGAGGTTGTCGTTCCGGTTACTTACAAGGGCTTTACTTTCGAGGAGAAGTTGAGGATCGACTGCTTTGTCGACCGTTGCCTGATCGTCGAATGCAAGTCCCTCGACGAGGAGAAGGTCAACATGATTCGGCACAAGGCCCAGTTGCTTTCCTACATGAAGCTGATGAATATTCCGCTGGGACTTGTCATTAACTTCGGCGACTACCGGCTTGGCAAGCGCGGCATCGCCCGTGTGATTCTCAAAGGTGCTGACAACGGCGACCCGCTCTAACCGAGGCACAATCTTGGCGAAAACCGATTTCGGCGTAGCCGCGCAGAACAAAAAGAGCAATTCCAAATGCGCGGCGTTGTGGCCGGATCGGTTTTCGCCAAATCTGCGTATGCGCAGCATCAGCGTTCTAATTCGATTTCGTATGATTTGAAGTAGTGTAGAAGTTATGTTTGGACAACAACTGAGAGGACGGAAATGAGGCAGGTATTTGGAGTTTTTGCCGTATTGGCCTGGACGCTTTGCGTTGTGGCGGATGAGGGACGCTTCCCGGGATTCATTTCGGTGGCGGACCATGTGCCGACGGACGGCAAGGCGGACGTCTCGGACGCCCTGCAGAAGCTGATCGACGCGAATCCGAATCGTACGCTCTACTTCCCAGATGGCACCTATCTGCTCGCGAAGCCGATCTGCACGCCCGCGAAGCCCGCGCTGAGCGTCGATCTGCGTCTCTCCAACTATGCGGTCATCAAGGCGGCTCCTGGCTGGACGAGTTCCGAGGCGATGGTGCGGCTCGGGGCGATCCATCCCGCGAACGACATCCGCACGCCCGGCAGCAACTATTCGTTCACGGGCGGCATCCTGGACGGCAGCGGCGTCGCGAAGGGGCTTTCCATCGACGGCGGACGCGAGACGAAGGTGCGGGACGTTTCGATGAAGCAGGTGCTCGTGGGACTGCACATCAAGCGTGGCGCGAACTCCGGGTCCTCCGACTGCGACATCGCGGACGTCAACATCGTCGGCAACCGTGCGACGAACTCGATCGGCGTGCTGGTCGAGGGCTATGACAACACGTTCTCGCACATGCGCATCGCGGACGTCTACACGGGCGTCCGTCTGCTGGGCGGCGGCAACATGCTGCGCGACATCCATCCGCTCTTCACCTGCGGGTATGAGGCCTACGAACGGAGCATCGGTTTTGACGACCGCAGCTGGAACACCTGGATGGACTTCTGCTACAGCGACCACTTCAGCGTCGGCTTCAACCTCGCGCCGAACGCGGGCGGCGTCTACCACAAGTGCTTCACGATGTGGTACGCGGCGAATCCGAAGCGCCGCCACACGGCCATCCGCGCCGAGGGCGCGTTCAACACCATCTTCCGCGATTTCACCATCGGCTTCAAGAACGACGAGGCGGTCAACACGATTCTCGAGGTCGTCAAGGCCGGTGGCAAGGGCCGGATCGACAATCTCCGTGCGAACGAGGCGCGGTCCAACAGCCCCACGGACGTCTACAAGCAGTATCTGATCAAGTTGCCCTGAGCGGGGCTGAGGCATTGAAGACATGACGAAGAAGACTGATACATTGAGGGGATTGACGGACGAGGAGGTCCTGAAGAGCCGGGCCGAGCACGGTCCGAACGAGCTCACGCCCCCTCCGAAGAAGTCCTTTCTGGCGCAGTGGGGGGAGAAGTTCCGCGACCCCACGGTCGTCATCCTCTGCGTGTGCACGGTCATCGCGATTGTCCTGGGGTTCGTGAAGGGGGAGATTCCGTGGGACGGGCTCGCGATCTTCGTCGCGGTGGCGATTGCGACCCTGGGAGGAACCTGGAGCGAGTTCAAGGCGGACAAGGCGTTCGAGCTGCTGAAGAAGGATGGCGACAAGGTGGCGGTAAAGGTCCGCCGGAACGGCATCTTCCATCTGATCGCCTCGACGGAGGTGGTGGTGGGCGACGTCGTGTTCCTCGAGGGGGGCGACCGGGTGCCTGCGGACGGATGCATCGTCGAATCCCGCGAGGCGAAGTTCGACGAGGCGATGATGACGGGGGAGTCCGCGCCGGTCTCGCGCGACGCCGCGCAGCGTGCGACTGGGGGCACCTTTCTCCTGTCGGGCAGCGCCACGATTGTCATCGACAAGGTCGGCGACCAGACGGAACTGGGGCTGCTGGCGAGTTCCCTGGGACGTCCGTGGGTCTGTCCGAACGAAGATCACCGCAAGCGCTACCGCGGACCCGGAAGGTGCGAGGTCTGCGGGAAGACGCTCGAGGAGGGCCGCGAACCGCCGACGCCGCTTCAGCGGCGGTTGGGCGACCTGGCGGACAAGATCAGCATCTGGGGGACGATTGGCGGCATCCTGATCTTCCTCGCGCTTGCGGCGAGCAGGGCCTTCTCCGTGTGGCAGGCGGATCCGGACCATTTCTGGACCCTGTTGACGACCGGGGCGGGGCTGCTGAAGGGCTTCATGGCACTTGTTCAGTACTTCATGGTGGCTGTGGCGATCATCGTCGTGGCGGTTCCGGAGGGACTCCCCCTGGCGGTGGTCATCGCGCTCGGTCTCGGCATGCGGAAGATCCGGGCGGACAACAATCTGGTCCGGAAGATGGTCGCCACGGAGACGATCGGCTCGACGACGGTCATCTGTTCGGACAAGACCGGCACGCTGACGCTCAACAGCATGCGCGTCGTTGAGAAGACGCTGGCACCGAATCTTTCGCCGGACGAGGTGGGGCGCATCTTCGATCTCGCCGAGACCGTCAACGCGACGGCGGAGCTCGAACAGACCGAGCAGGGCGAGAAGCTCGTGGGCAATCCCACGGAGTGTGCGCTGCTCCTGGAGGCGCGCGACCGGGGCGTCTTCTATGCTCAGTTGCGTGATGCCGCATTTCTGCTCGACCGGGTGAACTTCTCGTCCGACCGCAAGACGATGTCGACGCTGATCCGTGACGGGGATGGTGAGCTGCTGCTTGTGAAGGGTGCGCCCGAGCGCGTCTTCGCCGCGTGCGGGAGCGTGCCGGACGAAATCCGCCAGAAGGTCTCGGAAATGGCCGGGCGCGCGGTCCGCGCCTTGGCGATCGCCTACCGCCGTCTCGAGGCGGGCAAGGTTCGAATCGGCGACTCCGACCAGTCCGGACTCGTGCTGCTGGGCGTCGTGGGGTTGGCGGATGCGATTCGTCCGGGCGTGGCGCGGGCGGTCGAGCGCTGCCGCCTGGCCGGCATCGCCGTCAAGATGATCACTGGCGACCACCCGCTCACGGCGCGCGCCATCGCCGATCAGATCGGCATCTTCCGGGAGGGCGACCTCGAGATGACGGGCGAGACGTTCGCCACGCTCTCGGACGAGGAGATCCTCGGCAAAATCGACCGCGTGAGCGTGATCGCCCGCGCACTGCCCGAGACGAAGGTCCGCCTCGTGCAGCTGCTTCAGAGGAAGGGCGAGGTCGTCGCGATGACGGGCGACGGCACGAACGACGCTCCCGCCCTCATCAAGGCGGACGTGGGCATCTCCATGGGTCTGAGGGGCACGGATGTCGCGAAGCAGGCCTCGGACATCGTGCTCACGGACGACAACTTCGAGAGCATCCTCAAGGCGGTTCACTGGGGGCGGACCCTTTACGAGAATCTGCAGAAGTTCCTTCAGTTCCAGCTCACGGCGAACCTCTCCGCAATGGGCATCGCGCTTCTTTCGCCCATCATCGCGACGCTTTTTCCGAAGGCCGGATTCGAAATGCAGCCGCTGACGGTGCTCCAGTACCTCTGGATCAATCTGATCATGGATACGCTCGCGGCGTTGGCGTTCGGACTCGAACCGCCGCGGGAGGATACGCTCCGCCTGAGGCCGAAGAAGTCCGACGAGCCGTTCCTGTCGTCGACGATGCTGCTCAACATCGTGGTGATCGGCGGCTATATGATTGCGCTGCTCTTCTGTGTGGAGGCATTTGACCTGCTGGGGCTGGAGGCCTATCGGGCGACGACGGAACCGGCGCGCTTCGCGTTGATGAAGGCATCGCTGGTCTTCAACTGCTACGTCTGGTTCCAGTTGTTCCATATGTTCAACGCGCGTAGCGTCCGCAGGGGCGTCTCGGCGATGTCGGGGATTTTCGCGAGCCGGTCATTCTTCGTGGTGATGGCGCTGGTGGCGGCGGTTCAGTTCGCGATGGTCCAGTGGGGCGGGGCGGTGTTGCACACGGCGCCGCTGCCGCCGGCGCTCTGGGGAAAGACGCTCGTGCTGGGGGCGTCCGCAGTGCTGGTGGGCGAGCTGCTCCGGCTGGGGCAGCGTCTGCTCGGAAGGCAGCCCGGGACGGTTGCCGTTTCCCGGTTCTTTTGATAGAATCCTCCTTGTTTCTCGGGGATTGGCAAGACGTTGGAGAAAAGTTGAACGACATGCAGCAGATTTCGAGACGGACATTTCTTTCCTGCGCGACGGGCGCGGCGGCGACGTGGTGCGGATGCGTGGGGGCGCCGAAGGCGAATCCCGCGGTGACGGAGGAGCTTCGTCGGCAGATCGACGACGGGCTCGTCTACGGTGGCGTGTGCGGCCTGGTCGGAGGGGCATTCTATGCGGAGGGGCTCCAGTGGTTTCGTCCTGCCCAGAAGCTGATGGCGGCGGATTCGATCTTCGACCTCGCGAGCGTGGGCAAGACGTTCACGGCCTTCCTCTGCGCGAAGCTGGTCGGGGAGGGGAAGATGGACCCCGATGCGCCGTTCACGAAGTATCTACCGCAGCATGTGCTCGCGAAGGAGGCATGCGACATCACGGTGCGGGACCTCGCCATGCACACGGGCGGATTCGACAACTCGAAGCCGTACATCGTGGACGATCCGGCTGAATTCAACCGCCGCCTGTATCTGAAGCGTCCGGTGCGTCCGCGTGGCGTGAAATTCGACTACGCCTGCTCGAACTACATCTATCTCGGCCGCATCGTCGAGAATCTCATGGGGATGGACCTCGAGGCGGCGGCGAAGCGGTACATCTGGGATCCGCTTGGCATGAAGGACACCTGCTGGCACAACATCCCCAACCATCCGCGCGCCGTGCAGAACGGACTCAACGGCGCACCGCCGATCGGCATCAAGGGCGACGAGCAGGCGCGGGCTTATCCGAAGGCGATGGGCAATGGCGCAGCGTTCTCGACGGCGGCGGACATGCTGCGTTTTGCGGATGCGATTCTGCATCGGCGCCTTCTCTCAAAGGAGGCCTACGACCTGCTCTACACCTGCTGCTACGAGGTCAACGGCGACCGCAGGAGCTTCGGCTGGGACATGCGGGCCTCGAAGACGCCGAAGGGGTGGAGCGCACGGACGATCAGCCACGGGGGCTTCACGGGCAATACGCTGGCAATCGATCCCGAAAACGGGTACGCGGGCGTGGTGCTCACCAATCGTCGGGGTGACTGGGGAAAAGGGTATGAGGGACGGAAGCGCCTCCTCTCCCTGATGGTTGGCGCGCAGATCGGGTGAAGCTGCAGGCATGACACTCATACTTTCCGCAATCGCGCTCGTCATTCTCTTCTGTCTTTCGGCCTTCTTCTCGGGATCCGAGACGCTGCTCTTCTCCCTGACGGGCGTGCAGAGATCGCGCATCCGGGCGAGAAGTCCGAAGGCCGACCGTTTGATCGGCCGCTGTGTAGAAAATTCGGCGACGCTGCTCTCCACGCTGCTGGTGGGGAATACCTTCGTCAACTTCGCAATCGCGACGCTCACCTACAAGATCTTCGCGGAGACATGCCCGGGATGGGGGGAGTTCGCGGCCGTTCCGGTGACGACGGTCTTCCTGCTGCTCTTCGGGGAGGTGACGCCGAAGCGGCTGGCCCTCCGCTACGCCGAAACGCTGGCGCCGGTCTGCGCGCTGCTGCTGCTGTTCTGGCGGGCGGTGCTGCTTCCGTTCAACCAGGTGTTCGCGCTGGCGTCGAAGGCCTTTGCGCCGGCGCTGGAGCGGGAACGGAGGGCGCTCTCCGACTCCGAGCTCGTGTCGGTGCTGGAATCGGCCGCTGAGAAGGGCGAGTTCGCGTCCGCCGACGCGGAGATGATCGAGGGGGTGCTGCGTCTTTCGGAGCTCCATGCGAACGACGAGATGACGCCGCGGGTGGACATCGAGGGGCTTGACTCCGATCGTCCGGAGGAGACGCGCGCGGCCACGCTGGCGCACGCGCGCCACGCGTATCTGCCGGTCTTCCGTCGAACGCCCGACATCATCGAGGGGGTGGTCGACGTGCGGACGGGCAAGATCGAGGACGCGCTTTTCGTGCCGGAACAGATCACCCTGGACGACCTACTGGTCGTCTTCCGCAAGAGCGGGAAGCCGCTCGCCGTCGTGCTGGACGAGTACGGCGGCACGGCGGGGATCATCACGCCGAACGACGTGCTGGAGATCATCGTGGGGCCGGGGGTGTTCGCGCGTCCGGACGACGAACCCGCCATCAAGGGGGTCGGCAAGAACGCCTGGATCATCGACGGACGGGCGAGTCTGGAGGAGATCAACCGCGAACTGGGAATCGAGCTGGAGGCGGAGGATGCGGACCGTCTGGCGGGGTGGGTCGCGTTCCACGCCGAGCGCATTCCGCACGTCGGCCAGGAGATCGAGGCGGACGGGTGCCGAGCGACCGTGCTCAAGCGGCGGCGCAGGCGCGTGGTGCAGGTGAAGCTGGAGGTCATGGAATATCCCGAGGTTGACACCGACGAGGAGCTGCTGGCGGAGACGGACGAGGCGGTGGAGCGCACCGAGGAGGACGACGAATGAGCGTGCTCTCGATTGTGCTGCTCGGGCTGGTGTTGGTGCTGGCGCTGGCATTGGCCGCGTTCTGCGCCGGCACGGAGACGGGATTCTCGTCCGTGAACCGCGGGCGCATCCTTCATATGGCGCGGGGCGGGAGTCGGGCGGCGAAAATCGCCCAGAAGGCGCTCTCCAATCTGCCGAAGACCCTGACGGCGCTCCTGGTGGGGAACAACCTCGCGAGCGTGACGTACTCCGCGGCTTCGGCGGCGCTGGCGGCGCGGCTGCTCTCGGAATCCGTGAGCGCGCAGGCGGTGTGGAGCTTCTGCGCGGCGTTCATGATGCTGGCGCTGGGCGAGTTCCTGCCGAAGCTGCTCTGCGCGGCGCGTCCGCTCAGGCGGACCCTGCGTCTGGCGGGATGGTATCGCGTGTTCAGCTTCGTGTTCGCGCCGCTCACGTACATCGCCCTGGTGTTGACCAGTGTCTTCTCGCCGAAACGGTCCTCGTCGCGCGAGCGGGTGACGCCGGATGACCTGCTGCGGATCCTGCAGGACCGCAAGGACGGCGTGAAGCTGACGGACTTCGAGAGCGCGCTCATCGCGCGGATTCTCGTGCTGCGCGTGAAGGGCGAGCCCATCACGGCCGAGGCAATCCTCAAGGCCATCGACGAAGAATAGTCCCCGCGGGGACGCAACTGTTGACGCACGGGGGCGGATATGAGAAAATACCCCCATGAACAGCGCCATTGACCTTGCCATTATTGCGGTTTACCTGATGGGAACCGTGATATTCGGCTGTAGTTTCTTCTTCCGGAAGAAGGAGGGGGATGGTGCACGGAACTTCATGACGGGAGGCGGAAGGATTCCCACGTGGGCGATTGCGCTCTCCGTCTTCGCGACGCATGTCTCCTCCATCTCCTTCCTCGCCCTGCCGGAGGGGGCCTACGCGAAGAACTGGTGGGGGTGGATCAACTCGATCACGGTGCCGATTGCGACCCTCATCGCGGCGATCTGGTTCATTCCGTTCTATCGAAAGGCCACGAGCGTTTCAGCCTATTCCTTCCTGGAACGGCGGTTTGGAACCTGGGCGCGGATCTATGCAAGCGCGTGCTTCCTCGTGATGCAGAGCGCGCGTTCGGGCATCATTCTGCTGCTGCTGGCGATTCTCGTCAACCAGCTGCTGGGGTTCTCCTACGAGTCGATCATCGTGGTGACGGGATTGGCGACGTTGGTCTATTCGATGATGGGAGGGTTCTCGGCGGTCGTGTGGACGGATGCGGTGCAGTCACTCATCCTCATCTTCGGCACACTCGTCTGTGTGGGGTGTCTGCTCTGGTTCACGCCCGACCTCGCGGCGAACGCGCAGGCGGCGTGGGAGGCGGGACGCATTTCGCTGGGGTCGATGGATCTCACAGACTGGGGCAGCAACACGTTCTGGGTGCTGTTCTTCTACGGCATCTGCATCAATCTGCAGAATTTCGGCGTGGACCAGTGCTATACGCAGCGATACATCGCAGCGAAGGACGACCGGTCCGCCGCGAAGACCATCTGGGGATCGGCCTGCCTCTATGTGCCGGTGACGCTGCTCTTCACGGTCATCGGAACGCTGCTCTGGATGTACAACCACGCGAACCCCGGGGTGATTCCGGAGGGAACGCGCGCGGCGGAGGTGTTCCCGTGGTTCATCATGCACAAGCTGCCGACGGGCGTTTCGGGACTCCTCGTGGCGGCGATCATCGCGGCGGCGATGTCCACGGTCTCCTCGACACTGAATTCGGGGTCGACGGTGCTGTTGGAGGACTACTGGAAGCGGTTCTGTCCGAGGCGGGCGACGGATCGGGGCAATCTCGTCTTCCTGCGGACAATGACCGTGCTGCTGGCGCTCGTCTCGGTGGGCATCGCGCTTGGCGTGGTGTGGATCTGGGGGCAGGACAACAAGACCGTGCTGGGCATGTGGTACACGCTGCAGGGGGGGCTCTCGGGGGGAATGCTGGGGCTTTTCCTGATCGGTGCGTTCTCCCGCCGCACGAAGGCCGTGCATGCGCTCGTCGCGACGTGCTGCGGGTTCCTCGCGCTCGTCTGGGTGACCTTTGGACAGCAGATTCTGCCGCTGCCGTGGCCGCTCCACATCAATCTTTCAATTGTCTTCGCAACGCTCGCGATCGTCGTGGTCGGGTTCGCGCTGCCGTGCGTCTTTTCATCTCGTGAGAATCTGGAGTCCGCATCATGACCGTTACGCTGAAAATCGAGAAGAACGTCTATGGAGGGGATGGCCTGGGTCGTCTTGGCGATGGGCGCGTCTGTTTTGTGCCGGGCGTCTTCGCCGGCGAGACGGTGAAGGCGGAGATCGTCGAGCAGAAGAAGCGGTATGTCAAGGCGAAGCTGGTGGAGCTGGTGGAGGCGTCTCCCGACCGTCGGGAGCTCGGAATGGTCGTGCCGGGCATGGTCTACGCCGGCGTCTCCTACGAGGCGGAGCTGCGGACGAAGCAGGATCAGCTGGAGAACTTCCTCTGGAAGGTGACGCAGAGCGTGGTGCCGTTGGACGTCATCCCGGCGCCGCAGCCCCTGAACTACCGCAACAAGGTCGTCTACCACACGGAGCGGAAGAACGGCAAGTGGGTGCTCGGCTACCGTACGGAGCCTGAGCATCGCGTGGTCGACACGCCGCAGGATCCGCTCGCCTGCGCGGCGATCAACGCGGAACTGCCGGCCATCCGCGCGAGCGTCTTCGCACTGTTGACGCAAGGGGCGAAGGCCGTCCGCCAGAGCGCGAAGGAGGCGGACAACGTGACGATCCGCTGGACGCCGATCGACGGCGTCAAATGGTGGATGGGGGCGCCGCAGCCGGGGCTTGAGCTTCACGAGACGACAGATGGGCGCCGCTTCCGCGTGGCTGCGGACGGGTTCTACCAGGTCAATCCGCAGGTGGGGGACATGCTGGTGAAGGCCGTGCGGGAGGAATATGCGTCCGGGGCCGCGAACGCGGCGCACATCCTGGACCTCTACTGCGGGGTGGGGGTGTTCGGCCTCTGCTGCCTGCAGGGGGTGGAGCAGGGGGCGGACGGCGTGGCGCCACGCCTGGTGGGAATCGAGTCCGGCCGCGGCGCCATCGCAAGCGCGAAGCGCAATGCGGAGGCGATGGGCGTGAAGGCGAACTTCTTCTGCGAGCGCGTGGGTGCGAGCCTCAGCCGCATCAAGGTGGGGGCGCATCATACGGTGATCGTGGATCCGCCGCGTGGGGGAATGGAGCCCAACGTGCCGGGCTGGCTCGCGAATCGTCCGGCGCCGCGTCTCCTCTACGTCAGCTGCGATCCGGCGACGTTGGTGCGCGATCTTGAGACGCTGGCGAAGGCGTACGAAATCAAGAAGGTGAAGCTCTTCGACATGTTCCCGCGGACGGCGCGGTTCGAAACGCTCGTCGTGCTGGAGCGGAAGGGAGAACCTGTCAAGTGAAGGCGACAATCGACCATCGGGCGCGGAAACAGGAGATCGTTTCAAGCGCCATCAAGCTCTTCGCGAAGCTGGGGTACCACGATGTCTCGTTCCGCGAGATCTCCGAGACCTGTGGCGTGGCCCGCACGGTGCTCTACCGCTATTTTCGCAACAAGCGGCAGGTCTTCGACGGTGCGGTGATGCAGGTCGTCGGCCGCATCGCCCAGAAGGACAACGAGATCATGCACGCGAAGCTGCCGGCGGCGACGCGTCTGCGGCAGATCTGCACGGTGGTGACGGCGACGCTCTTCGACAACCGCGACTTCCTCTGCGTGATCATCGACTACGTGATGGGAATGCGCCGTGCGAACCACGACATGACGCGCCGTATCATGCAGTTCACGATCGGACTCAAGCGCATCATCCATACGTTGCTTACGCTGGGGATGCGGCGTGGAGAGTTCCGTTCGGACCTCGACACGGACGTGATGACGGACATCCTCTACGCACAGTTCGAGAGCGCCGTGCTGCGTCTGGGCGTGAGCGGCGACGCCGTCCAGGCGGACGTGCTGGACCGCATTGACGAGATCTTGAAGGGAATCGAGAAGAAATGACGGCCTCAAACGAATCCTCTCCGGCTCCCGTGCCGGCCTGGTCCATCCTCCCCGAGGAGTGGAAGCCCATCCTCGTGTCGCACGGGCTACGGGCGTTCCGGGCGGATCAGATTGTGCAGGCCCTCTACCGGGACTGGATCCAGGACTGGGACGCGGCGACGACGCTGCCGAAGGACTTCCGCGAGACGCTCAAGAAGGAGTTCCCGATCGTCGTGCCGAAGGTCCTTGCGACGGACCGCGCCGAGGATGGCACGACGAAGCTGCTGCTGGGGCTCGCGGACGGCAATTCGGTCGAGACCGTGGTCATCCCCGCGCAGGGGCGGCTCACGCAATGCATCTCGAGCCAGGTCGGCTGTGCGATGGGGTGTGCGTTCTGCGCGAGCGGCAGCAAGGGACTGGTCCGGTCGCTGACGGCGGACGAGATCGTCGCCGAGGTGATGATGGCGCAGCACCTCTTCGCCACCGAGGAGAACAAGCGCCAGGGGTCGGGGCTCTGCCTCACGAACATCGTCGTGATGGGCATGGGCGAGCCGTTCGCGAACTACGACGAGACGATGCGCGCGCTGAGACTGCTCAACGCGGGGAAGGGTCCGAATCTCGGCGCCCGCCACATTACGCTTTCCACGTGCGGAGTCGTACCGGGATTCAAGAAACTGGCGGCGGAGGGGCTTCAGTTCGAGCTTTCCGTCTCGCTGCACGCGCCCAACGACGAACTTCGCTCGATGCTGATGCCGATCAACAAGCGCTGGCCGATCGACGAACTGCTGGCGACCTGCCGCGACTACACGCGGGAAACGGGACGCGTGATCACGTTCGAGTACACGATGGTGAAGGGACTCAACGACTCTCGGGCGTGCGCGGAGGAACTGGTGCGGCGCCTGAAGACGCTGCCCTCGTGCAAGGTGAACCTGATTCCGCTGTCGCCGGTCGACCACCGTCCGGACTTCGGCACGCCGGACGAGGCGACGCAGCTTGCGTTCCTCGACGTGCTGATGAAGGCACGCATCCAGACAATGCTCCGTCGCAGCCGCGGCAAGGACGTGGCGGCGGCCTGCGGACAGCTCCGACTGCGGGAGATGGGGAAGAATTAGTTGGT
>JAUNMP010000358.1 GCA_030537465.1 bacterium
GTCGGGTGGCAGGGCCGGCGACAGGGTGTCCGAGGGGTTTTGCAATTACCTCCATAGTCAGGGGACAGCACATACGCCTCTGAATAGCTCATGCCATCCAGCACGGGAAGGCTGTCGCCGTCCAGCGACAGAACCGGCCGTGGACGGACGGGCCTCAGATTCACGGCGAGAATCGACTCCGCCACCGCCCGCGTATTCTCGTGCCCCCAGAAGGAGGAAACCCCGCGCGCAGACAAGGCCTCCCTCAAGGTCTCAACGGAAATCTCCTCGCACACCACCTGCCGTCCCCGAATCAGAGAGAACGGGAACGAGTTGCCCACAAGCATTCTATCGGTCTGGTTGTTCATCGCCGCCGAGTATACCACTTACTTCCCGGCAGATTCCGGCAGCAGACATCCGCGGATGTCCACAGGCACGAGATCGACGTTCATCGCCCAGAAATTGGCGAGCGGAAACGTGACGGCGGCGTTCCGCTTCGGGGCAAGCGTCTCCGACTCGGGGAAACCAGCCCGCTTCAGCTTCTTCCGTATCTCGGAAAGGCAGTCTGCCAAATCTCCAACAGCCTCTCCCATGTCCCCCCGAAAGCGCGTGCTGTCCACGAACGTGTCATTCCACTGGACGCTGATGGGGAAATTGGCCGCCTCGACCATTTGCTTGAGATCGATCATGCGTTTGCACCAGGCGTCCCGCGGAGTGCCGGAGGCAATCACGCAGAGCAGCGCAAACTCGACCGCACTCAGACGGGCATCCGTTCTCGACGGAAGAACACGCGCATAGCCATGACCCTCGAAGTCAAGCTCGATCTCGGGGAAGACAACTGCCTGGGGGCCTCCCGCCCGCAACGTCCGGACCAGTGCCGTGTAGGTGGGCGGCAGCTGACGGTACTTCTCCTGGAACCAGCCCCGCACGGGCACGAACGGCACCTCAAAGAGCTCGATCGCGACCTTTGCCGCGGAAATCGTCCGCAGTCTACCCGCGTCCTGGAACTCATGCTTCACGCCCCTGCGTGGGAAATGGAAAGTCGGTCTGAGCGACGTCGCCTCGGGGGTGGTAAGCACATGGAAGACCTTGTCATCCGCCCTTCCCAGCAGACTCATGCATGAGAGCAGCAGCGCGCTCATGGTCTTGCGCCCACCGGCGATGGACGCATAGACGACCGTGGTGGGGTCCTCGGTGTACTGCCGGACGACACCCAGCATGAAGTCGGCGGCACGGAGGTTGTCCGCGGCGGACCGAAGATCGTCGATTTCGTTCCCCTCGGAATCGGGCAGCACGCGAATGGACGTCTCGCCCAGCCGGAGATCTTCGGCGCCCTTGATCCGTTCTCGGCAGAGCGTCGCCTTCAAATCGGACCAGACGCCCCCCAGGATCTCCGACAGGACCCTCCGCTTCCCAATCGCCGTCGTCACGACGACAATTTCGTCCGGAATCACAGGCCGGGCACCATGCGCCAACGCCCAAACCGTCTCAGTCAAGACTGCCGGGGATGTTCCGATCCCCGCTATCAATACAACTCTTTTCACTCCCGCAATGTTCACTGATATCCTCCATGCGGGAGTATAGCATTTCCACAAGAGGAAAAGAAAGCCCAAGAGAGATTTTTATGGATTTCGATACTGGCCCTCGTAATGGAACCAACCAACTCCTGCCTCAATCTCCCTGCGACCGATGCAGTTTCCGAGATTTACCGCGGCCGCAAAATGCAATCGAATGCTCGCGCTCGAGGCTCAAGTTCCTCTCGACTAATGCGGCTTTCAAGATTTGCTTCGATCTCCTGATTAAATTCACGGACAAGCTTCCTTGCCCGTATGAGGTTGTTGATCCCACCGCGTACCTTATGCATCACGTCTCCGCTCTGCGTGCGGATTGTGATCCATATCTCGTACATGCCGTTCAACTTGTACGCCCCGTATTCAAGCGGCATCACTTGTCTCCCTTCACTTCGTTTCCATCGACGACTGGGAACACGACGATCCCGTTGACCTTGACGACGTGCCCAGAAGGGGCTTCCTTGCGGATTTTGATGACCTCTTCGGGAACTCTTGCTGTATTACGCCTCGGCGTGATGAAGTAGTTTGCATTTTTCTCTCCTTCGGGTGATCCCCACTCGTCGGAGAACATTGTACCATCCTTGTCAAGAAGTTTTTCGATTTTACCAGAGAACAACATCCTGCGCACATTTTCAAGGAATTCTTCGGAAATTCGCTGCCCCCAAAAAAACCGAGACTTCAGGCATAAGTGTGGGTCTATTCAGGTACTCGGAACGCCCAATTTGGTACGCAGATGCGAAGCATACGCGGTATTTGCCGAAAACCATTGTGGCTAACGACGCCCTCGCCCTATCGCAGTTCATCGACAAACCGGTGACCCCCATTTACGGCGAGGGCTACGCCACAAATGGTTTTCGGCAAGATCATACATCCAGAAGGTTGTTGTCCAATACGCATCTTCGACCGAATCGACCGTGGCGTAGCCCGCGCGTCAAAAATCAAGCCACAGAATTGTCAAATTCAAGTCATTGGCGCGGGCGTTGTAGACACGTCGATTCGGTCGAAAATCTGCGTATGCTTCGCATCTGCGTACTTCATAAAGCCTTGAAAGGCGAAAAGAGACCCACACTTATGCCTGAAGAGCCAAAAAATCTCATCGCCCTCGGACAGACGGCCGTTCCTTTTCGTGGCGTAGCCGTCTGTCCTCACCCTTCATTCAGCGCAATGGACGTCCAAATTTCTTTTCGGCTGATGCGGTCTTCGGGACACGAGGGCACCAACGCCAACAGGCAGCCCGTGCGGTTCATCCGGTCTCAATTGCCTTTCGGCTGATGCGGTCTTCGGGACGGCGGTGTGATTCGTGAAATCTTCATCGGTGAGCGGTTGGGTCTCAATTGCCTTTCGGCTGATGTGGTCTTCGGGACGCCGCTGCCAGGCGTGTACACTTCGTCCGTGGGGCTCGCGGGTCTCAATTGCCTTTCGGCTGATGTGGTCTTCGGGACACGCGTGGAAGGCGACTCCCGACAAGCCGTATCAGGCGTGCACGAGTCTCAATTGCCTTTCGGCTGATGTGGTCTTCGGGACCGGGCGCACGGGGCGGCGCGTGTGTCCACCGTGTACTAGTCTCAATTGCCTTTCGGCTGATGTGGTCTTCGGGACAGGACGAGGAGGCCAAGACGGCCGAGGAGGCCAAGACGGCCGTCTCAATTGCCTTTCGGCTGATGTGGTCTTCGGGACGCCAAGGATGGGACTAAG
>JAUNMP010000082.1 GCA_030537465.1 bacterium
TCGCGGCGCTGCCGAAGTCGGGGATCCGCAAGTTCTTCGACATCGTCGCGCAGCGTAAGGACGTGGTCTCGCTCGGCGTGGGCGAGCCGGATTTCGACACGCCCTGGCACATCTCGCGCGCCGCGGTGACGGCGCTCGAGGACGGCGCCACGCACTACACCTCCAATCTCGGCACGCCCGAGCTCCGTCAGGCGATCGCCGCCTACGTCCAGCGCCGCTTCAACGCGAAGTATGACTGGAAGAAGGAAATCCTGGTCACGGTGGGCGTCTCGGAGGCGATTGACCTTGCCATCCGCGCGATCACGGAGCCCGGTGACGAAATCCTCTACCACGAACCGTGCTTCGTCTCGTACGCGCCGACGATCCGCATGGCCCATGGCGTGCCCGTCTGCGTGGAGACGAACGTCAAGGACGACTTTCGCCTCACTGTCGCGGCGCTCGAGGCCAAGGTGACGCCGAAGACGAAGGCCCTCCTGCTGAACTTTCCGTGCAACCCCACGGGCGCGACGCTCACGCGCGCGGACTTCAAGGCGATTGCGAAGTTCGTTCTGAAGCACGATCTGCTGCTCCTTGCGGACGAGGTCTACTCCGAACTCTCCTACGATGGCAAGGTTCTGAGTTTCTCGTCCCTCCCCGAGCTCAAGGACAACATGGTGTTGCTCAACGGCTTCTCGAAGAGCTGGGCCATGACGGGCTACCGCCTGGGATACGCCTGTGGTCCGCATACCGTGGTGGACACGATGATGAAGATCCACCAGTACGGCATCATGAGCGCGCCCACGCTCTCCCAGGCCGCTGGTGTGGAGGCGATGAACCATGGGGACGACGACGTCGATCGGATGCGCGCGGAATACAAACGCCGCCGTGATTTCCTTGTCTCCTCGCTCAATGCGATGGGCCTGAAGACGGTTTTGCCGAAGGGTGCATTCTATGTGTTCCCCGACATTCGTTCGACGGGCCTCTCAAGCGAGGAGTTCTGCTTGCGCCTCCTGAACGAGCACGCTGTCGCCTGCGTGCCGGGTTCGGCGTTCGGTGCCTGCGGTGAGGGATTCATCCGCATGAGCTACGCAACGAGCTACGAGCAGATTGAGGTCGCCGTGGCCCGCACCGCCGCCTTCGTGAAGTCGCTGCGGAAGTGAGCGGTGGCTTTCCGGATTCGCCAGTCAGATTGGCCGAATCCATTCGCCTAGCCAATTGTTTTGACAGCAAAAGGAGGTTGCCCAATGAACAGCATCAAGATCTTCGCATTGGCCTGCGCGGTGTGTGCGTGCGGACTGCTTTCGGCCCAGTCGAGGACCACCTACCGCGATTCGATGGGTCGCGTCCAGGGGACGAAGCAGACCGACAGTTACGGCAGGACGACCTACCGCGACTCGATGGGCCGCGTCCAGGGGACGAAGCAGACCGACAGCTACGGGAAGACGACCTACCGCGACGCGATGGGCCGTGTCCAAGGATCTGCAAAGACCGACAGCTATGGAAAGACGACCTACCGCGACTCGATGGGCCGTGTCCAGGGGACCTCGAGCACGGACAGCTACGGCAAGACGACCTACCGCGACGCGATGGGCCGCGTTACGGGCACGTCGACGACGGACAGCTATGGGCGCACGACCTACCGCGACGCCATGGGGCGCGTCACGGGGACAAAGCAGACGCGCTGAGGGGTGTTCGGAGCCTAGGGGCTGAGTTTCATTTCGTGGTATAATACGCGGCATGAAACTGAAGGCCCTTTCGTTAGCTCCCGTGCTGGCAATCGTTGTCGCGCTGGTGTTGAACATTCGTGCGGATGACGTCTCCGAGCGTTTTCTTGATGCTGCGCGGTGCTTGTACGGAACGCCGACGTGGACCAGTTACACGAATACGTTGGTCAGGGGATACAGGGTCTCGGCGACAAACCTTGCGGACCGTCCCGTTCCCGGAGGGCGAATCCGCTGGTTCCACGTCGACGGGATGCGCAACGTCCGTGACCTTGGCGGCTGGAATGGTTTGCCAACTGGACGGGTCTTCCGCGGCTCCGAGCCCGATTGTCAACCCATTGAGAAGACGGGTGAGAAGAAGTACCACAACCTCAATGTGACGGCGGCAGGTCTGAAGATGCTTCGCGAAGACCTCGGCATCAAGACTGACCTTGATCTGCGTGGTCCGGGGGAATGTCCGCATCCCGAGACCTCTTCGCTGGGCGTTCGGCTTGTACGCGTTCCGCTAGGAGCCTATATGGGCGCCTTCTCCGGAACAAACCAATATGCCCAGGCGTTGCGGGTCTTCGCCGACTCCGCGAACTACCCGATCTACTTCCACTGCTGGGGAGGCGCAGATCGCACAGGCACAATCGCCTATCTTCTTGAAGGACTCTGCGGCGTCAACGAGGTGGATCTCTCAATCGACTACGAACTGACGTCTTTCGCCGGCGTCTTCGGAACACGGCCGCGCACGGGGACGAAGAGCTTCGCCTTCCCACAGTTCATCGCAAAGCTGAAGACTTATCCGGGGAGTGCTCTCTCGGACAAGATTGCATCCTACATGGAACAGGCTCTTGGCTTGTCGCGGGATGAGATTGCTTCCATTCGCCGGAACATTCTTGGGGACAAGGTGAGGATTTCCCCTGGAATGGTGGAGGTCGTGTTGGTGCCGGATGCGCCGAGGACGACTGTTTTTGCCGCCTCGGAGGCGACGAACTTTCTCGCGCAGGCACTGGGGAGGGAAGTGCCAATCGTAACGCAGCCCACGGCGGGAAAGGTGTCCCTCATCCTCGGCTCGAATGTCTGGAGCGCGGCCGCAGGTGTGGAGGTTGATGGCTTTGCCCGTGATGAATATCGCATTCTGACGCAGGGGAGCCGGGTCTACATTGCGGGCCATGATGACGATGTGGATGTCTTTCGCAAGATCAAACGTGGCGAGCATAATGCACGGTTCCGCAGTGGAACGCTCTTCGGCGTCTATGATTTCCTCGAACGCTTTGCAGGAGTCCGCTTCTATTTCCCGGGAGAATTGGGAACGGTCGTGTCGAAGCGTGATGAGATTGTCGCGGAGGGCGACGTGATGGTCAAACCGGACTTTGCCGTGCGTGACTGCTATGTCTCGGCGGCTGGACTCTGGCCAGAAGGTGTTCCCGAGAAGGAGGCGTACGGACTGCGTCTTCTCTACAAGCTGCGTCTCCGCGAATGCGCGGAGCGTCCGCGGTGCTGCCACGGGCAGAACAGGTTCAACATCGCAGAACGCTTCAGCGAGACGCATCCCGAGTACTTCATGCTTCGGAAGAACGGCACGCGCTGCACGGGGACTCGGTTCAAGAACAACTGGGAGGGCCGTCAGCTCTGCCATACGTCGCCTGTCTGGGACGTTATCCGCGAGGAGACCCTCGAACGAATCCGCAAGGGGGAGTCAAGCGTGGATGTGATGCCGCAGGACGGCATGCAGCCCTGTTGGTGTCCGACCTGTCAGGCGCGGTTCAACACGACGAACTTCTCGCTCGCCTCGGGATATGCGACGGAGCTCATTTGGTCCAATACCGTCGCCGTTGCGCAGGCGATCACGACGGCGGGGTTGAAGGGTTCGGTCGCGCAGATGGCGTATGGCACCTATCGCGACCTGCCGAGCATGGACATCCCGGAGAATGTGAACCTCGTCCTCGCTGTGGGTGGTCCCTGGAGCGAGTCGCATCCCGACATCCGTGACCAGCAGGTCGACTTTGTGCGGAAGTGGTCCGAGAAGCTTGGCCGGAAAGTTTCCTGGATCTGGACCTATCCGATGAAGAACTATGGACGTCTACAGGCGCCCGACGTGCCGCAGCACGCGCCGCATGCCTATCTCTCGTTCTACCGTCGCGTGGCGCCATACATTGATGGTTCCTTTGTTGAATCGAACTGTGCGAACGGCGAGACGCTCCATCTCATCCACAATTATCTCAACTTCTACGCCTTCTCGAAGTTTGCGTGGGACCATTCCTTCGATCTTGATGCGGCGTTGGCGGAGCACCATCGGTTGATGTTCGGCGCGGCGGCGGACGAGATGACGGCCTTCTTTGATCTTCTGGAGAAGACGTGGATCGGGCATGTGGCGATCCCGAGCGTCATTGGCGAGACGGAGATCGGTCCGGTGATGATCACAGGGCCTTCCCAACTTGATCTCTGGACGAAGATCTACACATCTACGTTACTGACAGAACTTCGAGGACATCTTGACCGTGCTATGGCGAAGGTGTCGGCGGATTCACTGAATGCGCGTCGCATCGCCTGGATCCGCAGGGGATTCTATGATGCGTTGGCAGCGCGCGCCGCCGACTATACGAAAGACCTTTCCGTGGAGTGCGAGCTACGGCGCCGTGCCGAGGCGAATGCGGCGAATGTGATGGAGGGCTTGATGTTCTCTCTTCCCAGGGGGTGTTCCATTGATCGGTCCGTCTGTGTGACACAGGAGGGGGCGGTCAAAGTTGTCTCCACGAATCGGGTTTATGTGGGCTGTTCGCTAAGAGGGCGTCTGAAGGCGAATGCAAAGTACCGGTTGTCATATTTCATCAGATTTGAGAATCTGGAGTCGGTCAAGGGTGGCCACTCGGGCGCGTGCGTCGAATATGAGGAATACACTCCCAAGTATCGGGCGGAACGGTGCCCGAGGGGAACATACTGGCTGGGGACGAGGGATTGGCTGCACCAGAGTCTTGTCTTCACGACAGGGGTCGATGCTGACCAGCCGCAGAGTCGTCCCAACCTCTGGCTTCGCGTCTTCAACGCGAAGGGGACAGTGTGGTTCGATGGCGTTCGTCTGGAGGAAGTGAAATGAAGACCAATTATCACATGCACACTGTGTGGTGCGATGGGCGCAACACCGTCGAGGAGATGATTCTCGCGGCAATCGACTGTGGTTTCGAGGAGATCGGATTCTCCTCGCATGCACGACTTCCGGACGTCGTGGAGGGAAATCTCACTCCCGAGAGCGCCGTGGCGTATGCGAAGGAAGTCCGTGCGCAGGCGGCGAGGTACGCGGACCGCATCCGTGTGAAGCTCGGTGTCGAGGCTGACTACATTCCTGGCGACACGACTCCCGAGAGGGCTCGCTATGCGCATCTTGGCATCGATTATCTGATCGGCTCCATCCATTGGGTCGTCGCGCCGGATGGTGGCCACGTACCCGTGGACCACGAGCCCGAACTGCTTGTGAATGGAATCCGTGACCATTTCGACGGGAATGCCGAATCTTATTTACACGCCTATTTCGCCCAGAATCGCGATATGGTCGCGAAGTATGACTTCGACGTGATGGGCCATCCGGATCTTGTGCGGAAGTTCAATGGGAAACTGAATTACTTCGACGAGACGGCCCCTTGGTATCTGGAGGAGCTTCGCCTGACGGCGGATGCCATCGCCGCCTCGGGGAAGATCGTCGAGGTCAACACGGGCGCCATTTCGCGGGGCTGGATGGATGATGCCTATCCGTCGCCGGTCTTCCGTGCACTGCTGCGTGAACGCGGCGTGAAGTTCATCCTCAGTTCCGATGCCCACTTCTGCGAGGGCATTGACTGCGCCTTTGACCATTTCCGTGACGCCGAGAACTTCGTGCATCTGTGATATCCTTCGCGCGCACGCGTGTGGAAATGCTATACTACCCACATGCGCATTGTTTTTATGGGTTCATCACAGGCGTCGGCCACGTGCCTGCACGCCATTCTTCGACTTCCTGGTCTCCAGGTGGTCGGGGTTGTCACGCAGCCGGATCGCCCCGCTGGGCGTGGACGAGACCTGACGCCGTGTCCGTGCCGGAAATACGCGCGTGACCGCGGCATCGTCGAGTGCATTACACCAGAGAACGTGAACACGCCTGAGGCGGTTGCCTGGCTGCGCGAGAAGAAGCCGGACGTGATTGCCGTGGTCGCTTTTGGGCAGTTCCTCAAGGACGAGATCCTCGAGATGCCAAAGCACGGCTGCATCAATTGCCATTTCTCCCTGTTGCCCAAGTATCGCGGCGCATCACCGGTCACCGCAGCGTTGCTGGCGGGGGATGAGCTCACGGGCATCTCTGTCATCCGCATGGGTCGTGGCATGGATGATGGTCCGGTGCTGCGCAAGACCATCGAGCCAATCTATTCGGATGATACGGGCGACTCGCTGATGGACCGTCTGGCGATTGCCGGCGGTGTGACGCTTGCGAAGACGCTCAAGCTCATCGACGCGGGTACGCTGCCGACGCCCGTCGAACAGGAGGACGCGAAGGCGACCTTTGCGCACAAGATCAAGAAGACGGATGGTCTCATCCACTGGAATGCCAAGTCCCGTGAGATCGAGTTGCTGTTGCGTGCCTATACGCCGTGGCCGGGGTGCTATACGTTCCTGCCGCAGAGGTTTCGCAAGAAGGGCAACACGGGGCGCGTCGTCATCACGGGCGTGGACTTCCTCAAGACCGCGGAGATCGACCCCGCCTGGCGCTCGGAACTGCCGGGTACCGTGGTCGCCTGCCATGCACGCGGACCAGTCGTCCGCACGGGGGATGGCGTGCTGCTGTTGACATCGCTGAAGGCCGAGGGGGCGCGTGAACTCGCCGGCGGCGACTTCCTCCGCGGACGTCCGCTCACACCCAAGACCGATATGCTGCTGGAGAGTTGAGAGCCATGATCGTCAAGTTGCTGCTGGATCGGAAGAGAGAGGGAAAGGAACTTGCTCCGGAGGAGGTCCGCGAGCTGGTGGCCGCCTACACGCGGGGCGACGTTCCCGACTACCAGATGGCGGCTTTTGCGATGGCCGTCTGCTGCCGTGGCATGACGGATGCCGAGACGCTGGCGCTCACGGAGTCGATGCGCGATTCCGGAACCTGTCTGGACTGGGCGGGCTTTCCGCCCTCGGCCGACAAGCATTCCACTGGGGGTGTCGGCGACAAGCTCTCGCTGATCATCCAGCCGCTCGCCGCGGCGTGCGGACTTGCCGTTCCGTCGTTGACGGGGCGTGGCCTTGGGTTGACGGGTGGTACGGCGGACAAGATGGAGTCGATCCCCGGGTATGTCGCCGGACTCTCGCTCGCCGATTATCAGAAGGTGGTGGCGGACTGTGGTTGCTCGCTGACGGTTCAGACGGGTGAGATTGCGCCGGCGGACAAGAAGCTCTATGCGCTGCGCGACGTCACGGGGACGGTTCCCTCGATTCCGTTGATCGTCGCGTCGATTCTCTCGAAGAAGCTGGCCGAGGGTGCGGAATCGTTGGTTTTCGACGTCAAGTGCGGAGCAGGGGCTTTCATGAAGACCCGCGAAGAGGCCGTGGCGCTGGCGCACGCGCTCGTGACGAACGCGAAGGGTGCGGGGCGCAAAGCCTGCGCGCTGGTGACGGCGATGGACGAGCCGCTCGGATTCGCGGTGGGCAACGCCAATGAAGTCCGCGAGGCGATCGACGTGCTGCAGGGACGATGCGCGGCGCGGGACGTGATTGATCTTTCTGTTGAATTGGCGGCGTGGATGGTCTCCCTGGCGAAGGGAATCCCTCTCGATGATGCCGTGGCCTGGTGCTGGGAGAATCTGGAGAACGGTGAGGCGTATCGTCGCTTTGCGCGGATGGTCGCGCTGCATGGCGGCGATCTGGAGGCTTTTCAGAAGACCTTGGAGACGTCGGTGTCAAGCTTGGAGGTGGTTGCGGCCGATGCGGGGTATGTCCAATCCATTGACGCGAATGGAATCGCGCAGGCGGCCTTCGAGTTGGGGGCGGGGCGTGGGAAGTCGAGCGACGCGATCGACAATCTGGCGGGCGTAGACCTGTGCGTGAAGCGTGGGGATCGGGTCGAGACGGGGGCCGTGCTGGCACGGGTGTCGACGACGACGCGTCCGGAACAGCTTGAACCCGCTGCCGCGCGGGTCCGGGCCGCCGTGGTGATTGGGGCCGCGCAGCCGTCCCCCCGTGAACTCATTCTGGAGGAGATCGCATGACGACGGAGAACAGCGACAAGCCGGCGACGTCCCCGAAGGGAAAGAACAAGCCGTCGCTCTCGAAGGCGGAGCGGCAGCGGAAGATTCGCGCCATTCAGGCCAGTATCGAGGCGAAGAAGCGCGAGCTGGGAATGAAGGCACCTTCGTTCCATCGTGGCCCCGTGTTCTACCTTGGACTCATGGTCGTGATGGCGATTCTCGGATTGTCCCTCATCAAGACGAGCGAGAAGGGCGGGAGTGCCGGCAAGGTCCGTACCGGGAAAATTCTGATGGCGGGGAAGAGCGTGGACGCCTTCGCGGAGGCGCTGGGGCGCTTCAAGTTCCACACGGGCGTCTACCCGACGTTCAAGGATGGAGGCCTCGAAGCGCTCGCCAGCAAGACGTCGAACTACGAGGGCTGGATCGGCCCCTACATCCACAAGCGGATCTGGACGGATCCGCTGCCGCCGGATCCCTGGAAGCATCCTTATGTCTATTCACCCGAGGGGGGGACGAACGGGTTACCTATTCTGCTCTCGTGCGGACCGGACGGTATCCAGGGAACGGCGGATGATATCGTGCCCGATCCTGGTCTTTTCACGAAACCTTTCCGAGACACAACATGGACGAACGACTGGGCACCCTATCAGCTGCGCGGCTACATTGTAGTGCCACAGAAGACGAAGAAGTGAGGTCGGAATGGCGAATGTGCTCGAACAAGCCAGCGACCATGTTGTCTGGGAATATCTGAAGCTTCAGGATGCGGATGCCTGGAAGCTTGCGTGGGAGCGTGCCGTGCTACCGGAGGCGGAAGGCTTCCGCAGCGGCATGAAGGCGCGCGACTGGGGCATTTCCGCCGAGGAGCTGATGAGTCTCCTTTATCTGGAGATGGTCGGCGGACGGAAGCTCGAACTCTACCGCGACGACGGTGGGAGTCTGTGGGGGTGGATGCGTACCTATGTGCGCGGCTACATCCACCGTGCAAAGCCTGATGAGCGCCTCTCCTCCATCGAAGGGGCGGGAAATGCCAGCGACGACGACGATGGACGGGATTTTGAGGAAAAACTTTCAAAACGCATGTCAGATTTGCAGGGGCGGGAGTCCTTGCCCACTGAAGACCCTGCGGTGCGGCGTCGGGAACAATGGGAGCTCGTGCAGAAATGCTTTGCCGATCTCTACCGGAAGAACCCGATGCGGGCGTACGTCCATTGGCTCAAGCTCCGCATGAATCTGTCTTCGACGGAAATCAAGAGCATGCTCGGCATGAGTTCCGAGGCGAACGTGGATCAGACGTTCTCGCGGGCGGTGAAGGACATGCAGAATCTGAAGGTGCAGCATGAAGAACGCGTTTGAAGAGAAAAAGGTCGAGATGACGCCTGAAGAGGCGGCGTTCATCGCACGCTTCACCGCGGACTACTGCCGTCCGCACAAGGTTGTCGAGGCGGAGCGCCTGGCGGCGTTCGTCGCCGAGCGGCAGATGGCGTTCATGGCGGGCGGGCTCTCCAGTTTCGCCCTGGCCGCAGGACCGTCCGCGCCGGCACCCACGGACGTGCGGTCCCCTGACGAGGAGGTGACGTTCACCTTCGCGAGCGAGGGGGCTCCGGATGCGCCGGGGGCCTGGAAGGCCTCTCTGACCGTGCCGCCCAAGGCCCGTCCGGAGACGATGCTGACGCTTGTGGTCGAAGATGCGACGGGCGCGCGGTGCGGAGGAGGCGTCTTCACGCTTTCGGGCGCCGCGCTGCCGCTCGTGGACGGACGTGCCGAGATTCCGTTCGGCATGTTCCTGGCGGGGATCAAGGATACGGCGATTTCGCTTCGCCGGACCAACGGAGAGACCGTGAGGGGAACGCTCGCGTTCTTCTGCTGATGATTCGCCATGGCGGTGGTTCCGTATAGATTTCCGGCGCAGCAGGAGGCCTTTCTCCGGGCGATGGCGGAGGGCTCTTATCGGGTGAGTGCACGGACGTCCCGTGGCCCGATGTCCGTCTCGCTCGTCGACCGCATGCCGCCTGTCTATCAGCAGGCGCTGCAGGGAACCTGCGTGGCGAACGCGGTGGTCGCGCTGCTGGAATTCTATGGAGACCTCAAGACGCGTCTGAGCGTGCAGTTTCTGCATGCGGCGACGAAGGAGATCGAGTGGAACGGACTCGTGAAGAATCTCGGAAATCTGCGGACGGGTGGTCCGCTGGATGCGGGGTTCGAGTCCGTGTTCCACACGGAACTGCTTCAGCTGCGGATGCTGGCGGATGCGAACGGGGGAATGAATACGCCCGCGGTGCGCCCCTATCTCACGCGATTCGACGAGGCGGTGCGGGCGCGGTTTGCGGTTGCCCCCGGCAGTCTGCTCATCAGTTGCTTCCGCGCGGTGGAGACGTGCGGTGTTTGCCGCTATGCCCTGTGGCCGTATGCGTCGGCGCTGGCGGCGCCGGTTTTCGGCGAATCGACGAGCCAGGTTGACTTTCCCCCGGGGACGCGCGAGGATGCGGCGAAACGTCGGATTCTGCATGGTCTGTACCGCCTGAGGACGCCGAACAACGTCGACGAGATCAGGGGGATTCTCGCCGGCGCGAATGGTCGCCGCGCGATGCCGGTCGTGGTGACGGTCGACTTCTTCGCGGGGTGTGACGGCGAGACCTATTCGTTTCCGAGGACGCGGGAGGATGCCGACGGACATCTGATCTCGGAGGACGTCTGGCAGGGACGCCATGGACTTCTTGTCGTTGGCTATGTGGACAACGCGTCCTATGCGGGCGGCGGGTATTTCCTCATCCGCAATTCCCTGGGCGAGGGCTGGGGCAACCGTGGCTACGGGAAACTGCCCTATGCCTATCTGGAATGCTTCGCGCTGGAGGCGGGGACGATCCTGCAGGACCGAATCGACTACGAAGGCGACGGTTATGACGGGCAGCGCAGCGTCCGTGTGCCAGGTGCGGAGGCTCCCCGGCATCGGGGGCGGCGGATCCTGTTCAATCTCCTGATGGCCGCCGTGATCGCGGCGGCGACGATCGCGATCGGGGTGTTCTTCGACGACCCGCTTCATCTCCGCAGAAAACCCGAAGTTCCGTCGCCTCCCGCGGCACCGGTCCAAGCGACGGCCCCCGTGTCGGTTGTGTCTGCTGCGAGTCCACAGGGCCAGACGGTCTACAAGGTATTCTTCTCCTGCGAGAGCGCAGAGGAGCGTAAAGCTCTGCGCGAGGCAATGGTGAGCGAGGGCGTGCCGTTTCCCGTGGAATTTCTGCCGCAGGCGCTGGAGACGGTTCTGCCGTTGCGCGTCACAATGCCTGAAGGGGATGTGTACGAGGAGATCGCGAAAATCCTCAAGGCGCATTATGTTGGACCGCGGAAGGAGTTCTGGACGGACGTCACAGGGCTCTGCAGAAGTCGTTCGATCTACATCGTCAAGGCCGACGTGCGGCGCTGGGATGAGAATCTGAATAGATAGGGAAGGAACCAGACATGAGAAAACTGATGGGTATTGGGTTGTTGGCGCTGGGCGCGGTCGGCGCGGGCTGCGTCGCCACGCACGTTCCGCCGGTCGACAGGCGCGTGACTATCGCCGAGAACATCGCGGGCGACGTGTATGTTTCGGACGTGCGGTGCGCGAAGGGGACGAGCGACCATTTGACGTTCCAGGCGAACGTGGTCAATCTCACGTCGCGCGAGCAGTGGGTCGACTGGAAGGTTGTGTGGCTCGATGCGGCCGGCATGGAGATCGACTCCATTGTCAGCACATGGAGCAGCGCGGCCATCGCGCCCAAGGACATTCGCGCCCTCAAGGGAACGGCGCCTCGGCCTGACGCCGTTGACATGCGTTTCCATCTGCGCCGCACGGTGCGCTGAACCCGACGATTCAAAAAGGAGCAGAAGAATGAAGATCTCTAACTTTCTCGCGATGGCGTCCTGCTGCGTGGCCGTTGCCCTTGCCACTGGATGCGCCACCACTACGCACTATGTTCCGCAGGGAGGAACGGTGGCCGCGGTGGGGGGCTTCTCGCAGGACGACGTCGACTACACGGTCTCGCAGGCCGTCCAGTCGCTGCTGGCGCAGGGGCGCCTCATGAGCGCGGACGGCTCGCGCAAGGTCGTGGTGGTGGAGAACGTGGTCAACGACACGCTCTCACGCGGATCGCAGTCCGACGCGCTGGCCGAATCGCTCGGGCTCTCGCTTCGCGAGAACCTCACCAACAGCGGCAAGATCATCGTCTTCAACAAGCGCGCAGCCCAGTACGCCACGGTGAAGGTCGATCCGCAGTTCTCGCTGCTCGGTCGCCTCACGCAGCGGAATCTCCGACAGGACAACGGCGACATCCAGATCGAGTATTCGCTCAACCTGCAGCTGATCGAGCTCGCGACGGGACTCGAGTTCTGGCAGAAGCGCATTCCGCTGCGCAAGATTGCGGACCGCGCGAACGCGCTGTGAGGTGATGTTGTAAAAATGGGCGAGCGATGTCAGAAAGGGATGTTGCGTCCGCCTATCCAATGAAAGATTTCAGTAACGAAAGGATTCTTGCAATGAAATTCACGATCAAAGTTCTCGCTCTTGCCGTTCTCATGGCTCCGGCTTTTGTCTTCGCCCAGGAGGCGGCTGCCGTCGCCGCGCCGGCGGCGGCGGATACGGCTCTTCCCGCTGAGATCGCGACGGAAATGAACAAGGCCGTCACGACGCATGTGGCCCCGACGGCGCAGAGCATTGTTCGCAAGGACATGGAGGATTACTGCCGCGAGGCGGGAATCACCATCGGCGAGGTCACGCCTAAGGGGGCCATCTACCTCTCCGGACTGAAGCGGGTCGAGGTCAACAAGACGAGCCCCGACTTCATCCGCATGCGGTCGCTCAACTTCGCGGAGGCCTATTCCGACGCCGTGGCCAAGTATGTCATGGACAAGATGGGTAGCACGGTTGCCGAGCAGTTCAACGAGACATTCATGGACCAGTCGACCGACCGTCTTCAGCCGGGCCGGACGTTCAAGTCGACCGAGGAGCGCATCGAGGAGAAGACGCAGCAGCTCGCGGAGGCGACGCTGGATGCCGGCCTGAAGAAGCTGGGCGTGACGCCGGATCCCTCCGCCACCGTCGCCGAGAAGCGCGTGCTCGCGAAGAAGACGCTGATCAAGAAGGCGCTCAACGACGCGGTTGGTTCGGCGGCGGGGCTGTTGCCCGTCCAGACGTTCGAGGGTTGGGACGAGAAGGGCAAGTACGCTCTGGGCTGTGTCATCCGCGGCGGTGAGGAGACCGAGACGATCGCCGAGTGCCTTCGGTACAAGCAGCGCCCGGTTCTCGCCCGTCCCGACAAGGGACTGTCCGTGCAGGAGGCCATGCCGACCGACGCGGAGCTCGTCTCCCAGTTCGGAGTCCGGATGTTCTTCGACAAGAACGGCGTCCCCGCGCTGCTGAGCTTCGGTCAGTGGGGGAGCGCCTACACGGGAACGGACGAGGATATGGCGGACGATGCCATGGAGCACGCGATGAAGCAGGCGAAGGCCGAGGCCGACGACCAGCTGACGATGTTCATCAACAGCTCGATCAGCCTGCATCAGGAGTCGGAGCGCGGACGCATCAAGGAGAATGCGGCGGCCTTCGACGCGAACGGCGTTCCCACTGAGCAGACGGTCAAGGGCATCATCGACACCAATCTGCAGCAGGCCCGCCAGAAGGGGGCTGACACGATGATCGGCCGCAGTACGGTCTGCGAGAAGGTGATCATGCATCCGACGTCTGGTCAGAAGATCGCCCTCTGCGTGCGCATGTGGAGCTTTGGCCAGTACGATGCCATGAAGCGGATCATCGAACGCCGTCAACCGGATCCGGTTTCCGCGCCGCCTGCGGCGCCGGTGGCGCCGGTGGGCACGAGCGGCAAGAACAGGGGCCGCAGCTACGATTTCTGATTTGGGGCGGACGGAGAGGAGCGGAGACATGAAGTTTGGCAGGATTGTTGCCGTGCTGGCGGTGCTGGCGCTGACCGTCATGGGCGTCGCCGGAGAAGTCCAGGTGCAGGCAGTCGGCATCGGGGAGAGCTATCGCTCCGCCGTGGGGGAGGCGCTTCTGTCCGCGCTTGAGCAGTACCGCGGTGTCACGATCAGTTCGACCGAGCGGGCCGAGGTGATGAAGTCGGCGACATCGACGTCCGTCGCGCAGAACGGCCAGGTGGACGACCAGCGGAAGCTGGCGATCAATGACGAGGTCAATCGGTCCGTCCAGCAGATGGCGAACGGCCGGATTCTGGGATTCGCGCCACTGGGCGATTCCTATGACGCGGCCACGGGGAAGTACAGGGTACGGGTGAACGTGCGCTTCGCGGGACCGTATGTCGTGGGGTTGAATCCCGCGAACCGTCGGCGCATGGCCGTGTCGACGTTCCGTCCCGTGCGGTCGAACTACTCGTGGCATGGCCAGGTTGGGGGAACGACGGAATGGGCGATGGCGCTCGCGGATAAGTTGAACGTGTGTCTCACGCAGACGCGCAAGTTCACGATGCTCGATCGCAAGTACGACGCCGAGGTCACGGAGGAGCTTGATCGTCTCGCGGGCGGAAATGCGTCTCCCGCGGACGCGGTGCGTCTGAACCAGAAGCTGGGGACGGACTATCTGGTGGTGGGCGAGATCGCGTTCAACGACGTCGTCGCCCCCGCGGTGAATCCCTACACGGGGCGTCCGATGCCGCAGGCGAGCCAGCTTTTCGCGGAGATCACCTATCGCGTGCTGCTGGCGCCCACGGGGCAGCTCAAGTGGACGGATGTGGTCCGCATCGACGCGGCCTCGTTCGCGGCGGGGGATTTCGCGACGTTCGTCTCGGCGACGACCGAGGCAGCGGCCTGCTCCATTTCGGACGGCATGATGTCCAACATCCTTCCGTTCGAGATCGTGGGGCGCACGGGATCGGGTCAGCTCGTGGTGGGCGAGGGTGGCAAGTCGCTGAAGGCCGGCGAGTGCCTCACCGTGTTCGCGCTGGGCGAGGAGGTGAAGGACTCGCGCACGGGCGAGGTTCTGGATGTTCTCGAGGACGCCGTGGGCACGGTGCAGATCGTGAGGGTCACGGAGAAGCTGAGCTACGCGCAGGTCGTCGAGGGCGATGCGGCGAAGATGGTCGTCGGTTCCCGGCTTCGTCGCGTGCCGCTCGGCGCTCCGGCCACGGCGCCGAGGGCGCCGACGACGTCCGTCAGGACGACGGCGTCTGGTGGCGTCGTGGTCCCGTTCTGATTCTGAATTCAGGAAAGGCAGGGAGATTGACATGAAGAAGATGTTTGCGATGATCATGGCCGGTGTGTCGATGGTCGCCTGTGCCGCCGAGTGGCAGCCGGGGACGGGTGTGGCGAACGACCATGCCTCGGGGGCGAATGCGCAGGACGTGCGGTTCGTCGCGCGTGACGGGGAGAATGGCTATGGCTATCGTTCCTACGACACGGCGATCGGGTTCACGTTCCTGCCGTGGAGCTGCCCGAACTTCGAATCCACGGTGAAGGGGGTTCGCTTCAACCTGGGGTGGGGGTCCTATGCGGGAACATATGGCCTCGACCTGGGGACCTTCTCCGACGCAAGGGACTTCGCCGGCGTCGCGGTCAACTGGTGTGGAAACGTTGCCGATTCCGCGACGGGTCTTCAGATCGGGCTGGTGAACGCGGGCGGACGAGCGCGGGGGCTGCAGATTGGCCTCGTCAACCACGTCCAGCGGCTGGATGGTGTCCAGATTGGCCTGCTGAACTTCGCGCGGTCGCAGTGGTCGATTCCCTTCATCAACATTGGCTGGTAGGAAACACATGAAACTTGGATACATTGGCCTGGCGGCGTTCGCGGTTGCGTGCGTCGCCGGTTGTCGCACCACGAAGGACGTGCTTGACGACTATGAGCGCAACATCACGGCCGGGGCCTATCGCGAGGCGCCGGGCGAGGTGGCGGAACTGGCCGCGAAGGGGGACGACTCGTCCCTCCTCTGGCATCTCCTCGCCGGTGCTGGCTACTACATGGCCGACGACAAGGCGAACGCCAGGATACAGTTCGATGCTGCCGAGGACGCGATGCAGCGGAACGACGCGAGCTCGGTCTTCGCGCAGGGGGCGCAGGGCGGCCTTGCGATGATGACCAACGATCGTTCCTTTCCATACGACGGCGGCGGACAGGACCGCATCTTCACCTGCCTCTACAAGTCCATCGACTACATGTGCGCGGGGAATGTGACGGCGGCCCGGACGGAGCTCAACCGTGCTTCGCAGCACCAGGAGAACTGGATCTGGGAACGTCGCAGGGATGTGGATGCGGCCGCGCAGCGGATGACGGCGGATGCCGATGCCTATGCGAAGAAGCAGGAGGTCCAGCAGACCACCGGTGATCGGTCGCAGCAGACGGCGAGCGTGCTCGCGGATTCGTCCTTCGCCGCGCAGATCCGTGAGAAGTGCGGGTTCGATCCGGCGACGTCGGGTGATCTGTCGACGTTGGCCGCGTCTGACTACATGAACGCCTATGCGCAGCATGTGTGCGGCGTGTTCCGTTGGTTGGATGGCGACGGGGGGCAGTCTTCCCTGAAGACGGCCGCCCAGCTTGCGCCGTCGACGGTCGCTGTTCGCGATGCGAATGAGGCGGCGAGCGGGATGAGGCCGGACAACCAGGTCTGGATCTGGGTCGAGGACGGGTTGTGTCCATGCCGCGAGGAATGGCGTATTGATCTTCCGCTCATCATCTTCCCGGGCGTTGGACGCTACGTGAAGTATGCGGGCATGGCCCTGCCCTATCTCCGGGAGCGGACCTGGGGGGCGGCCAACTGGAGCGTTCAGGCCGGCGGGACCATGGTCCCGATGGCGGATCTCGCGAATGTCGACAAGCTGGTCAAAACGGAGTACGACGTCTACATGCGCGGAGCCTTGACGCGCGAGATCACGCGTACGATCGTGAAGGTCGGCGCGCAGATTGCCCTGGGTGCGGCCGCCGATCACACGAATGACGGGAATCACCGCCTTGCCCTGCAGTTGAGCCAGCTGGGGGTGGCGGCCTGGGCGGCCTCGACGACGGCGGCGGATCTGCGCAGCTGGACGGCGCTGCCGAAGTCCGTCAAGTGCGTGCGGGTCGACCGTCCCGCCGATGGTCGCATCGACGTGTTGGCGGACAACCAGCGCATCCAGCTGACAGTTCCTCCAGGCAATTCCATGGTTTTCCTGCGCAAACCGGGTCCCCAGGCGATGCCGGTCGTCAAGCAGGTGACGTTTGGACGTTGAGAAGTTGAGAAAATGCATGGGGACTGTCAGATTGGGTGATGGGGGTTGCCTATCAAGACATCTCATGAACAAGGAAGGATGGTGCTGATATGAACGTCAAGAAGATTCTGGTGCTTGGTCTGGCGGCGGTGGCGTGTACGGCCGTGTTTGCGCGGCCGTGTGGCGGCGGGTTCCATCATGGTGGATTTCACCATGGCGGCTATCATCATGGCTGGCATGGACATCACCATGGTTGGCATCATGGCTGGGGCTGGGGTGTTGGTGGTTTCGCGGCGGGTGTGGTCGCCGGTTCACTGGCACGTGGGTACTACGGCTACCCTGGCTACTATGGGTCCTATTATGCGCCGACGTATGCCGCGCCGGTGGTGGCGCCCGCACCGGTCGTGACGGCTCCCGTGGTGACGACGCCGGTCTACACGGCTCCAGTCGTGGCCGCTCCGGTCTACCGCACGTGGTAAACGACGTTCAGGGGCGGGGAATTGCCCCGGAGACGTGTGGGCAGAACTCGTATGGAATGCCCATAAAAGAAAAGAGGTGAGTGCCGACCGGCACCCACCTCTTTCTTGGTCTGAAAACTAGTTTCTCTAGAATCGCTAGTGGCTCTAGTTCCTGGTTCCTAGCCTACTTGGAATAGTAGACCTGGTCCTTACCGGGCTTGCGCACGCGGATGACGCCGATCTGGTACCAGGGCTGCCGAATGTTCTTGAAGACCGTCTTGATGCGCGCGAGGGAGACTTTGGGGACGATGAGCACGAAGCCGATGCCCATGTTGAAGACGCGGTACATCTCGTCGTGGTCGACCTTGCCCTGACGCTCGATGAAGTTGAAGATCGTGGGGACATCCCAGGTCGTGCGGTCGATTTCGCAGGCGACGGACTTGGGAAGCACGCGCGGAATGTTGTCCGGGAAGCCACCGCCGGTGATATGGGCCATGCCGTTGATCTTGATTTTGTTGTCAAGCAGTCGGGCAACAGGCTTGAGGAAGCTCTTGTGGACGGCGAGGAGCGCGTCGCCGACGGTCTGGTTGGTGCCGGGAAGCTTGTCGAACGGGGACATCTGGCAGATGTCGAAGAAGACCTTGCGCGCGAGGGAGTAGCC
>JAUNMP010000083.1 GCA_030537465.1 bacterium
CCGATCTGGCGCTTCATTTCGCGCAGCACGTCCGCCTCGCGCAGGAGGTTCTGCTCGGTCTGCTCGATCTTGCGCAGGGCCTCCTTGCGGTCCGCCTTGAACTTCGTGATGCCGGCGGCCTCCTCGAACACCGCGCGGCGGTCCTCGGGCTTGGACGAGAGGATCTGGTCGATCTGACCCTGGGCCATCACGGAATAGGACGTCGTGCCGATGCCGGTGCCCATGAAGAGGCGTTTGATGTCCTTCAGGCCGCTGCGGGTCTTGTTGATGAAGTATTCGCCGGAGCCGTCGCGGTAGACGCGGCGGGTGACGGTGACCTCGTGGTACTCGGTGCCCAGGTCCTTCTCGCAGTCCGCGAAGGTGATGGAGACCTCGGCCATGCCGAGGGGCTTGCGGGTGTCGGTGCCGTTGAAGACGACGTCCACCAGCTTCGAGCAGCGGATGGCGGTCGGACGCTGTTCGCCCAGCACCCAGCGGATGGCGTCGGAGACGTTCGACTTGCCGCATCCGTTGGGTCCGACAATGGCGATCATGCCCGGCTCGAAGGTGAGACGGGTCTTGTCCGCGAAGGACTTGAATCCGATGATGTCCAGCTGCTTGAGGTACACTGCCTAGAAAATCTCCACGCGGCGGAAGGTTCCCACTTCGCCGTTTGTCCGCTTATTCTATCAAAACCCGCGCATCCGCGCAAATCCTCCGAACATCAGTTGTGTGGATGGAATTCGAGGTCGGCCCAGGTCGAATGGTCCGCCTCGGTGTTGTTGGCGGGACCGGCGTCGGCGACGAGCATCAGGTAGACCGTCCGGCCCGCCCACGGGGAAAGATCGGCCGTGAGCTTCGACCAGCGGTGTTCGTTCGTCTGGAGCTCCGCCAGAACCGTCCGCCGCCCATCCGCATCCTCCACGAGGATCTGGTAGAGCGTGCCGTCACCGCGCGAGGTACGGTCGATCTTGCCGACCGAGGCCGTGAAGACGAGCGGTTCCTTCGGCAGGTCGAGACGCCAGCGCTGGAACGTGTAGCCCGTCCCGCCCCGGTACGGCGGATGCATGAAGATGCTCCCCTTCTTCACTTCGCCCGCGACCGGCTCGTGGGGATGCCCCACCACCGCCCCGCTTGCCGGCTGGATCGGCGTCTCCGGTCGACCGCGGTACGCCATGCCCGTGACGGAGAGCTGCGGCAAGGTGAATGGGACGGTCTTTTTGGGACGCACGGGGAAGTGCCAATTCCTGGGCATCTCAAAAACCTCGAGGAGGCCGTCCCGTCGTGGCGCGAACGGAACCTCCGGGGCGGAGGAGACCCGATAGGAGAACGCCTTCGGGGAGACGACGAGCCGCGTCTGGCACCCCTCGACGGTAAATGAAGCCGGACCGATTTCATCACCCTTTTCACTCCGCATCACGATCTTCGATGCGACGAACGGAAGCACAACCTCCTTCGCATGGCGAACAAAGACCTCCTCGCGTCCATCGCCTTCCCGCAGACGAATCAGACATCCGTCGGTCGCCCCGAAGCCGGAGTCGAAGAAGCGTCCGCGTCCATTGACGTAGACCGAGTCGGAGGAGACGCAGGCATCCACGCGCACGGGGGCGGAATTCGTCGTCCGCGTGAGTGCGCTGATCGAAATGACGCTTCCGTCGCCGGACATCCCCAGCCATCCGTTCGCGGGAATCGCAAAGCGCCGCCCCTCCAAGTCCAGAAGCCAGCCGTCGTCCTCGGCGCTGCCGTTGACGAAAACGCGCGTGCCGTCCTTGTAGGTCACCGCCACCTGCGACCGACGGTAGGCCCCCGACGCCAGCCCCTGCGCGGACGGCAGCAGGTTCCCGGCTTCATCCGCATACGCAATCGTCGCCACGTCGGCCTTCGCGTAGTGGCATTGGAGCGGCTGCACCATCCAGTAGCCCTGCTCCTCGTCGTCGGGACGCCCCGTCATGAAGTAGCCAACATGGCCAAAGGCGAGCGTCGCCGCCAGGAACCGATCCTGCCAATGCGGCGTCTTGACGAAATTGGGGTCCGAGTAGAACATCCGCGGATAGCCCATGCCGAAATTGTTCGCGAGCGGGTGCATCCGAAGGAGGTCGAAGTCGACGATCCACGGGTTCCGGTCAAGGCCGTACCCCTGGTCCTGCGCGAAGTTGCCGTCGTCGAGGCCGCAGTAGAGGAAGTGGACGCCGCCTTCGGAGTAGACGGGACCCGTCCAGAACTTCCGCTGCAGGCCGAGCAGTTCGCCGTACGCGTAGAACGTGCCCGCGAAGGAGCCGCCACCCGGCACGCGGGCGTCGTAGTCGCACCGGCTCCAGGGCGAGACGCAGGTGTGGACGTCGCAGTAGCCCGAATTGAAGCGGAACTTCTCCTGAAGGACGGGCACGATCTTCTCGCACATCTCCACCGACCAGGTCGGCTTCGGCGCGTAGCAGCGGTTCCAGGCCGGCAGCAGATCGCCGTTCGCCTGCCGCGTCATGTGGTCCGCATGCCAGTATTCGTTCACCGGCGCGAAGTCGGTGTAGTTGTTGTAGGGACCGTACAGATAGCCCAGCTCGTCGATCATGTAGCGCGTGAAGTCGCGCATGCCCTCGTCGCCGCCCTTCCCCGGCGCGGCCTTCGTCCGGAACGTGAAGCTCTCGTTGCCGTCGCGCATGCAGACCTCGTGGTCGCCGATGAAGACCTTCGCGAGCCCGCGCCGACGGCGGTTGCGCCAATAGTCCTTGTCCTTCTGGCGGTTCTTCTGGGCGGACATGTGGCACCACTGGTACTCGGCCGTCAGGTTCCGATGCGGCGAAGGCGGATTGGGGATGACGGGCAGCACGTCCGCCATCTCCGGCGCGAAGGACCACACGAACCGCTCGTAGCAGGGATTGCGCGTGCCGTCCGTCTTCGCCTCGTAGCGGACGCCGCCATGCACGGACGGCACGCCGTCGAAGCGCATCGCCTCGCACCACGGCGCCGTCGCATTCGACTGCGTCCAGTCCATTGTCGCCGAGCAGAAATACGGCGTCCCTGCGAAGTCGAGGATCGCGAGCCACGGACGGTTGACCGTCCCCGTCATGCTGTAGGAGAGGTACGGAACCGTGAACAGCTTCGCGGCGGGGAAGTCGACCAGCGCGCCGAAGCGGACCTCGGCGATGTCGGCCGGCCCCTGGACGTCGGCCACGAGGGACTGTCCCTCGACATGCCAGCGCACCTTCACGTCGTCCCGCGCCACCCGCCGCGGTCCCTGCGTCGTCACCGAATAGACGCCCGCCCCCTCGGCGAAGCGCCACCAGGCGCCACCCTTCACGCGGACGGCGAGATCGTCCCAGTCCACGTTCGAAGACGGCAGGCGGAATTCGACCTCCGTCGCCACCGGCTGCGGCACGACGCCCAGCACGCGGTTCGGGAACGTCAGTTCGCCCGCCCCCGTGTTCACGCCCGCGGGCGCGTCGGGGAAGACGCGGTTCGGGCGCTTCGGGCGCGCCGCGCAGGCGAGCGGCTTCAGGTCCTCGCGATAGGCGGCAAAGCTCGTCAGATCGATCTTCCGGTCCTTCTCGTTCGTGCCGCCCGTCACCGTGAAGCCCGTGAACGAACAGCCGCCCGCGGCCGCCCGGTCCCGAAGATCCGCCGGCAGACGCTTCTGCACCAGAAACCACTCGAGATGGTGAACCGTCTGCAACGACAGCGAAAACGCCTTGCCCGTGCCGTCCACGAACTGGGCGGACACCGTCACCGGAGGCGTCGACTTGTCGCGCGCGTACGAGACGTTGTTCCCGTAGATCCAGAGACTCACCGTGTCGAACGCGCCCGTGATCGCCACGGGGGCGGGCGGACGCAGCGTGATCTGCGGCGACTTCCCCGTCGCCCGATAGACGAGCCGCGCCGCGCCCGGACCGAACAGCCGATGCTCCGTTGTCTGTTCAAACCGCGCCACGGCGTTCCGGCATTCGACGGTCCAGCCCGTCGTCTCCGTCAACGGCAGCAGAACCGGCCGGTCATCCGCCACGCGGTTCACCCAGACGAATTCGTAGGGCCGCCCCTCGACGTCCGCCTCGGCGCCACTCGCCGAAAGCATGCCCAGACAGGCGACAACCAATCCAAGAAAACGGGCCTCGTTTCTGAATAATATCTTCATGGCAGAAATCCTGTTACCGGTCTCCAAGTCATCGGCGCAGAAAGAATGTCGATCAGAATGCCGTGAGCGCGTCCCGCAACAAGGCGATGAACCGTTCGTCGTAGGTCATGCGCTCGGGGTGGAACTGGAACGCCATGATCGGCAGCGTCTCATGCTCGAAGGCCTCGACGACGCCGTCCTGCGCCCGGGCCGTCACGCGCAGACCCCGCCCCATTTCGAACGAGCGGTTGGAATGTGAACTGTTCACGACGGCGCGCGTCGTCCCGAGACTGCGTGCGATGCGCGATCCGGGCATGAGGTCCACCAGATGGAAATTGTCCGTATAGGGCTCGCGGACCGGCATGCGGTGCGCGATGAGGAAGTCCGCCTGCCCGAGTCTCTGGGGCGTCAGCTTGAGCGTACCGCCGAAATACGTGTTGATGACCTGCGAACCGTGGCAGACGCCCGCCACCGGGAGTCCACGCGCCAGAGCGAGACGAATCATCCGATGTTCAAAGGCGCAGCGTTTCGGGTAGTCCTGCAATTCGCCAATGCCCCCCGCCACCATCACGGCATCGACGCCCGCCAGCGTCCGGTCCAGAGCACCGTCGTCGGACGTAAACGGGACGACAACGGGAACAAAACCAGCCTTCAGCAGGGCCTCCGCCATATTCGACTTGCAGCAGACGAAGCGGTTGGTCGGACAATAATCCGGAATGGCAACGGTCCTGAAACGGTCCGCGGCCTTGGCGCGCGCCTTCGGCGTCAATCCGGCAAAGCAGCCACGGAAGAGCGGCAGGAACTCCCGACGCCCCGAATCGACGAACATCCGCTCGGGATGGAACTGCACGCCGAGAGCTGGATAGTCGTCCCCTTCGATCGCCTCGACAACGCCGTCCCGCGCCGTGGCCACGACCTTGAATCCCGCCGCGACGGCCTTGACCGCCTGGTGATGCCGCGAGTTGACTGAACTCCCGGTCGCGCCCGCCACCTGCGCCAGACGAGATTCCGCGACCAGCGTGATTGCATGTTCGCCGGGGATGCGATGCACGTCCGAACCGGCGCGCTCGGACGGCACGTCCTGCCAGAGCGTCCCGCCGAAACCGACGTTCAGAACCTGGCAGCCACGGCAAATGCCCAGAACAGGTCGCCGCCGCCGGATGGCTTCGTCCAAAAGGGAGAATTCCCACGCGTCGCGCCGCATATTCACCTTGCCGAGCTTCTCCCGCGGCGTCTCGCCGTAGCGGGCGGGCGCGATGTCCTCGCCCCCCGCCAGCAGCAGCATGTCGATTCGTCCGACCAGCGCCGCGATCGCCTCGGCGTTCGTCGTCGCCGGAAGCAGATACGGTACGGCCCCCGCCGCATAGACCGAATCCGCATAGGCCGCCCCGACCCGTGACAGCGAATTGGTGGAACAGATGTCCGCGATGCCGACGACAATCGTCCGGTCCGCCGCGGAGGGCATCCCCTCGGCTCCACGCGCCACGCCCGTCAGAACAAGCCCGACGAACGCCACCCCCATCATCCGGGAAAACAGATTTGCCATTTTCACTCCAATCGACATGATGACAATCCAGAAACTACTCGTTGATCAACTTGAAGTCGGCCACTTCGAAATCCAAGGAGGCGTCGCGCCATCCGAAGAACGTGAAATCCGCAGACTCGGCATCGGCCGGCAACGTCCACGAGACCTCAAAGGTCTTCCAGTCCGCCGTCAGCGAAGCCTGTCCCGCATTGAGGCGGCCGAGCCCGCGCTTCCGGTCGTTCCGCGGCCAGGCCGTCGCTTCGATCCGGCCACAACCGCGCACCTTCATCGTCGCGCGGACCGTCGAACCGGGCACCGCCTTCGCCGTCACCGTGAAGCCGGACCCCTTCTCCGCCGACGTGGCGACGACCCGCGCCGGCGTCCCCAGCGTGACCTTGGCGAGACCGAAGGCGTGCATCACGGCGGACTGTTCCGCGAGGATCCGTCCCCGACCGGTTGGCGTCAGAATGCCGAAGTCGGCCGGCTTCTTGAGCGCACCCCATCCCGCGCCCCACGTCGCGTCGCCCGTCGCGCCGACGACCTTCACCACGAGACGCAGCGCACGGCCCCGCGCGTGGATGAACGGATAGAGATCGCTCATGGCGACGTGGATCCGCCACGTCTCCGCGTTCTGCTCCCCCTGGACGGAGACCGAGCTCTTCGTCAACGGCACATTGGCCGGCGAGAACTCGGGCGGAATGTCGCCCATGAGAACAGGCGTCCGCGGTTTCAGGATCGTGCCCTCCCGCGTGGCCTTGAACTCGACGACGTCGTCCAGGAGGCCCTTCCCGACCACGTCAAGGGCGAAAGTCACCTCGCGGGCCGGTTCGGTCCCCCGCGTCTGGACCTGGAGGTCCAGGACCTCCGGCTGCAGATCCGCGGCGAAACGGGCCTGCAGCGCGGCCGCGGCGACGCCATTCGTGAGAGGCTGCCAGACGGGTTTCCCGAGTGGCGCATAGCCGCCCCGAACGAGCGATTTCGGTGCCTTGAAGTTGTAGGCAGAGTAGTCCAGGTGGTCGAGCTTCACGCCCCGGTCGGCCGCAGTCAGATCGGGATCGAGGATGAAATAGACCCGCATCGGCTTCATCTGCGCAAGAGCGACAGGGCGGCCCGTCCAGTCGAGAATCCGCCTGCCGGCGGTGACGGCGGCGAAGCCGTCCGTCCAGCCTCCCGTCTTCATCCGGGGATTCGCGCTCCAGGCGAACGCCATCATCCCCGCCTCGCTCGTGAAGGCGCAGATCCGCTGCGAGCCATCCTCGGCGAAGGCCCACGCGCCCCGGCGTTCAATGGCTCCCACGAAGCGGTCGGTCGCGGTGCGCAGCGCCAGAGCCGCGAGACGTGGTTCGAGGTACGGACGCGAACGGAAGAGTCCCGACACCTGGTGGATGCCTTCCGCGCCCGCGAAGAACCGCGCCGACTCGGGCGTGTGCTCGCCGCAGCAGAGGCCGAATCCCGTCACCCGCGTGTTCCCCTCGTGCATCAAGTCGGCCATGTTCGTGAGCATCCGATAGGCGCAGGTCTCCTCGCTCGGAATCTCGGGGGCGCTGCAGTTGTAGAGCACCGTGTGCCACTCGCCCTCCCAATAGGGTTTGGACGCGACGCCCGCCTTGCGTTCAGCCGCGCGGAACGGGCGCATGTCGTAGCCGCAGTGCGTGTCCATCTGGTCGTACCAGTCGACACCGCCCAATCGGACGAACTGCTCGTAGAACGGCAGATAGCGCATGCCGACGCCGCCCATCAGCACGGTGATCTCCGGATTCGCCTCCTTCGCGCCCGTGTAGCCCGCCTTCAGCAGCTCGACGAACTGCTCGGGGGACGACTTCTGCCAGAAAATGCTGTAGCCCGGCAGATGCGGTTCGTTCCAGAGCTCGAAGTACTTCATCTCCGGGTAACGCATGCAGAAGGCCTTCACGAAGTCGTGGAACGGCGTCATGTCCTTCGGCGCGTAGAGATGCGGCCGCCGCTGCGCGGGCAGGTCCTTCGGCGCGGTCGTGAGCCATGCGGGCGTGCCGAACGCGTTCACCAGGATGCGGTCGAGACCGTACCCCGCCCTCTTCGCCCGCGCCAGCGCCTCGTCGACGGAGGACCAGTCGTACTTTCCGCGCCCTTTCCGCTCGATCTCATGCCAGCGAAACCAGTGGTAGCGGATGAAGGCGTTCATGCCCAGCAGCCGGATGAGTTCGAACGGCGTCTGTTCGTTGAGGTCCTGCGACAGCGACGGCGCGATGTTGAAGCCGAACATCGGCGGCGCGTGGTCAACCGTCCGTGCGGGGGTCGGCGACACGCAGAACGCCTGTTCGGTCCGGGAGAACTCCGCGAACTTCGTCCGAATGGAAGTCTTCCCCTTCGTCCGATGCGCGCAGGACGTATAGGTCTCGACAACCGGCTCCGCATTCCCCGCCTCGTCCAGCCAGGAGAAGGCAACCGTGTAGAAACCGACCTGCGGAGGACGCCATCGCCACTCCGCCCCGGCGACATCGCCGCGGAAGACCTCCTCGCCCTCCGCATCCCGCACGGCGACCCGAAGTCCCTTCTTTCCCTCGGGCAATTCACCGCGGAAAACGACATCTTCGCCCCACGTGAACCAGTTCGCCGGCTTCACGCCCCGCGGCGCCGTGTTCCAGACGAGCTTCGCACCCTGCAGATCGAAGAGCGGCGCCTCGTTCCCCTCCGCGGCCTCGTGCGTCAACGACAATTCGACCGAAACGGTCTTCGCCGCAGCGGGGATGCGCCCCGCGCCCAGCGCCATCGCATGGACGTTGGGCCTGCCCCATTCCTCCCGTGTCGGCATCTTCAGCGAGGGCCACATGAAGGCCTCGGAGATCCGCGTTCCCGCGGCATCGAAGAAGAGAAGCCGCGTATTGACGCAGACCGGTCCCTTGCAGACGAAATCCAGACGCACCATGCCCGAAGGCCGCGAGGCGGGGATCGCCTGCGGCTCCGTCACATGGCGCAGAATGCCCCGCCCAGCAGTCCGCGGATCCAGCACGACGGCCTGTACCAGGGAGAAAGCAAGGGACAACCCCGCAAACAGATGTCTTTTCATATCGATTGGCCGAATCCACTACCATCACATAGACATGGTGATCCATTCCCCATATTGGGTATGAGAATGATATCACGGCTGAACCTCCCGCGTCAACCGTTCGCGCGAACCGAGCCAATGGGACGAACGTATGCAGTTAAGATCGTACACAGTTTTGCACTAAACTGACATTCTACACACGGACTCACAGTTCGTAATCCAAGCCTCTCAGGAGTCCACTTCTCGTCGTTAATTCCGAAAGGCTTCACTTGCTATCTGTCCACTGATTACGGCATCCTATCCTCGCCTAGACAAAGGAGCAAACATGACAACTGCAGAAGATGGAAACCTGGCAACTATCGCAGAGATCGTTGCGCAGGTAGTCGTGTCAATTCTTGGCCGACTTGATACCAATACCCCTCGAAACGAGAGCACCACCCCTCGGCGTGCCGTCCCAATCCCTGATCGATGGTCAATCCCTGCCCATGAAGAATCGTTGCAGTCCTGCCAGAGATGCAACAAGATCGAGAAGATTTGTTTTACGCATACCAACCTATCATAAAACCGGACATTTACAAACGACTTCCTTCATATCGGTCGGCTACGGAAGGAGATATTCGGATATGAAGATCATGTCATGGGCTGCATAATGGCTTTCCAATAGTTACTTAAGAAAATATGCAAAGAGTCTTATAGTAAATGCCACAAAGAAGAGTATGAGAATAAGAAGTCTCACACGGGGAGCGATACAACTCTTTTCGTTAAATGGGTTATACCGTATAATTAGAGAATCTTCCTTATACTTCAAAGTGTCTTTCACTATCATCCACAGTAACAATAAACTACCAGCAAACAAGATGAGATAATTATCCATTCCATTTCGAAAGACATCTAGAACCATAAATACAAATGTCAATCCCGCGCAAAGCATATATTTCTTAGTTAGGGCAGCCACACCCCACAAGCCTAAAAACAGACATAAATCTATCATTAAAGTCATTCGTCACTACCCTCCACTTCTGGTTCATGTTTTATAATCGAAATCCCTTGAAAAAGAAGGCTAAAGGTTCCGCTAGCAGCATCTTCAACCCCGTTGATCTTCCAATATGATGCTTTCAGTTCCAACTGCCAATGAACAGTGCTCCTCTGTAGGACCGGTACAAGTTCTGTGTGTGGAGGCACATAGGTGACATTAACGGCCCTAACGATAGATTTCGCCGTCACAATACCACTATAGCATGAAGATGTTAATTGAATTGCTGAATAAGTTGTTTGTAAGCAACTTTCAATCTGCGAACCTTCAGTTCCCGTAATGAGATACGAGGTTCCAGATATGATCTGCTTGATCGGCGAATTATCTGACGAGGGACCACCACGAGCTCTGCTTGCAATACTATTTATGCCCTCAAACATTTGATCTACCCCTAAAATAAAGAGAGCTCCTCCTGCTACCGCTCCAGCACCAGTCCACGAAGTTGCACTACCTGCAAGAGCTCCCGATACTGCCGTACACAATCCTACAGCAACTTTCGCAGCATCGATAAAATCATCCCAGAAACTACACCCTAATACATCTACAAGCAATACAGGGGTATTTCTGCAGAACGCATACAGATTCTCGCCTCCACGCTCCTCAATCGGATCATGGTTGAGCCAGCGTCCGTGGTCGGGACAGTAGAAGCGGCGCTGATAGGAGAGCATCCCGGTCTCGCGATCGAAATACTTCGTGCTGAAGCCGAAATTGAATTGATTCGGCATCGTGCCATACTGCTCAATGACGTTGCCGTAGGGATCGTAGACGTACTGTCCGGCGATTACGCCAGTTTCGGAGACGTAGCACACGATATTGCCGTTGTGATCGTAGCAGGGGATGAAGAAGGTTCCATCGATGGACACGGCAAGAAGTCCACCGACGCCGCCCGCGCCCTGTTCCGTGCCGGAGAGGTCGCTGCCCCAGAAGTATTCGCAGGTGCGCGTCGCGCCGTCCGCGAAGGTGATTCGCTCGAGAACAATGTTCATGTCGTCCCAGACGAAGGTGTGCGTCTCATGCGGTTGCCAGCCGGAGTCGTCGTAGCGCCGTACTATCTTGCGGATACGGCGGTACCTGTGGTCATAGCCATAGACGTTCGTGCAGACCATCGCCCCGAGGTTATCGGGGCGACGGATGGACGGCCTCAAACGCAATCGGCGGCTAGGTCTGTTCAGCAGTCTGTGACAACTCGATATCATCTTTGACGCAGAAAGAGAGTGTTAACCTGTCATAAAGTCAACACTTCTTGATAATTGATTCTAGGCTCACTTTTCCTTTTCAACATCCATTTTCAGTGGGAGCCACTTTTCTTCGCAAAAAGACAAGGGGCGACGTGATGCCTTGACAATCATGGCGTTCTTCACTTTCACAACAACAGAATTCCCCTCGGTTACACAAATAAAATAGTCGAAATCTCCTCTATGACCGAGATAGGAAATTAAATCTCCATCCGTTGATTCAATTCTTCGGGTCAGCTCGTCCGAGGGCAACAGCATTGCCGATTCAACAAGCCTTTCCAACGGACAATTGCCACTATCTGTCTCATAGGAGTCTTTCAATGAGACAAGTCCTCCCTCTTTATGCACGGAATTTGAAAAGTATATCTTTGCCCGATATGCATCCATGCCTTCCCGTTGAATGGACATCTCAACATCCCAACCAAGTCCATCAATATTTGAACAGGCAGAATGATAAGTTCGATATTCTGTGTCCCTGTAAAACCTGGCAGTTTTAAAAGCCATTGACAATCTCGCCTCAATGTCTTTGAAATCCTGTATTGTCCTTACTAAATTCGTCTCAGCAACAATCTGTTGCATCGTAATGCTATAATGAATAGGCATCTGTCCGTTGCTAGGACGAGACAAGCGAAATTCCGCATTGTCAAAAGACATGAATGGACGTGAAAATTCTATATTCCCTTCAGTGGACATCCACTGCACATAGTTGGTTCCACCTGTCTGCCTATACAGGAAATCATCAAGACTCTGCGGCAATTCGGCATAAAGAGAGATTGACATACCAATAATAACACACGAGAGAACACTTCGCATTTTCTACTCCCACTTGAAAGTTGATGTTTCCAAAGGATGACGCGAGTATTGCCCACCCTGATTCCAACCTGGCTGATCAAATTTCAGACTATGCGCCGATGTGATACTCTTATACCTTTCATAAGTGGCATTAAGGCGTCCGACAAGCTCAGCACAATTTGAAACTTTTTTACCATCATATGCGTTAGCTGTCCTAACAAAATCCAAAAAAGCTTTCCACGTGTTGAAATGATCCAATTCATGGTTTAACGTATTTTGCGACTCAGAAGTCACATTATTACCACTATAACGAGAATAATGTTCTTGCCACTTTGGATCATCCTCATTTAACAATTCGATCCAAAGCTGAATCACTCCCTTCGTCTTGATTTTGCAACCAGACACACAAACAAATTTCAACGATCCAGTCAACTTCGTCACTCCGCGAGGTGCAATGACACTCCCTCCTCTCCTGACGGTAATACTCTGTTTTCGGCTGGGAGTGGAGTCTGTTATGACGTAGACAGTATCACCCAATGGATCAACGAGGAAAGGTAATTTGTTGTCGCAAGGTAAATACAAGTTAAGGCTCGCATCCTCTCCTCTGATGTCACGTGTCACCCAACGGCACAATTTAGAGGAATAGAACCGATACCCGTAGTAATACAATCCCGTCTCGACATCAAAATACTTCGACGAGAAGCGGTGGCGGAAGACGTCGGCGAGAGTGCCGGACTGAGAGATCGTGCGGCCGAAGGCGTCGTAGATGTATTCGGCGACGATGTTGCCCGCCGTGTCGGTGTAGCGGAGAATGTTGCCGTTGGCATCGACGTGGGGCACGTAGATCACGCCGTTGCGCTTGACGTAGAGCAGCCCGCCCACACCGCCTGCACCCTGTACTGTTCCGAAGAGATCGCGTCCCCAGTAGTAGTTGAACTCGTCGGTTACTCCGTTCGTGTAGTCCACCCGCTCGCGGATGAGGTTCCAGTCGTCGTAGAGGAACGTATGCGTGGCGTCGGGCGTGATCTTCTTCACGCGGCGGCGGCGGCAGTCGTACTGGTTCGTGACGAGAAGAACGCCGTTCGACGACACGGAGACAAGCTGCGATGCGGCATCGTAGGTGTACGACCAAGCACCGAATGAGACAGGGTTTCCGTCGGCATCGTAATGGGGGATTGTCTCACGCAGAGGCGCGGAGGCGCAGAGGCTACGGTCGTCGTATGTCCGCACGACGTCGGCACGATCCGCGCCGACCGAGACCGACTCGTTGGTGCAGAGAAGCCGGCAGTCGGGCATGTGGGAATAATACGCTGTGGAACCGTCCGCATGATACATGGCCATATTGAGACCGCTCCGAGAGGCGTAAGATGTCACATCCATGAGGTTCCCAGTCCGTTTATGTGCGATGAAAAACAAAACGCATTAGGGATTAACCGTCAAACACGGATCCGAGAGCTGATGTTATACGCGAATGACTGCTGTTGCGGCACATCGTGTCATAGTCAATAATGAACCGCACATAGTCGGCGACCGTTGGATGTTCCTGTAGTGACACTAAAGGCTGTATCGGCGTTAGTCCATTCCCAGAGGCGACAAGATAATCGTCTTCGGCGTAAGAACAATCGTCTGTTATAGTCTGCAAGGGATCTCCGTTGATTTCCGTCGGCAAGAAAAAAGATCGCCAGTTCCGCTTTCTGTCCTGAAGGTAGGCCTCGTACAACACGACAAGTTCACGCTCCCCTTCCAATGAGATCATCGGAGTTTTGAAAATTCTTGCCAGCCGATTCAGCGCATAAAGTACGACCGATTTTCGAAATGCCGCATAATGCAAGGCGAACTGAACGCCAAACCAGTCCCGCTCCACTTGACTTCTGAACCATATTGAACGAAGTAATTTAACTCTCTTCTTCATAATCGTCCTCCTAAATTTACTCGCCACAACAATACATTTACCAAATACACCCGTGTGGCAGATTTGTCGTAGACGTAATCAGGAAATTTTGAGCGGAACTAAAATAATTGGTCACTCCCATATAGACCATCTTATCGTGAAACACTTCAAGGATACCGCCGTTTTCGTAATACACCTTGCCATTTCGGGGGACAAATCGATAGCGGCGGAATGTGTAGTCCTCATCGTTCTTCATGCGACAACGTAGATAACTGTGAAACCAGACATTCGTGCCCCCGTTGGTCTTATAACAGAGACGCGTATAAGGCTTGGCATCACGGTTTTCCGGTTTTGCATCGGAAAGACAAATGGACATAATCAGTACAGTTAATATCAACAGTCTTTTAATCATAGCATTGATCCTTTTCACTCGTCACATCTGACATTATTGATTCTTAAAATTTCTTCTACTTCATGTTGTTGAACAGGTTTACCCCATTCTGCCATCATGTGCCCTTCATGACCTGGATTCGCTAATCCAGTCTGCGCATCATAGTCATCATCAAGCCCCATAAGGTGTCCAGCTTCGTGGGCATATCGCCAATCAGACCCTGGCTTGTTATCTGCCGTCCAATATCCACTGTTTCCTCCAACACCATTGACATAGCTACGGTGATTGGCATCGGTTGTGATGGCAATGACATTATCATCGACAATCCCTCTTCGCCCGACCTGATTTCTGTATTTGACGTTCGCTTTGAATTTCACCGTGCAGCAACCATACCGCCATGTCTGCGAGTTCCACTTCTCTTCGATCTGCTTTTTGATTCTTCGCGCAATTCGCGCAAGGTCGGTACGGGCATTTAATTCAATCCGATTTGCGTAATAGATTGTGATGTTTACGGTTACCGTTATCACATGACCGTTTTTCACAATACGGATCGCCCGCCCATCGGCATCATATAGGCATGTTGCATTGTTTCCGCAGAAACCATATAGATTTAGTCCTCCGCGTTCTGCAAGAGGATCACGATTGAGCCAGCGCATGAGGACGGGCGAATAAAACCGATAACCATAGTAGTAGAGTCCCGTCTCGACGTCAAAGTACTTTGACGAGAAGCGGTGGCGGAAGACATCTGCGAGCGGGCCGGACTGCAAAATCGCTCGTCCGAAGGCGTCGTAGGTGTATTCGGAGACGATGTTGCCCGTCGTGTCGGTATAGCGGAGGATGTTGCCGTTGGCATCGGCGTGGGGCACGTAGATCACGCCGTTGCGCTTGACGTAGAGGAGTCCGCCCACACCGCCAGCACCCTGTACTGTTCCGGAGAGGTCGCGTCCCCAGTAGTAGTTGAACTCGTCGGTTACTCCGTTCGTGTAGTCCACCCGCTCGCGGATGAGGTTCCAGTCGTCGTAGAGGAACGTATGCGTGGCGTCGGGCGTGATCTTCTTCACGCGGCGGCGGCGGCAGTCGTACTGGTTCGTGACGAGAAGAACGCCGTTCGACGACACGGAGACAAGCTGCGATGCGGCATCGTAGGTGTACGACCAAGCACCGAACGAGACAAGGTTTCCGTCGGCATCGTAATGGGGGATTGTCTCACGCAGAGGCGCAGAGGCGCAGAGAGTTGAGATGGAAGAGTATTGATTAAGGTTGTTCGCCGTGTAGTGGTTAGTGACCGAGTTGAACGACGCCCAGAGAGAGTTGCCAGAGAGGTCATAGGCGTACTTCTCGACATTCCCGGCAATCTCGGCGAACGACACCTCACCGTGTCCGTTGTAGGAGAATTCGTCATTGTTCCGCGCGATGGGGCGAGAAAGGCCATCGTGCGTATAGGCGAGTCCGAGGATGGATGCGCCGCAGACATTCGTAACCGCCGTCACGACCTCCCGACGGCAGAGATCGCGCACCACCGTTCGGGAGAACTGCCCGCCGCTCGCAAACGAGATCGTGTAGCCTGCATCCTGACGATCCGGCGAGTAGGTGTATGTCACAACCGCCTCCTCGTTGGAAATTGCCGAGATCAGATTGTCCTCCGTATAGGTGAAGTACTCGGCATATCCAAGCGATGGCACGAAGAGACCACTGAGACGATTCAACCCATCGACGTTGCGCTCCAATGAAACCGTATCTGTTCCGTCCGTGCGGCTCTCCCCTGTCACAACACCTTCCTCGTTCAAGGTGAGCTCCGTCTGCGCTACGGCATTCGACTCGCCGATTATCCGACCGTAGGCATCGCGGACGTACGCCGTGTCCTGGGTACCGTCGCTCGACACCGTCCCCACGAGCTGTCGCCGCGCGTCGTAGAGATTCGTGATCCAGTTCCCTCCAGAAAAGGCAGTCGTCTCAATCAACCCGTCGGCGGTGTATGAATACGAATCAAACGATCCGTCCGCATAGGTCTTGCGGAGGCAAAGTCCCGTCACAGGATCGAACGTCCAGCGCGTCCAGTTCCACACAACACCGTCCAGCGTCATGCCGAGCGCCGTGCGACGGCCCGCCGTGTCGTACTCGTAGCGGACGGGATAGGTCGCGCCCCATTCGGCGGTGACGTTGCCGAGCGGGTCGTAGGCCCTGTATGTGGACTGGCCGAGCGCGTCGACGGTCTCGACTCGCCGACCAAGCATGTCGTAGCGATACGCCTCGACGAGGTCGTTCGTCGCCGTGGGCGTCCGCGTTTCGACGAGCGAACCGGCGACATCGTATGCGTACTCGCGGACGACGGCACCCTTCTCGACGCGGATCCGCCGCCCGAGGGCGTCATGGCGATTGGTCGTCACACCCGACGCGTCGGCGGAGGAGAGTTCGATCCCGTGCCGAGATTCCAAGATGCGCCTACCCGCCCACGAAGAGTCGACGGTTTTCGTCTCGCTCCCGGTGGCGGGGTCGTAGGAGACAAGGGTCTCCTCGCGGTCGCCCGCCAACAACTTCCTGATGATCTGACTGCGCACGTCGTCGGAGAGTCCTGTCAAACGCTCGCTCGTCACGGCCAGCGCGTTCGTCGAGGGGCCGACGGTCGCCTCGCGCGTCACGCGCCACCACTGGTTGGAGAAGAATTCGTAGGCGACGTCCGCGCGGTTCGTGACGCCGTCCTGGACGGTGCCGACCTGTTCGCCGAGACCGTTGTAGAGATAGAACGTCTCGCGGCGGATGGAGTCCGCCGTGTTGATCGAGGCGAGCAGACGCGAAGTCATCCCGTCATAGACGTTGGAGGTGACGCCAAGCGGCATATCGACGGACACAACGCGGCCGAGGAGGTCGTAGGTCGTGACCGAATTCGTCACGGTCCCGCAGTCGGACGAGTCGGTTAGCACGTAGGCGACGCGGCGGCCGTCGGCGAGGTAGTCGTCGAAGCTGCGCTCCTCTGTGAACCTGTCCCCGTCCCACTCGCGGCGCGTCGAGGAGCCGCCGCCGAAGTAGGAGCGGGTCTTCGTCCGCACGACCTCGACCCCGTTCGTGAAGACGGCCTCGCCCCTCTCGACGCAGTCGCCGAGAACGTCGGTGCGGCTGACCGTGACCTTCCCGCGCGCGTCCGTGCGGACGGCGTAGTCCGAGTCGCCGTCGGGATAGACGGTCGTCTCGGAGGAGAGGGCCTTCCCCGCCGAGGCGAGGGAGTTGGTCGCCTCGCCCGGCGTCGAGCCCGCGTAGACGACGGTGTTCGTCTCGCGCCCGAGGGCGTCGAAGAAGTGCTGCGTGACGCGGAACATGCCGTTGGTCGACACGTCGGCGAGCCACTCGTCCTCGATGGCGTTGTAGAGGTGGTCGCTGCCGGTCAGAGCCGAGCGGCGCGTCCTGCGCCCTTCGCGGTCGACCGACCAGAGCAGGCGGCAGCACGAGTACGCGTTCGTGAGCGACGTTCCGTCCAGGTAGGTCGTTGAGCGGAGACGGTTCTGGCTGTCGTAGAGCGACTGCTCGTCGGCGACGACAGTGTCGTCCGCCGCGAGGCGCGTCGTGCGCCGGAGCACGGTGCCGTACTGCGCGTCGCGTTCGACGACCTCGTAGGTCGGGAACGGCGTCGTGCCGTCGGGTCCGCGGCGGCGGGTCGCGCAGGAGAGGACGTTCGTCGACGGAAGCGAGTGGACGTTGACCGTGAGGATCCCGTCCTCGTCGAGCGACTCGGCGGACGCGCCGCGCATCAGGAGCGGCGTCCCCGCGCCCGTGTCCGCGTAGACGATCTCGTGGGAATAGGCGTTGGACGCGTCGCCGAACGCCGCGCCCTGCGACGCCGCGCGCCAGGTCTCGTGTCGGATGGCGTCGTATCCGCCGCGGACGAGGCGCGTGTAGCGGTGCCAGGTTCGTCCGACGAGAGTCGCCGCGCCGTTCCGGACAAGCCAGCGCGTCTCGACGCGGGGCTTCGCGGCGTCGTCGGCATGGGCCGCGTCGCCGTCGAGGGGCGTGTAGTCGGCCATCGTCACGAAGGCGTTGGAGAGGGTTGAGAGGTTCGTGGCGACAACGGGGAAACATTCGGGCACGGGCGCGTCTCCGCGCTGTTCGACGCGGAGGGTCGTGTGCCCGAGGCCGTCGTAGTCGGTGTAGGTCCAGGCGCGGTCGTTCCCCCAGACGAGGCGCGG
>JAUNMP010000359.1 GCA_030537465.1 bacterium
TGCGGCACTTCTGCGGCGTGCCGTCAAATGGCCGCCTGACTGTCATATGGTGTACAGGTGACAATAAGGAGACAGTTAGGGGACAATAAGGTGACAAGAGCTGGACAGTTCTGTGGCGGATGAAAAGTTCTATTTTGTTATATATTGGCATATGTGTCGCTTTTCGCAGACATATCTGTGCCTTCTTGGAACTGGAGAATGAGTAGGGCTGCCTGCACATTCTCGCTTCTCGCCTCTCATCACCGAAATCCGCCTCGCAGGGGGCGGATATTTGCTATAATTCTCCCGTCAAGCGGACGCGTGTCCGCGAGACGATATGTTCTTTGATATCGGCGGCAGAACGCCTTTCGCAATTCTGCCGCCAACATAAATGTGCGTAAGCGCATTTTTTGCTTCAAGCGAAAACCGTCAATTTTCTGTTCAGAAGTGAGGAATGTGGCTGCGCAGGCCTGTACACCCTGGGTGCATTGTACCCAGGCCTTACTGTGTACCCGCTCTGCGTGCCCGTTCTTGGTATTTCTGAACGGGCTCTTGACGGTGCCTCGCTTGAGATATCTCGAACGAGGCACGCTTCTTTTTTGCCGCCGAAAGGGCGTTGCCGTTTTGGGAAGGGCGGCCTACGGAATAGTTCGGGAACACATGGTCCGCGAGACAAAGATCGTACGCGAAACGGCGGCAGCGATGTTGCCGCGCGAAAAGCTTTTGTCCGGGACGACGGCGGCGGACTTGTCCGACCAGGAATTGTTGGCCGTGTTGCTGAAGACCGGAACGAGAGATTGCAATGTCCTCGAACTGTCCGGGCGGATCCTGAAGCAATTCGGCTCTCTTTACGATCTTTCGCTGGCGGATTGGCGCGAGCTCAAGGACGTGCCCGGACTCGGCCCGGTACGGAGCCTTGAGCTGTATTCCATGTTCGAGTTTGGGCGGCGTACCATCAAGCAGCCCATCCAGGATTTTCAGAAGGCGCCGTTGGATTCGCCGGACAAGGTGGCGCGTCTCCTGCAGGCGTGGATTCTCGGGGATCCGCAGGAAACGTTCTATGTGCTGTTCCTGGATGTCCGCGGCTACTTGATGTGCGAACCCAAGGCGATGATGCGCGGTTCGAACTGCGAGGCGACGGTGGGGGTGGCCGATGTCTATCGTGAAGCGGTCAAACGCAACGCCAGGGCCATCATCGTGGCGCACAACCATCCCGGCGGCGGATCGAATCCCAGTCCGGCGGATCTGGCCGTGACCCGCAAACTCATGGGCGCGGGCGTGGCGCTGGATATCGCGCTCAAAGACCATATCATCCTCGGCGGCGCTTCGAACGGCGAAGACTGGACCTCGCTGCGCGAAAGCGGATTGATCGATTTTACGAAGAAAGGCGAATGATGATGACGGATGCGGATATTCAGGAACTGGAAAAGAGGCTCTGGAAAACGGCAGACGATCTGCGCCAGGGAGCCGGCATCAAGGCCTCGCAATATGCACAGCCGATTTTCGGATTGATCTTTCTCCGGTTTGCCGACCACAAGTACCGTGCGATCGAACCCGAGATTTTGGCCGAATACAAGAAGCGCAAAGGCACGTTGCGGGAACGTCCGCTGAAGGAAATCGCCATCAAGACGTGCGGCTTCTACCTCCCCGACTGCGCGCGCTACGACTTCATCCTCTCGCAACCGGCCGGCGACAAGCTCACGAAGGCGGTACGCGATGCGATGGAGGCTGTTGAGCAGGAAAATGAAGATTTACGGGGCGTTCTGCCCAAGAACGTCTATGCGGAAATCGGCAGGAGCAAGGACGAGAATCTTCTCAAAAAGCTCGTCCAGAATTTCAAGGACATTCCGGACGACGTCGAGATCGACGTCTTCGGAAAGATCTACGAATACTTCCTGGGCGAGTTCTCGCTGAAGGAGGGCCAGGACGGCGGCGTATTCTACACGCCGACTTCGGTTGTCCAGTACATGGTCAAGGTGCTGCAGCCGACGAAGGGCAAGATTCTCGACCCCGCGTGTGGATCGGGCGGCATGTTTGTGCAGGCGGCCCGGTACATGCATGCGCGGGGCAATGTGGACATCAGCGCCACGGGTATGGAGATCGACGGCGACACCGTGAAGCTCGCGCGCATGAATCTTGTCCTCAACAACGTCAAGGGCATCATCCACAAGGCCAATACCTTCTACGAAGACCCGGCGAAGTCGTTCGGCAATTACGACTACGTGATGGCCAATCCGCCGTTCAACGTGGACGGCGTCAACTACGCAAGCGTCCAGAGGGAGCCCCGCTTCAACACGTACGGCATTCCCCGCAACAAGTCGAAGCAGAAGAAGGATGCCGACGAGACCGTGCCGAACGCGAACTACCTGTGGATCAATCTCTTCGCGACGGCATTGAAGGCGAATGGACGGGCGGCGCTGGTGATGCCGTGCGGCGCGGAATCGGCGGGCGACAGCGAACTCGAGATCCGCAAGCGCCTCATCGCGGCTGGACTCGTCAAGCAGCTGACGGTGTTGCCGAGCAACATGTTCAACACGGTGGTGCTGCCAGCCATGCTCTGGTTCTTCGACAAGGCGAAGCCGGAAACGTCCAGAAAGGACGAGATCCTGTTCGTCGATGCCCGGAAGATCTATACGCAGGTCGATACGACGCACCGCAAGTTCACGGAGGAGCAGCAGCGGTGCCTCGCGCTGATCACGCGCCTTTACGAGGGGGACAAGACGGAATACGCCGCGTTCACGAAGGATCTGGGGGATGCGATCGCCGCGGCGAAGGCCGAGAAGGCGAAGAAGCTGGCGGACGAGGAAAAGGCCTTTGCCGCGGCGAAGGCGAAGATCGGCGAGGGGAAGACGGTCGTCCGGAAACTGGCCAAGGCGATGGAGAAGCACGACAGGCTCGTCGCGGAAATCGTCAAGTCGGCCGATGCGGAGATCGCGCGGCTCGAAGGCCATCTGAAATGGGTCACGGACAATTTCCCGAAGGGCGTCTATCGCGACGTGACGGGTCTCTGCAAGGTCGCGAAAATCGCCGGCGAAGGCGGCATCGAGGAGAATGGCTGGAGTCTCAATCCCGGCCGTTATGTCGGTGTCGTGCAGGAAGTCGACACGACCACGCCCGCACAGTTCCGCGCCGAGATGAAGGCCATGCACGACGAATTCGCCGCACTCTCCGTCGAGGCCCACAAGATCGAAAAGCGCATCGCCGCCAATCTCCAGGAGGTGTTGGGGTGA
>JAUNMP010000084.1 GCA_030537465.1 bacterium
TCTTTGGAGAATGGAACGAATGAGAAAAATTGTTTACGGAGTAGTCGTTGGAACGACGCTGTCGGTCGGCTGTGTCTGGGCCGCCAATCCCACGGAACGGAAATGGATCGCCGAAACAGGCGACGTCTCGGCGGCGCCCAGCTGGCAGGGCGGAACTCGTCCGGCACAGGGGACGGACGCCGCGGCGGGCGAGATGGCCTTCTTTACAGGCGCGGGCGACAAGACGGTGACCTTCCCGGCCGGTGGCTGGACGGACAGGGGCGTCTACTATTTCGCCAAGGACCTGGGCAATGGTTCGACGCTGACGTTCGACGCGAGAGGAACCTCATGGTTGATGGACGCCGGCAGGTACTTCTCGACCTGGCAGATCTTCACGCTGTGCGGCGGAGCCTACGGCGGTGTCTCCTATCCGCACATTCAGGAAACGTCAATCAAGGGAAGTTCGCCTGTTGCCGCCAATCCCATCTTCAAGCTGACGGATGGCGTGGTGAAGCTCGTCAAGGACGAAACGGCCGGCAATGTTCTTTCCCTTGAGTCTGGCGAATGGAACTTCCGGGACTCCAATGGAGTGGTGACAGACCAGAACAAACTTCTTTGTTTCAATTCGGAAGGCAGCGCGGCCGAAGACGCCATTGTGCTGCGAAGCGGATCGACGTTGAAGGCCCCGCTGGTTTCGCTGGCGCCTGGTCCGGGCATCCCTTCGGCGCGATTCCTGATTGAAGGCGGGGCGCATACCCTTGACCAAGTTGAGATTGGTGTCGCGAAGGGGACTGCGACGACGCCTGTGAAGATGGAGGTGAAGGGTGGAACGCTGGTCGCCGACAAGGTCATTGTCGGCAATCGCGGGACGACGAAGGCGAACAACCTGACCGTTTCCGGCTCCGCGAAGGTCACGGTTGGCGCGCTTACGGTTGGAAACGTTTCTGCGGGCGGAGGTTCCGTCGTCGTGTCGAACACGGCCTCCCTCGTCGTCAAGGATTTCAAGGTCTGCGGCAATGACAGCCAGACCCTGAACGATCTGACGACGGAGCTCAAGCTGGCGGACGATGCGGACGTGACGGTGTCGGGCTGGTTCTATCCCAATGTCGGCAAGGGATCGCGCAACCGCAGCGAGACGACGCTCGGAGGCCGTGCGCATCTTCGTCTGACGGCGACGTCCGATGCCGGAACCGACAGCGGTGCGCTCTACATGGGCGGTTCAAGCGGCGGAAATTCAACATGTTCGGCTCGGGTTGCAATCGCCGACCAGGCCGTGGTCGAGACGGCGGCCCGCACGACGATTGGCCACACGTCTTCCTCCTCGAACATCCTGGAAGTCAGTGGCTCCGCCACGTTCCAGAACAGCAACGATTCCGGCATTATTCTGGGTCGCGGTGCCGGCGGCCGCGGCTATCTGGTCGTGAAGGACGCGGCGCAGGTCAAGTTGACGAAGGGCGGGCTTGCGCTCTCGGGCAATCTCCAGTACGGCGACAACCTGGGCGGGGAGGAACGCGTCGACATTCTGGGCGGCAGCGTCGAGGCTACCGGTGGATTGTCGGTGGGCGGAACGAATGCCTGGGTCGAACTGGCCGGCGGCACCACCTCCTTCAAGACGTGGACCGTGACGGGCGAACCGCAGTATCGGATCACTGATCCCGACTGGACGCTGCCGACGAACACGGTTCGGATCACGGGCGGCGTACACACGATTTCCGGCTATTCCAGTGATGCAGGCGGCATTTCGCTCAAGGTGGGGGCGACGAACGGCAATGCGCGCGTCCTGATCGAAGGGGGCGAGCTCAAAGCGTCGTCCATGGTGCAGATTGGACATGTCGCTGCCGCCGCAACGGGCGCCCCGGGCCTGCTGACGATCGTGGGCGGCCGGTTCACGATTGCCCAGAAGGACGGATCTGCGACGGGCGATTCGCAGCTTATGGTGGGCTGGCAGAACAATTCGAAAGGTCGGGTTGAACTGCTGGGCGGCGAGCTTGTGGTGAACAACCTCCGCGGCAGGAGCGTCGGCACGTCCGAATTCATCGCGGACGGTGGCCGTTTGACGGTTCTCAATGTCGTCCCGGACAAGGCTGCCATTTACGACCTCGGCCGTGCGGAGCTGGGGTCCAAGGGTTTTGAAGTCTCGGTCCCTGCCGGACTCTGTGCGACGAATGCGCAGGCCTATACGGACCTCGAGGGCGCGGCGGGGCTGTTCGTGAAATCTGGAAAGGGTACGTTGGTGACGACGAAGGCGTCCTCGCACGCACGGACGCGGGTTGCGGCGGGACGGTTGCGCCTCGCGCCGGCCGTGAAGACGTTTGGACGCGCGCTGGAAATCGCGGACGGGGCCTACGTTCTCGTCGAGGTTCCGGCGACGGTGGGCTCGTACGAAGTGCTGCAGCTTGGCGCGCCGTTGGCGGCGGCGGATCTCGCGCGCATCGTTCCCGCGACGTGGGGTGAAGGTCTGGCCTATATGTGGACGCAAACGACCGCGAACGGGACGACGACGGTCACGTGCACGGTCACCGAGGGCGGTCCTGCTTCGCTTGAAATCACTGAAACCACGTCCTTCGACGCGGCACAGACCCTGGCGGGTACGCTGTCCGTGACGGCGTCCGGCGTCGAGGCGACCTTCAATGAGTCCGTCGAAATCGTGGGCACGACGCTGGTCATCGACGTGCCGGCGGGTTCGCGCGTGGTCTTCAAGAAAGCTGTTGCGAGTGCCTACACGGCGGTCGTCAAGCGCGGGGCGGGCGAAGTCGTCTTTGAGGCCGATTGTCCGGGATTCCAGGGAACGTGGACCCAGGAGGGCGGTGTGTTCGATCTTGCGACTTCGGCTTTTGCGCCGGCTGCGGGCGGCTTCGACTTGACGGCGGATACGCTGCGGTATTCGGGAACTGCGGACGGTGTGCTCGACGCCCCCGTGCAGATTGCGGGTGGATCCGCGCAGAAGCGCGTTGTCGTGGATGCGGCCGCCGATCTCGTTCTCGCGGGTGGCCTGAATTCGTTGGGTGGCGGCCTCGTCAAGACGGGCGCGGGCACGTTGACGCTCGAACAGCCGGGCGGCACGTTCTCGCTCAACACAGGTTCCGTGGCGGCGATGGACGGTCCGGTCGCGACGCTTCCGGAAAATGGCGCGTCTCCGGCGGATGCGAGCGTCGTCCAGAACGGCGCCACGGCCGGCGCGGGACTCCAGATCCTTTCAGGACGTGTACGCGTCCGCGGTGTCGGAAAGACCGGCACGACGGTGAAGAACGAGCAGGCGATCTACGTCGGAACCGGGTTCGCGGGACAGACGGCGGAAGCGGGGCTTGAAATCTCCGACTGCAGCTACGTCGCGGATGGCACGACGCGCTCGACCGTGATCGGACAGAACGCCTCGTCGACGTCCTTCGACCATCCGTATCTGTCTGTGACGGACGCGTCCTACAGGAACCATCGGTTCCTCCTGGGCAATGCTTCGTCTACGCAGCCTGTCTATCCGACGGTCGCGATGACGAACGTGACGGTCACGACGGAAAGCGGATTCCAGATTGGACAGGCCAACGACAAGGTCCATCCCGTCCTGCGACTCTGCAACACGCGGGTTACGCAGTCTCGGGCGGGGTATGCGATCGGGCATGTCTTCCACCGAGACTTCGACGTCGAGCTTTCCTCCAATTCGCTCCTCAACGCGACGTGGACGACCCAGGCTGGGAACAACTGGCACGGTCTCCAGTTCGCAAACGGAGCCTGGGGCGTATTGAAGGTCACGGGCGGTTCCAAAATCCAGACATCGCGCATTGAGTCGCTGAATACGGGCGCGACAGCTGAGAAGCACGTCGATTTCGTCTTTGACGGCGGCATTCTGGAGATGACGAAGGATGCTTCGACGGTTGACGCCAAGACGGCCTTCACCAAACCCGAGTATCAGGGCTTCACGGCGGACGGCGAGGGAATGGAGGTTCGCCTGGCCGAAGGGGTGGCGCACACGTTTGCGACGCCGTTCCGGGGCGAGGGCTGCATCACGAAGACAGGTCTGGGAACGATGACGCTGGAGGCCGTGGCCGATGGGCAGCCGGTCTTCCGCGGGACAGGCGACGTCGTCGCGAAGGAGGGCGTGATCGATCTGGGCGGACTGACGGAGACGAATGTCTGCTTCGTCGGTGCGGGCGGTACGGTTCAGAACGGTGCCTGTGCCGTGAAGCGTGTCGGCGGCGAAGGCGAACTGCTCACGCTGGCCGGCACGGTCTCCGTTCCCCGCATTGTGATTGATGTCGGCGAAACGGAACTGGAGGCGAATCAGGAGATCGTCGTGACCCGTGTTGCCGCCGACGCGACCGTGTCCGTGGCGGGCTGCAAGGTGGACATGACGGAACCATCGCTCCGCGGAACGGCCTCTGTGAAGAATGGACAGGTCGTGGTCCAGCTGGAATCGCGGAAGCGCTTCCTGATCATTTTCCGCTGAGGTGAAACAATGAGAGGCTTCTGGCATAATTGTGGGACTTCTTTCGCTTTTCAAGATCTTATGAAGTACGCAGATGCTTCGCATACGCGGCATTCGCCGAAAACCGTTGTGGCTACAACGCCCTCGCCCAATCGCAATTCATTGACAAACTGGAGTTCCCCATTTTCGGCGAGGACTACGCCACAAACGGTTTTCGGCAAGTTCGTGCATCGCGCGTCAGATTCCCTTCCTGCTAGGATTCGCCGACATCATAGGCATCTTGGCGAAATCCAATTCCGGCGAAGCCCGCACGTAAATGGACTGTCAAAAATTGCCATAGAATTGCTCATGGCGCGGGCGTCGTAGCCGGATTGGATTTCGCCAAAACTGTGTATGCCGAAGGCATCTGCGTACATAATATGATGAGTTCCCCTAGACAGACCCTCTCTAATACTGAAGGACTAAGAATGAAGATTTCGATTGTTCAGATGTCTCTGATGGCCGTGCTGGCCTGTTCAGGCGTCTCGGCGGCGTTGCCGCAGGAGGAGCTGCGTCCGCTCGTCGATGCGGGATGGGCGAAGATGATGACGACGCGCAATCCGCGGACGGGCGTGGTGGTCGGGTGCGACACGCGCAAGTCCCTGCCGCCGCCGGACGCGACGAACAACCTCTATCGTATGTACAAGGGGCGTCCGGGCGGCTGGGGGCCGCCGGGCGTGGGCGATGCACCGCTCATCTGCGGCACGGCGCTGTCGGGACTGGTCGACAAGTGGAATGCGACGCACGACGCTTCTGTGAAGGACGAGGCGGCGAAGGTCGCGCAAGGGGTGCTCAACCTCGCCGTGCTGCACGGTTACAAGGGCTTCGTCTGCCGGGGCTTCTGTTCGGACGACAAGACGACGGTTTCGCTGTCCAGCCGCGACCAGTACACGCACTGGATCCACGGCCTCTGGCGCTACACGGCGGCGACAGATCTTGCGGATCCGGCGATTGTTGCCGCGTATCGCCAACGCGTGGTCGAAGTCGCCGCGTTTATGGAGGAACGCGTGACGGAGGCGCATGAATGGAACTTCGGCTTGGCGGACAACACGGAAAAGGACTACCGGGGCATCTGCACGATGTGGGGACCCGAGGTCTGGCCGCACGAGGCGGCGCGTCTGCCGATGATCTACTGTGCGGCCTATCTGGCGACGGGCGATGCGCATTGGCGGGATCTCTACGAGACATTCATCGACGAGGCGCTGGATCGGACGCTGAAGATCAAGGAGATGACGCCACGGCAGATCGCGGGACGCATGCCGTGCTACTCGCTTTTTCAGGCGAACACGTCCTTCGAGCCGATTCTCGCCTACGAGAGGAATCCGGCGCGCGTCGCGAAGATCCACGAGGCGATGAACGCCTTCGCCCATCATGCACGGCTTCGGATGAAGTCCGCGAATCCCGACAAGCCGCCCTATGGCATGTGCTGGGATGGTGAGCTGGCGCTGACGCAGCTCATGGCGCCGGACGTGCCGGAGATGTGCGAAGTCGAGGCCTTTGTCGACGCGATGGTTCGCCGTCGCGACCTGACGAAAAGTGGCGTCTGCCGCGCGGCGCACGTGATGGCGGCCTATTGGCGTATTGTTTCGAGACTCTCTCTTGGGGGCACTGCCCCGTCTTCAGGTCCGGGAACCTATTTTGTGCCGGAAAAGGGAACCGCGAATGTCGTTGAGCAGGGCAAGGCGCCTGTCAATGCCCAGCGACACTATACGGTGGCGTTTCTCGGCGGATCGATTACCGAGATGCACGGATTCCGTCCGCGCGTGATGAAGCAGCTGCGCGAACGCTATCCGAATGTCGCTTTTACCGAGATCGCCGCAGGCCTTTCGTCCACCTGCTCTGATACGGGGGCGTTTCGCCTGGAGGAGGATCTCCTCGCCAAGGGTCGGCCCGATGTCTTCATTGTCGAGGCGGCGGTGAATGACGATCAGGACGGCCATTTCGACCGCACGCATTGCATTCGCGGGATGGAGGGGACGGTCCGCCATGTCCTCGAAGTGAATCCCGCCTGCGCGGTTGTCGTGGGGTTGATGGTCAACAAGGGACAGTACGCGCAGTTGATGAAGGGGCAGACGCCTGTTCCCTATGCCGCCCATGCCGATGTCGCCCGCCATTATGGCGCGGCGGTCGCCGATGTTGGATCCGCGTTGGTTGCCTCGGCCAAATCGGGAGGCCTGGATTGGGCCGGCTACAAGGACTGCCATCCCTCGCCGGCAGGCTGCGATCTGGGAGCGCAGGTTGTTCTCGACGCTCTCGCCAAGGTCTTCGACCCCCTCAATCCGCCAAAGGCCCGGCAGCTTCCTCCTCTGCTGGACGCCGCCTCCTACGCGAAAGGACACGCCGTGCCGCCTTCGGCCCTCAAGTTGGGAACTGGCTGGCAGGTGTCGCGTCCGGACTGGAAGGCGATTCCCGGAAGCAAACGCGGCTACTATTGCGCCGGTCCCGCCATTTGGAGCGAGACGCCGGATGCCGTTCTTTCGTTCTCCTTTACGGGTTCGGCATGCGGCGCCTTTCTGACGGCGGGACCCGATGCGGGCGATCTGGAAGTCGTAGTCGATGGTGGTTCGCCCAAAGTCTACCATCTGCGGGCGGACTACGGTCAGCTGCATTATCCCTATACGCAGATGCTGGCGGACGGCCTTGCCGAAGCCCCTCACATGGTACAGCTGCGTGTCCGTGCCACGACGCGCAAGGGGCAGGCCGCTTCTGCGGTCCGCATTCATCGTCTCTATGTCAATGGAGAGGTGCGCTGAATGACTACGCGTCGATCATTTCTGGGGCTTGCTTCCTCCGTGCTCGCAGGCTGCGCATCGCGTGCGCCGTTCCCTGTGACGGCTCATCCCACGTATCATCTCTTCTCGCGGTCGTTCACGGCGATGGATTTTGATCCTCTCTCGGCCTGTGCGGCGGAGGCGGGCTATGACGGCATTGAATGGGCAGTGCGCCCGACCCGCGGACACATTGTTCCGAAGGTGGCGAAGACCGAGCTCCCCAAGGCTGCTGCGGCCGCCCGCAGGCATGGACTTTCAAATGTGATGCTGGTGACGGCGTTTGAACGTCCGGACGAACCGTACTGTGCGGACGTGTTTCGCGTCGCCGCCGACTGCGGATTCACGAAAATCCGAATTGGGTATCAGAAGTACGACGCGACGGAATCCGTTGTGCAGTCGCTCGCGCGGATTCATCGCAATTTCGCCGACTTTTCCGAGTTGGGCTTGAAGGTCGGCGTCCAGGCGCAGTTCCAGAACCACGACGCCTGGAATGACAAGGTGTTCGGCAGCGCCGTCTGGGATGCCGCCGAGGCGCTCGACGGTATCGATCCGCGCGGCATGGCGATGCAGTATGACGTCCATCACGCGTTCTTCCAGACGCGCAACGTGTGGACGCATGGCTTCGATCGTGTGGCGGATCGCATCGGCAGTTTCGTTCTCAAGGATGGCCAGCGGAGTCCCACAGGCGGACGCAGGAACTGTCCGGCCGGGGCGGGCGTGGTGCCATTCAAGGCGTTTCGTGAACGAATCCAGATGCGTGGTGTTCCGACCGTGCCGTTTTCGGTTCATATGGAGTACTACACATACAAGGACCAGAAAGACGTCGTCGAGGCGCTTAGGAAGGAACTTGATTGGTTTAAGGGGGTGTTCGGATGAATCGTCGGTCTTTTATTAAAACGTCGCTCGCGGCGAGCGCGCTGCCGCTCTTCAACATTGGCTGCCAGGCGACACGTCCGCGGATTTGCGGTAAGGGGCGTCGTCTGCGCGTGGCGCTGGTCGGTTGCGGTGGACGCGGCGTCAACATCGCGATGACGGATATGGTCAAGGAGGAGATTGTCGCCTTCGCGGATCCCAATCCATGGCGCATCGAGGCCGCGTTTGCGCGGTTGCGCCAGCTGGATCCGACGGCAGACACCTCCAAGATCAAGGTCTTCCGCGACTACCGAGACCTCTTCGACCAGGCTGCGGACGAGATTGACGCCGCCATCATCACGACGCAGAATTCCCAGCATGCGCTGGCCGCCTTGATGGCGATGCGCAAGGGCATCCACGTGTTTGTCGAGAAGCCGCTGGCGTTGACCGTGGAGGAAGTGAAGGTCCTGCACGCGGCAGCGAAGAGGTATGGCGTGGTGACGCAGGTTGGCCATCATGGACACTCGACGGCGGGGATTCGTCTGGCGGCCGAGTACATGGCGGCGGGCGCCTTTGGCGAGGTGAGGGATGTCTACTGCTGGTGCGACCGCGTCAACAGCCGCCTGTCGCGTCCACCGAAGGCAACGCCTCCGGCGGGCATGGACTGGGACGCCTGGTGTGGCGGTTCGCCGATCTGTGACTGGTATGACGCCGACGGGCTTTTCCCCGCGCTCACGTGGCACGACTGGCACAATTGGATCGACTACGGCAACGGATCGATCGGTAACATGGGATCCCACATCATCGACACGCCCGTCTTCATGCTGGGGCTCGACAAGACGCCGCCGGTCTCCGTCGAGGCAAAGGAAGTCGTCTGGGGTGCGCAAGGCGCCTGGCCGCTCCGCAGTCGGGTGGATTTGACGTTCCCCGCGCGTGGGAAGATGTCCCCTGTGACCTTGCACTGGTATGACGGCGTGAAGAACGGCGTTTCCCTTGACGCTGCCCATCTGGAGGGCTTTGGTCTGATCCAGAACCATGCCGACCAGTATCTGCCGCCGGAAGTTGAGGAGATGGAGGCGAAGTACTGCACGAAGCCTGGCGTGAACTTCGGCCGTCTCGGGACGATGATCGTAACCGATCGCGGCGTTGTCACGTTTGGCGGGTGGGGGGCGCCGCCGCGGTTCTGGCCCGACAAACTGCGCAAGGAGATGCCCAAACCTCCACAGCTTTTCGAGCGGATCAAGACCTCGCATCAAGCCGAGTTCTATGCGGCGATTCGGGAAGGGCGCAAGGCTTCGACCGATTTTGACTATGGCGCACCGCTGGCCGAGATGATTCTCCTGGCGAATGCCGCCCAGCGCGCGGGTTGCAAGAGGCTTGATTGGAATGGATTGCAGTTCACCGACGACGCCCAGGCCAACACGTATTTGACCAAGAGCTATCGCAAGGGATGGAACGTAGCATAGTGGATCTATTCGACAAGGCCTAAAGATGATGAAAGAACTGTTTACCACATTCTGTGTCTGTCTGATTTATGCGGCGTCCGCGCTTGAGGTTTGCACTCCGGCGGTGACGGTGCGTCTGCGTGACCCTTCGCCAGGACGGGCACCAGTGGTGACGGGGCTCGTTTCGCGTGCGGGGCGGGAGTACGCGGCACTTTGTCCGGCGCCGGATCTCTTTCGCGTGCAAATGCGCTGCGTATCGGCGTTGACAAATGTGGTGCACGGCTCTGCGCGGGAGGCGAAGATCGTTGAGACCATGGTCAAAGACGACGGGTTCGACTTCGTTTACAGTGGATTCTCTTCCCCTTTGGAACGGGTCGTCTGTTCGGTGCGTCCGGATGCTGCCGATGGCAAACTGCGGTGGCGCATTTCGGCGTTGCCCAAAGCAGGTTTTGCCGTCTGCGAAGTGGACTATCCAATCATCAACCTTGCCTGTCAGTTGGGCGCTGAAGGGGAAGACGATCGACTTCTGGGCGGTACGCGGCGCAACTGGGGCATGATTGTCAACCCGGGGCGGACGATGAATCCAAAGAAGTGGGATTCACTCTTCGGCGAGCAGCCAGGCTCCCTTTATGCGCAGTTCGGCTGTTTTTATGATTCGGCCGGCGGCGTGTATGCGGCGAGCGAGGATGGAAAATGCCAGGACAAGGCCATGGTCTGGCGGCGGGTCGCCGATGCGCTTCAGGTGTTTTGGCAGCACCGCACCTGGAGCGAGTCCGCATATTCACTGGACTACGATGTCGTCACCACCTGTTTCACGGGTGCCGGTGGTGAGCCGGCAGACTGGCACGATGCGGCCGACATCTATCGGGCGTGGGCCCGTCGGCAGTACTGGTGCCGTCAGACGCTTGTCGAAAAGAAGAATCTGCCGGACTGGATGCGCGATGCACCGGCGATGCTGCGCTGGTCGCGTCCCTGGTATACGCAGCCCGACGACATGCGCGCCTGGCTGGAGCGTTACTGGAAGGCGAAGTTCCCGACCGCGCCGCTGCTCGGCGCCGCCTGGGGGTGGGAAAAGCAGGGAACCTGGATTACGCCAGACTATTTTCCGCTTTATCCCGATGACGCGACATTTGCCCGCTGTGTCAAGATCCAGCGTGCGGCCGATACGCATTTCTTCCCCTGGCCGTCGGGCTACAACTGGACGCTGTCGCATTTCAGGACCGACGGAACGTTTCTCTACGAATCGAGCAACGCCTTCAGACGGGTGGAGCATCTGATGGCCAAGAATGCCGACGGCTCGACCTTGCTTCGCAAGCCTGACTGGTACAATGGCGGCGAGATGGCCACGATGTGCCCCGGGGATGCGCGGGTACGGGAGTACTGGGTGCGTGAAATCGTGGCGCCGCTCCTCGACCGCGGCATGGAGCTGATCCAGTTCGACCAGGTCAACGGTGGGTTGACACGTCCGTGCTGGTGTCGCGCCCACGGGCATGTGCCGGGACAGGGGGCGTGGCGGACGGAGGCAATCCGCGCCCAGCTGGATCTGGTGGAGGCCGAGGCGTGCAAGCGCGGCATTCCGCTCGTGATGGGATTCGAGGATCCAAACGAATTCTATCTGGACCGTGTCGGCGTGGCCGATTACCGCGACTGCGAGCTGCAGGCCAGCAACCGCCTGCCCGCCAGCGTCTGGAGCTATCTGTATCACGAATATGCGGCCCCGTTCCAGAGCAATCCCAAGCGCGGCAATCGCTGGATGCAGGCCCATTGTGCCGTCGACGGGCAGATTCCGTTCCTGACGCCCGCCTTTGAGGATGTCCTGCCAAACGCAGGCGGCTTCTCCAATGGCGGCTTCGAGAAAGTTGAGCCAAAGACCGGCAAGGTCCAGGGCTGGAACTATTGGCATGGTGACGTGAAGGGTGGAACCTTTACGGTGGAGAAACAGGATGTGGCCGAAGGACGCCATGCCCTTCGAACGATGTCGAAGGATCCGGACGATGCCCTTTGGCTTGCGCAGGATACGCCCGTTTGGCAACGCTTGATCGTCGGCCAGCACTACCGTCTCTCCGCCAAGGTCAAAGTTATCAAAGCGCCCAAGAACGCCACACTGAGTGTGAGCGTCTATACGCCTGGATGGAAGGGGCTCGGTGCTTCGTCCGTTACGCGCGATCGATTCCCGAAGCCGGAGGAGGGATGGCAGCGGGTTCAGGGGACTGTTCTGACGATGCCGCGTGGTGTGGGAAATGGACATGTCTGCCTGCGCATGCATTCGGGTGAAGTCCTCGTGGACGATCTTCGTCTTGAGGTGGTGAACGAGAAGGGCGAAGGTGTGCCTCTTCCGGTCGGGGACGATGCCTATACGAAGTTCATGCAGGCATGGGTGACCCTTTATCACGGTGAGGGCCGTGATTTCCTGGCGCATGGTCGGCAGATTCGCACACCGAAGATCGTCTGCGCAACCCATCGCGTGAATTTCCCCCTGAAGTCGATGGGTGGGTTCTCCGTCGAACGTCCCGTGGTCGAGGCCCAGGCCTATGAGTCGCTTGACGGCAGACGCCGTGCGCTGATTCTCGCAAACGCCACAGAGCAGGACCAGTTTGTTGAATGGCTGGACTGTGGAGAATCCAGGCATATGACCATGCAGGCGGATTCAGTTGCCTGTGTGCCGCTTGCAGGACGATAGGTGGCATAAGTGCTAATGCTTTCACGATAATACGGGAAGTGATTGTAATGAAATTTGCTCTGCTTTTCCTCTCTGTTTCTCTAGTCTTAACGGCAGGAGCCTGGGGCAGTGGCCATAACGACGTGGCGAGGCTCTGTTCGGAGTTTATGCCTAAGGAAATCAAGTCCGCGCTGGGAGAATGGAACGACCGCCTCGAATGGTGGTGCCACTATCCCGACATGACGGAAGTCGGGTGGGGCGGTCGTCGCTTTATGATGTTGGAGGACGTGCGGCGCGAAATCGGCGAGGGTGCTGATGTCCTCAAGGCATGGGGATACACAAAGGGAGACTGGTTGCATCGCCATCGGGGTCGGGCGGTGACGCTCGCGCTGCTGAAGGAGGCGTTCCGGACCGGCGACATGAAACAGGCGGCGTTCTTCTATTCGGTTCTAGGGCACGCCGTTGCCGACCAGGGGGCCATCAACCACACGCCGATCCTTCAGTTCACGACGTATTCCAGATTCGCGGGCGTTGACTATGGATGGAAGCATGAATGCGAGTTTTCGCTCAGAAACAAGGCCGTCGCGGAGCGGATCCGCGCGCGCTTGAAGGACTATCGGCCGCGGCTTCTGGCGTCGACATTCGGCGAGGCGAATCTGCTGGCGGTGATGGACTGCTATCGGCAAAGCGAGGTCGCCGCCAACGAGGAAATTCGTGCGGCATTCGGCAGCAGGCTCCAGCATGAGGAGGCGATGGCGCGCATCGTCGTTGCCCAGATGGAGTCGCTGCTCGACATGGTGTGGACGGCCTGGTGTCTACGGGACGAACCATTCGAGTTGACGGAAGACTATCTGAAGGGCATCTCGGCGCGCGAAGAGGTCCGTCGCCGGGAGACGGATCCCGTTCCGCAGGCGGTCTACCACGATCTGTTCGACGCGACGAAGAACCCCGTGCAGCCGAAGGCGACTATCGGCTTCGTCTTCGAGCCGTATGGCTCGTTCCATGTGAAGGCGTTGTCCTATGTGGGCAAGATGCTGGGCGCGGCCTATGCGCGAACGCTGCGCGATGCGGGGTACGCCGTGCAGGGCATTTCGTTCTGGGGACTGGAGACTACGGACCTGCCGAAGCCGTCCGCCGTGTCGACGATCGTATTGTTTCCCGGACGCTCCTCGGGATTCACGAAGCCCATGGTGGAGAACCTGCAGCGCTATCGTGCGGCGGGAGGACGGTTGATTGTCATTGGCGGCCGAGATCCGCACGACATCTCCGGCATGCGAGACGTGTTTGTCGAGCACACGGATGAAGAGGTGCCCGTCTCGTCCAAATGGGCGATTCAGAACGAGGGGATCTGGCAGAAGATGTCCATTTCATTCGTCTCGGCGTTTGGCGATCTGGGAACGAAGCCTTACTCGTTTGTCCGCAATCCGAACTTCGATGGCTTCTGCAAGCCCGAGTGCAAGGTCGAGGTCAAGATCGTCGACGGGGTGACGCCCCTCGCCTATCTCGACAATGGAACCTCGCGCTTCTGTGTGGCAGCGCGGCGGGGCAACGTGACCTGGCTGCCCGAATACCTCTTCCTGCCGTTCCTCTTCTCGTCGGACACGTCCGTCGACTGGGCGGACATGCGGCTTGACGCCTTCGCCTCCCGTGTCGGCCTCGCCGCGATTTCGAATGGGGATTGAGAATGGATCGTTCAATGAGCAAGTTTTTCGCAGCCTTCATGGCGATTTCGATTTCTGTGGGTGCGGGGGCCGGAAATCCGGACGCGCCTCGGGCGGTGACGAGTTTTCCCGCAACGCCTCCCGTCTCGTTGGAGACCAATGCGGCGGACCATGTCGTCGCCGACTTCGGACGGCATGCGTTCGGCTGGCTGGAGGTCGATGCCGTGGCGACGGGGCGCTACGAGATCGTCTGGGGCGAACTGTTGAACGACGATCGCGCCGTCGAGACCAATCGCTTCTACACGATCGATCGTGGAAACGTGCGCTGTGCCTGTTCAACGGGAACTTTCGACCACGTGGGCATTCATCGAATTCCCTTGCAGAAGGGCAATGACAGCGTTTTCTACCAGGGCGCCTGGAATGCGTACCTGGTGCCGGAACCCTATGGGAATGTGATGCCGTTTCGCTGGGCGGAAGTGCTGAAACTGCCGTTCCCCGTGAAAACGGACACGTTGCGCCAGGTCGCCGTGCGCTATCCATTTGATCTGCGGGAATCGTCGTTTGCGTCCTCCTCGCCCAAGCTGGACCGCGTCTATGATTTCTGCAAATACTCGATTGCTGCAACCTCGTTTCTGGGGCGCTTCATCGACGGCGACCGCGAGCGTCTGACCTACGAGGCGGATTCGCTGATCGCCCAGCTGGGCGCCTATGCGATCTCCTCCGACTACGCGCCCTGTCGGACGACGCTGGACTGGGTGAGCGACCACAGCACCTGGCCGACGGAGTGGAAGCAGTACTTCGTGCGCATGTGCTGGATGGACTGGATGTACACGGGCGACACATCACGCATTACGCGCTACTATGACGTGATGAAGAACCGCAAGATCTGGTCGCGGTTCGTCCGAGAGGACGGACTGCTCGTCACCGACTGGCGGTCGCGCGGAGACGATGACCATCCGCGAGATATTGTCGACTGGGCCATGGGCTACCGCGACGGGTTCGTCTTCACGCCCGTCAACGCCGTCGTCAATGCGCTCCGCTACCGAAACCTTCTCGAGATGCGTGACATGGCCCAGGCGATTGGCAAGACTGCCGATGCCGAACAGTTCACGGCGGAGGCCTTGCGTCTGCAGAGAGCCTATCTGAAGACCTTTCTCGATGCGAAGACGGGGCTGGTCCATGATGGCGAGGGAACCAGCCACTGCACCATCCAGGGCAATGCCATGGCGCTGTCGTGCGGTGTGATTCCCGCCGATCGTGTCAAGCCCGTTGCGGACTACATCGTTTCGAAAGGCATGTCCTGCAGCACGTATATGGCGCAGTTCGTGCTGGAGGCACTCTGCCGGAGTGGTCGCACCGAGGCGGCGTTGGATTTGATGACGACCGAGGGGAATCGCGGTTGGCTTTCGATGATGGAGAAGGGCGCGACGATTACGATGGAGTTCTGGGATCTCACCTTGGCCGAGAAATGGCGGGTGCCCGACATGAACCATGCCTGGTCGACGGCGCCGCTCAACATCATCACTCGCTTCATCGTCGGCGTGACGCCACAGGAGCCTGGTTTCAGGCGGATTTCCATTGCGCCTCAATTAGGTTCATTGACGCACTTAGACGCGTCAGTCCCGACGCCACGGGGCTCTCTTACGATGCGCATTGAGCGGAAGTTTGATGTTTGGCATATCGACCTGGATTTGCCGGCTCCGGCCTCTTTTGATCTTAGGGGCGCGAGGCGGAATCTTCCTGCCGGGCATTCTATGTTCATAATACCTGTGCGCAAGTGAATTACTTTGGGGAGCTGTGTATGAAGAAAACGGATCGATATGACTACGTGAAAATGGCTCGGGCGATCATAGCCTGTAAACGCGACGCGGGGCAGACTGAGAAGGAGATCGTCTCGCAGCTGCCCCTGATGAATGCGAGGCTCGTCCATCTGAAGAAGTACGAAGTCATTGCCCGCCAAGGCGACGAAGCCAGGATTTTCGGACTTGTGATCTCCGGGGGACTGCAGATGACGATCCGAGCCCAGAATGGCGACCGCTGCCTGATGCGTGTAATACGTCCTGGAGAGTTTGCCGGACATTCTCTATTGTTCCAGATTGACCCCATTTATCCGTGCGAGGTTGTGGCATACCCATCGTGCGAGGTCATCGTCTGTGACCTGGCTGCAGTGAGAGAATGGCGCAAAACTCCGTCGTCAGCTGAGTTCTACAGAATGATCGAGGACCAGCTCAGTCGTTCGTTGTCCGTCGCCTGGCAGCGAGGGTTCATCGTCTCGCAGCATGCACTGGCGGATCGTGTCATGGCGTATCTGATGATTCGCAGTGCGGAGGATCGGACCGACGTGATTACGCTACAGGGTTCGATGGATGATTTTGCAAACTTTCTCGCCTGTAATCGTCCCGCGCTGAGTCGGGCGATTTCAAAATTGCGGGCAGAGGGGAAGATTGAGATCTGTGGTCGCGGCAGGATACGTCTCATCTCCGGACACTCGACAATGGTTCCACCTGAGTTGCCATAGACAAAAGTTTGAATTGTTGCCGGAGCAACTGAAAGATAAGAGAGAATAGTCTAAAATCTTTTCAGGCCGATGCTTGAGTTCCGGGAGGGACAAGCATCGGTTTTCAGTTCCCACCACATGTATGCTGAGATCTTGAGGTCGTCGGCAATTCTTTGAAGAGTGGTGTGATTTCCCCGTTTATGGTAAACTCAGCGTCCTCCGGCCAGTGTTGGTCTATTCTCTGCCGAGTGAAAATTGAAGTTTCAGTTCCGTTGAAGGATGTCGAAATATGAGAATCGAGTCGATGCTGTTGGTCGTGCCTTTGTTCCTGTCCGCGGGGCAGGAACTCCACTGGGATGCGTCGTTAAATCCTGCTGCATTGGGCAATGGAGCGCTTGCGTTTTCCTATGACGACGCAAACCGCGTGAAGCGGATCGACGTCAATCCGGCAATTGACGGTCCGGTGACCGTGTCGGGCGACACGATCGAGTTCGCCGAAGACGCGAAGATCTGCCTGACAGGGGAAGGTACGGCCACCTTTGACCTTGCGGCGACGGCTCCTGCTGGGTTGACGTTGGACAGCACGGTGCACAATCTCCTCTTGTCGCTGTCCTGGTCGAAAGGTTCCCCTTTGCTGAGAGACGAAGCCGTCGAGATCCCCGAATTCGCCCAGCTTGACCTTTCGCAGTATCGTTTGGAAACGATGCCGCTGAACACCGCAGGCCTCTCGAACGTCTACATTGTACCCAATACGCCCGGACATCCCTGCCACCAGGTCGTGTCGAACTTCGAAGGCCGCACGTTCCTGGACGCGCAGATCCACAACGACGTGCGCGATGCCACGAAGTGGTTGAAGTGCATCAAGGTCCGGCTGGTCCAGGACGGCAGTCGGATCACCGCCCAGGTGTTGTGGGCCAAGTATGCGGATCGGACGCAGTGCGGCGAGGGCTTCGATTTCGAGAACCCCGGCGAAGTCGAGCTTCTCAATATGCAGATTCCGGCCACGCAGAGTGATTCCGGCTATACCGTCGACGCGCTGAACCTCTCCCGGATTTCGGCGGACAGTTCCGTTCGCTGCGTCTTCCGCCAGCCGATTGCTCTGACGGGACCGTTTGTCATCACGAACAGCGTGACGGTGGAGGCGCGGGGACCCCAGGGCCTCTTCACGGATGGTTCCTTGATTGAGAATGACCTCTCGATCTTCAGCGGACGTCTGGAATTCACCGACCGTGACAACGTTCTGCTGGGCAGCCACATTCTGGGCCGTCAGGGGACGGTCATGTTCCGGAACGATGATTCGCATGAGCCGCCGGAAAGCCTCGTCTTCCGCTATTCCAATCCCGCCGCCGCCGATCCTGCTAAGCTCGACGATGGAATCTGGCATGTCTTTTTGACGAACGCGCGTTTGTCGGCGGTGACGAATATTGCGTCTCGGTTGACCAGCACGGGTGCCGGACTGAATGGGAATGAAACTGTCAGTCTTTTCCACTATCGAAATGACGGATTGGCAGCAAGCGTGGAGGTCCAGAACTATTACATTGCCAGTGATGGAGGACTTGTGAGAGCCGCAACAATTGAACTTCGGCAGAATGGCGATGACATTGAAATCCGCCGCTCGCGGACCTACTACCAGCGGAGCGTGAACCGAGATGTTTTTGATGCGGGCGGTGTGACCTATGAGGTAATTGCAAAACCCTCCTCAGTTGAACATTCCGGCGACTCCGTCGCC
>JAUNMP010000360.1 GCA_030537465.1 bacterium
ACGCCGTCAGGCGGACGTCCGGCACGACTTCGCCGAGGTTTTGCAATTACCTCGGGTGAATTGCTGGAGGCGTATATGCTGAAGAGATGTGCGATTGGTGTCTGTGCGCTTGCGGGTGCATTCGTTGCCGAAGCGGCGCAGCAGGGTACGATGGTGGGCGGCGAATACGTGATGTCCGTCCCCTCGGGCGATGTGACGCTCAACACTGACGACATTGCGGCGCTGGGAACGGGCGTCTCGCTCGTCAAGCAAGGCGAGGGGCGCCTGGTCATTGCCTCGGATCTCGTTGGCTGGACGGGCGAACTACGCATTGAGGCCGGCTATGTGCGGGCACAGCATGTCGGCGCGATGGGCTATGCACTCGACACCGCGACCCGTGGCGGCGTGGTCGTGAAGTCCGGCGGTACGCTGGAAATCGACGGAACTCAGCTTCCGTCGGGTGGCAGCAAGACCTATGCCCAGTGCCACCGCTATTTCCTGGAGGGAACGGGCGTGGGTGGAACTGCGGGCGCGATCCGCCTGATCAACGCCAGTTCCTACTGGTGCGGTTCTCCGATCGTCGTGGTGTTGACGGGCGACACGACGTTCACGGCGGATAGCGCCGCGCGGCAGCTCGACATCCGCTACGCGCCGAAATACGACATGGGCGGCCATACGCTGACACTGGACGGCATCCGGTTCTGTGTCTGCAACGGCGATGTCAAGAATCCCGGCAACTACGTCGTCAAGAACGGCGGCACGTTTGTGAGTGAGCAGACGAACTACGGGAACGGTTCCAAGGGCAATACCGTCTCCTTTGCAGATGGCACCGCGATGCGCGTGACACGTGTCGTTGATGGCTATAACTGGTACGGACTTGACTTCGCCGGGTCGTCGACCTGGTACACTCAGAGCTGGAGCGACGACATCCTGAATCCTCGGAATGTGATGAATGGCCCTGTCAATCTGGGCGGGACGGCACGTGTCCAGTTCCAGAAGTCCACCGTCAGCGCACCCTATGCGTCAGGAACCGAGCACAACACGCTTGAACTGAAGGGGAAGGTCTCCGGCGTGGGTGGATTCAACGTGGTCGACGGCTGGCTGCTGCTCTCCAATGCGGAAAACGACTTTTCGGGACCGACAACGGTGGAGGGTGCCAATGCCCACATCGTCGCCAAGGACTGGTATGCGCTGCCGTCGGCAACCAATGGGCAGCTGCTTGTGAAGAACGGTGCGTCGGTGGACATCACGCTCGATCCGGAGAGGCATTCGCCCTCTGCGAAGCTCGATGGCGAACTGGGGGCCTTCTTCAAGAAAATGGGGTCTTCGGTTCAGAACGGCACGCTCAACCTCAATATCGCCGGCACCTACACCTACACGACACCAACGGATGAGATGTTTGGCCCCATCAGCCTCACGAGTGGTACGCTGGAGTTCTCGAACTGCGGCATGCTCCAGCAAGGTGGGCAGACGAACTGGATTGCCGGCGTGTGGCCGGCGCTTCCTCGCGTCGTCGTGGGCGAGGGTGCCGCCTTCGGCAATCTGGTGGAGACGCCGATCAACGAGAGCGCGAACATGTCGCTTAACGACAAGCGGTTCTGGATCATCGGTCGGACGGCCACGCGCGCAGTGGCCAACATGCGTGGCATCCTCGAGGTCAAGGCGGGTGGCGTTGTCACGAACCGAATCGAATCCAGCTCTGCGAGTCTAAACCCTGATGCGAATTCCTCTACCACCGTGTTCATCCGCAAGGGGGGATGTGTGGTGAATCCCTACCAGTCTAACTCGTCGACCTTCATTGGTTCCTTCAACCAGGGGTACGTTGAACTCGAAGACGGCGGATATTGGAAAATGGGAAGCGAGTGGGTCCGCTTCGGCGCCAATGCGACTGGGTATGGCGTCTTCTGGCAGAAGGGTGGAACCGTGGAACATCCTGGGCAGCACATCACGCCGGGGTGGTCCGGCGGCCACGGTCGCATTCGCATCTCCAAGGGGACGCTGACGGCGAGCCGTGGAATGATGATCGTCTGTACGCTGTGGGGCTCCAATGCCAATGCGGGCGATGCGGTCTTTACCGTAGAGAATGCCGAGGTGACGCTTGAGGACAAATGCGTGATGGCGGCCAATACCGGGGCGTCCGCGATTCTCAATCTGAATGGCGGCGTGTTCCGTCCCTACTCGATTGACAAGGCGACGAATGTGTGGAATTCGCTCAGCTGCAACTATACGACGATCACCAGCAATTATGGCGTTGCGGGTATCCCCTATTCGAACAACCGGGCGGACGTGAACTTCAATGGCGGTACGCTGAGGGCAATGTACAATGGCTGTCTGTTCGGTTCGCTGGATGGCAAGTCGACCAAGCCGGACCGTGTGACCGCCTATGCGGGCGGCGCTGTCGTCGACACGATCAATAAGAGCGTGCAGCTCAATCTGCCGCTTGAGGCGCCTTCGGGGAAGGGCATCTCCCAGATTCCTTTCTCCTGTGCGACGCCGTGGAACTACACGGGTTCGCCGGTGGTGACGATCGTCGGCGATGGTACGGGCGCCTCCGCGTTTGCCGAATTCGACTCCACCAACGGAACGATCACGGGCGTGGTGGTGACGTCGCCTGGCAATGACTACACGACGGCGAAGGCCGTCATCGCGCGAGGCGGTTGGACGAACACGGTGGAGATTCCGCTGACATCCTACCTCGTGGACAATGTGACGACGGGTGGCCTGACGAAGGTGGGGTCGGGTGATCTGGAGCTGACGGCCGTGAACACGTACAAAGGAGCGACCGTGGTCCGCGAGGGCACGTTGCGTCTGGGGGTCGACAACGCGATCAACGCTGCATCGCTCCTGCGCGTCGAGGCAGGCGCGACGGCGGATCTGAATGGCAAGACGCTGACGGTGAGTGGTCTCGCCGGCGCAGGCACGGTGACGGGCAACCTCACCATCGCCGGTGTGTGGCACGTGGCGGCTTCCGATCTGCTGGCGGGACGCAGTCTGAAGGTCAATGGCACGGTGACCCTTGCGCCGGGAACGTCGATCCATGTGGACGACCCGAACGGACTCCTCGAGTCCAAGTCCAGTCGCCGCACCTACACGCTCTTCCGCGCGACCACCGTGGTTGGCGGTCCGTCGATTGTTGTCGACAACCTGGAGAAGCCCTGGAGCGCCGGCGTGAACGGCACCGCCGTCCAGTTCGGTTTCCGCAACGGCACACTGG
>JAUNMP010000361.1 GCA_030537465.1 bacterium
GACTTCAACATGTTCGCCTACTACAAGGACCTCGTGAACGTGGTCGCGTTCTGCGACACGCAGATGGGCGCGGAGCACACGCAGAACGTGCTGAAGGCCTATCCGGACGTGCCCCGCTACCAGGATTTCCGAAAGATGCTCGACGACCACGGCCGGGAGATCGACGCCGTCTGCATCGCGACGCCTGACTTCGCCCACTTCCCCGCGGCCATGCTGGCCATGTCGATGGGGAAGGCCGTCTACTGCGAGAAGCCCATGGGGAACTGCTTCCGCGAAATCTCCCTCATGATGGCGGCGGCGAAAAAGTACAAGGTCGTCACCCAGATGGGCAACCAGGGCCACTCGGATGCCAACTACTGGCAGATGAAGACGCTGGTCGAGAGCGGCTGGCTGAAGGATGTGACGCACGTCGACGCCTACATGTGTGCGAACAACCGCCGCTGGTTCAAGTGGAACGGCATGCTCACGGAGATGCCCGGCGAGGAGGCCGAGCCGGCGGAGATGGACTGGGACGTGTGGCTTTCGCAGCGTCCGTTCCGTCCCTACAACCACAATTTCATCAACGGCGACTGGCGCTGCTTCTACGAGTACGGTACGGGCGCGCTGGGCGACTGGGGTGCACACCTCTTCGATGCGGCGCACGAGTTCCTCAAGCTGGGACTGCCGACGCGCATCGAGACGGTGAAGAACGACCGCCGCACGCCGGTTGTCTTCCCGATGGCGTCGACGGTGCGCTACGTCTTCCCGGCGCGGGGCGAAGGTTTCCCCGAATGTGCGCTCGACTGGCATGACGGCGCAGGTAACTTCCCGGCCCCCCTGGAGAAGGTGACGGACCGCAAGTGGAAGCGCCGCGACTGCGGGGCTGAACTGCACCTGAAGGACGGGCGCGTCTTCGCACGGGGCAGCCACGGCAGCGCGCTGCAGATTGTCGCGGGCGCCGATCCGAAGGATCCCGCGGTCAAGGCGGCCCTGAAGGAGTTCCCGAAGGGGAAGAGCGGACACTATCTGAACTTCCTCAAGGCCGTGAAGGGCGAGGAGACGGCGAACAGCGATTTCGCGGTGGCGGGTCCGCTCTCTCAGGTGATGGCGTTGGGCGCGCTTGCGCAGCGTCTGGCCGAGCCGAAACTCGAATTCGATCCCGTGAAGGGGCGTTTCGTGGGGAACGACGCCGCGAATGCGCTGCTGGACGGTCCTCCGGTCCGCAAGGGCTGGGAGGAGTTCGAGCGGCTGTGAGTCGAGAGGGTAGAGAAGGTTGAGAAGGTAGAGAGGGTAGAGAACATGAAGAAGATGTTGTTGAGTGCTGTTGCGATGGTGGCGGGTCTTCAGGCGGCGATTGTGCCGGTGAGTCCGGTGGCGGAGAAGACGATTCCGCTCGTGCCGGAGGCCCAGAAGAAGCTGATGAACATGCCGACCTACAAGGAGCGCCTCGAGTTCCTGCAGTGGGATCGGGCGAACGGCAAGAAGGTCCGCCACGACCCGAACTGGCGCAAGGCCCTTCCGGTGGTGCTGGAGTGGAAGGCGACGGCGGGCGAGAAGGGTCCGTGGAAGATCCTGATCGGCAAGAAGCCCGACCTTTCGGATGCCCGCGTGTGGTTCAAGTCCGTGAAGGAGACGGACAAGGCGACGGGACGCGAGAGCGGGAAGGACCAGTCGCGGAAGAACGAGAAGTACGAGGTGCCGTACGCCAACCTCGAGATCAACACCACGTACTACTGGCGCGTGTGCACGCGCGGATACTGCGGTTGGGGCTGCAATCCGAAGCATGGCTGCGAAGCCTGCAAGAAGGTCTGCGAATCGGAGATCGCGTCCTTCAAGACCGAGGATTTCGCGCCGCGCTGGATGGCCATCGAGGGCCGTGTGGGCAATATGCGCGACCTGGGCGGCCGCAAGACGGTGGACGGGCGCCGTGTGAAGCAGGGCATGATCTACCGTGGCCAGGGCCTCAACGACAACAGCACGACGGGTGAGATCCGTGGGCGTAACCGGCTCACGGCCGCCGACGTCGAGTACATGACGGGCACGCTTGGCATCAAGACGGACCTCGACCAGCGTTCGCCGGGCGAAGTCGCCGACATGACGGCGTCACCGCTCGGACCGTCCGTGAAGTGGATCCACAATTCCTCCTCCTGCTATGCGGGGATCTTCTCGGAGGATGGCAAGAAGGCGATGGCGAAGAACTTCCGCGTCTTCTGCGATTCGGCGAACTATCCGATCTATTTCCACTGCATCGGCGGCGCGGACCGCGCGGGGTCCCTCGCGTATACGCTGAACGGCATTCTCGGGGTCGAGCGCCATCTGCTGAACACGGACTGGGAGAGCACGTTCTACCCGACGCTGCCCGAGATGCGGTCCGACTACAAGGACCACACCTTCTGGTGCGGTGAATGGCATTTCGATGACGGCTTTGCCAAGTACGGCGACGCGAATATGCCCTGGAACAAGAGAATCGAGCTCTACCTGCTCGACTGCGGCGTGACGATGGAGGAGATCGAGAAGTTCCGCTCGATCATGCTGGAGTAGTTCCAGGTTCAAAGTTTCAGGTTGAAGGAGTTTGTAGGATGACCTTGTGGTTCTTTCTGCTGGGGCTGCCGCTCCTGGGGTACGGGCTGGCCTCGCTGCTCGCCACGAACTGGACGGCGAAGATGCTGGTGGCGTTTCCGCGCTGCAGGCAGGCGGGCTGGGTGCTCTGCGCCGTGGCCTGGTTCTGGACGGCCTATGAGTGCGACACGATCGGCATCGACGTGTTCGACAAGTACCTGAAGGTGTTCCCAGGGCAGATCTGGATCATGGCGATCGTCCTCACCGTGCTCACCTGCTGGTGGATGGAGAATCTGCTGCCGATCCGCGGCGTCTGCGGTCTCTTCATGCTCTTCCCGGGCGAAATGTTCCCGATGATCCGGCTCTGCGACACGCAGTGGCGGTTGACGCTCGTTGTCTTCGCCTACATCTGCGCGATCACGGGCATGATTGGGATGTTCTACCCCTGGCGAATCCGCCAGGCGCTCGCGTGGTTGGCAGAGAAGTCGATTCGCGTGCGGGCGGTTGGTGGCGTGCTGACGGCGGTTGGCGTGCTCTTCGTCGTGCTGGGGTCTCTGGCGGCGGCGGGGTGCTGCCACTAGGGGCCCGCTGGCACTGGCCGGCGGGAAATCTAGAATCTCTAGAGGCGCTAGAAGCACTAGAAACACTAGA
>JAUNMP010000085.1 GCA_030537465.1 bacterium
AGGCGACGGAGTCGCCGGAATGTTCAACTGAGGAGGGTTTTGCAATTACCTCGATTTGCTATAATCTCCCGAGAGTCGGCGGGCTTGGGTTGTTCCGTCGGAAAGCGAAGCGAATCTGGGAGGACATCTATGAAGACAATACTGGTTGCAATGGTCGCACTGGCGCTTGGCGGGACATTCGCCGAGACGGTTCAATGCAAATACTGCGGGGCTCAGATGGGCAGTGTCCGGGGACTTGTGGCCCTGCAGTGTCCTCGCCATCCGCTTGGCATGGGCAAGGGGAAGCATGCACCGTTCGAGGGTGCGCCGCGCGAAACGTTTACATGCGTCCACTGTGGGCAGACGGCGAGTTCTCTCCATGCTCTGGTCTCGCTTAGGTGCCCTCATCATCCCGATGGGGCCGGGAAGGGACGCCATGAGGCATTCGAGGGACGGACAGATGGTCCGTTTATCTGCAAATATTGCGGGAACAAGGCTTCGTCCATGCGTTCGCTCGTGACGCTCCAATGCCCCCGCCATCCGAATGGCGCGGGGAAGGGACGCCACGCCCCCATGCGATGACAAAGGGTATCTCCATGAGAACGAATCTAGTTCTTGCAGTGGCTCTCATCGGCTTGGGACTTTCCGCGAAGGAACTCCCCAAGTGCGGTTCCCTGCGCAACTGGCGTGCGCCGGCGCAGAAGGTGGTTGAGAAGGTGCGCGGGTACCTCTGGGTGGAGGCGGAGGGGTTCGCCAACTACGGAAAATGGCGGCTTGATACGCAGTTTGTCCACAAGATGGGCTCGACGTACCTGCTGGCGCCCGCCGCGGGCGTTCCCGTCGAAGATGCGGTAACGCGGGTGAGGATCCCCCGGAAGGGGACCTGGCGCGTGTGGGTCCGCACGAAGGACTGGGAACCGACGCATTCTCCGGGTAAGTTCGCTGTGTCCGTGGCGGGACGCGAGTCTCGTGTGCTCGGGGCGTCGGGAGAGTCTGGATGGCGGTGGGAGGAAGCGGGGAATTTCGACCTCGAGAAGAGCATGGCAGAGGTTCGGCTGGTCGACAAGTCCGGATACTTCGCCCGCTGCGACGCAATTGTCTTCACGACGGATCTGCAGTACGTTCCACCGGAGGATGAGGAACTGCTTGCCCGCGAGCGTCAGCGCCTGTTGGGGCTGCCGACGGAAATCGCCGACGGAGGCTCGTACGATGTGGTCGTGGTGGGAGCGGGCACGACGGGCATGGGCGCAGCGGTCGCCGCGGCGCGTGGGGGCGCACGTACGGCGCTCGTCTTCGATCGGCCTGTGCTCGGCGGCAATGCGAGCTCGGAGCTCGGCGTGGGGATTCACGGCGCGTCCCACGCCCACCCCAATGCGCGAGAAGGTGGCCTCATCGAAGAGGTGAAGATGATCCGCGCGTTCCGCAAGCTGCCGAACAACTCCCTCGCCTATGCGATGCAGGCAGAAGGGGAGTCGAATCTGCTGCTGTGCCCCAACAACCGCGTCCTGAAGATCGAGAAGGGCCGGAACGGGCATGTCGATGCGGTGTTGGCCAAGGATACGCTGACCGGAGAGTGGATCCGCTATCGCGGCAAGATGTTCATTGACTGCACGGGCGATGGATGGATTGGCTATTTTGCCGGGGTGCCCTACCGTTTCGGACGTGAGGGCAAGGACGAGTTCGGCGAGGAAGAGGCTCCTGAACTTGCCGACAGACGGACGATGAGCGGTGTGATCATCACAGACGGCGTCTGGAGTTTCGCGATGAAGGATGAGGGGCGTCCCGTTGACTACGTCACGCCCGAATGGGCCCGTGTGCTGCCGAAGGGCTTTCGGCGCAATCTCAAGCCTGCCGTCAGAGTTCGGGGTGGTTTCAAGCCGGCGTGGTGGATCGAGCATTCCGGCGACATCGATGACCTGGCCGATCCGGAAGGGGCCCGGGACGAACTCGTGAAGATATCCTTTGCTTACTTCGGCTGGGGGAAGAACGACTGGGAGCACCGCGAACTTCTGCGCAACTATTCGCTGACGTGGGTGCCGTTCATCGACGGACGCCGCGAGACGATGCGCCTGATGGGCGACTACGTGCTGACGGGGAACGACGAAAAGGCGGGTACGATGTTCCCCGACCGCATCTCCTACGGGGGCTGGCCGATGGATACGCACGATCCCCTCGGGTTGAAGAATCCGAATGGCAACGGCTACTGGAAGGTGCATCCCAATCTGCCGATCTACTCCATCCCCTATCGCATGCTCTACAACTCGACGGTCGACAATCTGTTCTTTGCCGGGCGCTGTTCCTCCGCCTCGCATATGGCCCTGGGGAGCATTCGCGTCGAGTCGACGCTGGCGACACTGGGGCAGGCCTGCGGTACGGCGGCGAGACTCTGTCTTGAGACGGGGTTGACGCCGCGCCAGCTCGGCGAACAGCGGATTGGCGAGCTTCAGCAGCGGCTGTTGAAGGAGGATCAGTACATCCCGGGGCTTAGGAACGAAGACGAGAAGGACATGGCCCGGACGGCGAAGGTCGAGGCTACCTCGACGCAGTCCGTCATTCGGTTCAGGGAATCCTCGTCCGTCTCCTGGGCCATCGGCCAGTTCAAGATCGGCTTCCGCCATCACAAGGATGCCAAGCGTCCCGGTTGGCAGTATGCCGAGCATGCGTCGCCGGAGGCGGTCGTCGACGGCGTCTCGCGAATCGTCGGACACGACGCGCATGCCTGGGTGTCGGATGAGACGCTGTCCCTTCCGCAGGCACTGTCGTTGACGTGGCCGAAGCCCGTTGAACTGCACGAGGTGCGGTTGACGTTCAATACCGACCTTATGCCCACGGCACCGTCCTTCATGCCTGCCCAGTTGGTTAAGTCGTACGTGGTTGAAGCGTTGACGGCCGGCAAATGGGAGGCTGTGGCGGAGGAATGCGAGAATTGGCGCCGTCTGGCCGTCCATCGTTTCCCGGCGCGATCCGTCGAGGCTCTGCGTGTCGTCTGCCGCGAGACCTGGGGCTCTCCTTCCGCGCAGATATTCGAAGTGCGGGCATATTGATGAAGTTCGAATTTGTCCGCCTTCAAAAGGAAGTGAAAGGTTATGAGAACACTGGCATTTCTGGCGTTGTCCATGTGTGGTGTCTGCGAGGGCATGTTCGCTGACGGAATCCTGGTTGACAACCAGATACCTGGCGGCAATATCGAGTTCGTGCGTGCGGAAGGTGAAACGATCCATCTGCGCAACGAGATGCGCGATTCGGAAGGATGGTGGTTCTGGTGGGCGTTCCGCGTCCGCGGGGCCGCCGGATGCACGCGGGTATTTCGCTTCGAGAAGAACCGCGGGTGGGACGAGAATGTCTCCAACCGCGGTGCGTGCGTGTCGCTCGACCGTGGACGGACCTGGACCTACACGGAGCGCGAGCCGTTTTCGCCGCAGCAGTTCACCTATACGTTCCCGAAGGACGCGGACGAAGTCTGGTTCGCGATGAGCATCCCCTACGGCCTGCGGGAATGGGAGGCGTTCGTGGGCCGCCATCGGGGCGATCCCGCCCTGCACCTCGGGACGCTCTGTGCGTCGCGCCATGGCCGCAACGTGCCGCTCGTGCGCATTGGTTCCCCCAACGCGCCCTATCGCGTGTTCCTCTCCTCCCGCCACCACTGCGCGGAGACGACCGCGACCTATGTGCTGGAGGGCGTGCTGGAGGGGGCGCTTGCGCAGGATGCGCTCGGCGACTGGTTCCGCCGGAACGTAGAGATCGTCAGCGTGCCGATGATGGATCTGGACGGTGTCGTCGAAGGCGACCAGGGGAAGCACCGCGCGCCGCACGACTACAATCGCGACTACACGGAATTCATCTGGCCCGAGACGCGTGCCGTGCGGAATCTGCTGATGGACGGCCGGACGGTCGATGCCTTCATCGACTTCCACTGCCCGCACTACAACGACCCGCGCATCCACTTGATGATGTGCCGCGCCGGGCGGACCGAGGCGAACCAGGACGCCTTCGCGGCTCTCGTCGAGAAGTGCGCGGAGGGACTGGTCTATCGGCGGAAGAACAACTACCCCTGGGGAGACATGTGGAACTGCGACCGGCTCTATGCGACGGGCATCTCGAGCACGATCTGGGCCACCCGGCTGCCGGGAGTGCGCTTCTCCGGATGCTATGAGATTCCGTTCTCCGATACGCGGACGGACCGGACGGGGCCAGCAGGCGTGCCGATCACGCCGGAGAACTGCCGTGCGTTCGGCCGGTCCGTGGCGCAAAGCCTACGCGAATTCCTCCCCAACGAAGCGTACGGACCCGTCCTCCCGCCGCCGTCGGCCGTGGGCGCGGAGCTCTTCAGCCAGAAGGAGGTTCCCGCGGACGGCGGGGAATGGCCCGTGCCCGCCGAACTGGCACGCATGGAAAGCGGATTCGCCGTCGAGTTCACGCTGCAGGCCGAGGGGAAGCCGGCTCCGTGGACGGGCGTTCTCCAGGCACGTTTCCGGGAGAAGGACAAGGTTCATCTGCCGTTCTCGTTCGGCAGCGATGACCGGGGGCGGCTCTACTTCCGAATGGACACGCATCTTTCCGTCAACGAGCAGAATGTCGCCCAGGCGACGACCGTCTTCGATGGTCAGCCGCATCGGGTGCGCATCACGTTCGAACCGAGCGCCGCCTGTGCGAACGACACGTGCGTCGTCTGCCAGATCGACGGGACTGAGGCATTCCGCGTGGAACGTCGGCGTGGGCGTGTGGGTTTCTCGAGCGTGTTCGCCAACACGATCGCCGTGGGACGCAGCCGGTCGCCGTTCCGCGGTCGCGTGAGCGACATTCGCATTACGAAGATTCGGTGAGGTTGCATGAAGGATATTTTGTTCTTGGGAGTGGTTGCTTTTTCGGCACTCGTCTTCGCCGCGCCGCAGTGGCGGATGGCCGTTGAGCGGAAGGGGACGACGAACTGGGTGACGGCCGCGGAGAATCGGACCGCAATCCAGGTCCAGTTCGCTTCCGATGGAAAAGGACTCTCCGGACGAATCGTCAACAACGAACCGGGCGCGGTCGTGTTGGGCTTCGAGGTGATGTCCGACCCGATGCCGGTCGAGGATGGCAAGACGGCGCTCTATCTGCCCTATGTCTACGGTTGGCGAATCCGCAACTGGCCACGCGCAGGTGTCAAGCGCGGCGGACGCAAGGTCTGGACCGACGAGGGCAACGGAATCTTCTCGCTCGCCAAGAGCCACAAGTATCCCGGCAAGTACGGGACGATGCAGTGGTGCACGCTGAACGATGGCGCGAAGGGTTTCTACCTGGGCTCCGACGACGCGAACTGCACCGCCAAGGATTTCCGCGTCACCTACGATTCGAACCGGAGGACCGTGCAGATCGGCTTCGAACTGCCGATGTTCGTGCCCCAGGGCGTGTCCTTCGATGTTCCGCGCCTCTTCTTCGACACCTACGCGGGCGACTGGAAGGTCGCGGCGAAACGGTATCGCGCCGGATGGGATTCCTGTCGAAAGGTCGTGCATCTGCCGGAGCGGGTTCGGGACATGGTCGGCTGCCTGATGGTCATCCTGAAGCAGCAGAACGGCGAATTCGTCTGGCCCTACGGCGAGTTCGAGTCGCTGGGCGAAACGGCGATTGCACACGGCCTCTACAATATCGAGATGCACGGCTGGGGGATCGGCGGACACGATCGGCTCTACCCCGAGTACGATCCCGATCCGGCGATGGGCGGACGCGAGGCCCTCATGAAAGGCGTCGCGGCGTTGAAGGCGAAGGGGCTCCATGTGACGCTTTACTCCAATGGACAGCTCCAGCAGCATGCTGGCACGCGGTGGGCGGAGACGGAAGGCCCGTCGTGTCCGATTTTGCTGCGCGACGGCTCGCCGCTGCAGGAGTACTGGGTCAAGTACAAGTCCGTGTCGGGCGTGCACTTCGATGTGGCGTGCCCCTGTGCTCCGGCCTGGAGGAAGCAGATGCTGAAGATCTGCCGTGATGCGTACGAACTCGGGTTCTCGGGCTTCTTCTATGACCAGATCGGCAAGCAATGGCCCTGGCCGTGCTTCGACGCGCGGCACGGACATCGCGCGGGGGCATATGTCTGGCAGACAGATCGCATGAGCCTCTTTGAGTCCATTGTCGGTGAAATGCAGAAGTCTGACCCGGTTTTTGTCCTCTGGAGCGAAGCGTTCAACGATACGCTCCTGACGTCCGTTGCCTGCTATCAGGGGCTCGACTACATTCGGGGGGACTGGTATGTCGAGAACCGTTTCTGCGAGGGTATCGGTTGCGAGATGTATCCGGAACTGACGGCCTATACATTCCCCGAATTGATCACGACCGATCGCGTGACGGATCCGTTCTGCACGCGGGCGCGGGCCAACGGGTGTGCGGTGACGAATCTCCGCATCGACTTCGAGGTCCGCTATCCGGGCGACCGGTGGTATGCGCAGAAGGGAACGCCGGTTTCGGAATGGGAGTACAAACGGATCTCCTTCCCGCCATTTGGTCTGAAGCGGATGCTGACGGACGCGAACTGGCGGAGCGACCGCGACTATCTCAAGTGCGTCAACGATTTCCGCCTCAAGTATCGCGAGATTCTGTTGCGGGGCACGTTCAAGGCCGACGAGGGGTTTGAGTTGACGGGAGGCGAGGGCGTGATCGCCAACCTCTGGATGGGCACGAACGGCGAGGAGGGAATCCTTGTCTGGAACACGACGGATGCGGCGAAGAAGGTGGAGATTCGGTTCAAGGGAACGCTTCTGGGCTGTGCCGAACCCGAGCAGGGTGACGTCCTGGCGACGGCGCCGCTGGGAGCCAATTCGCTTCGCCTCTATCGGTATCGCCGTTGATCTTGAAACTCTGCGGAATCTATGTCGTCTTATTGACTTTCCGCAGAGTATCGTGCTAAAATCTGCGGCAACTTTGGACGACGACGAGTCGGGGTCGTGGGAGGCGCAGCAGAACGAATCTCATGCGGATTGTGAGGTTTGTGTTAGTGGTAAAGTGTGATTGTGAAAGATGTTTGATGCTATACTTGAGCGCATGAAAGGACAATTGAAGATGAAGAACGCGTTTTCGGCGACGATGGCGATTTCCATGCTCCTGCTGACGGGCTGCGTGTGCAATCAATGCAAGTGCAAAACGACGACGGTGGACGACGGATTCACCCGGATCTTCAACGGCACGGATCTCGATGGGTGGATGGGGCGGAAGGACCTGTTCTACGTCGAGAACGGCGATCTGGTCTTCCGCGAGGGCAAGAGCAATTACGGAAACCTGTTCTACCAGCGCGAGTTCAAGGACTTCACGGCGCGGTTCGACTTCAAGCTCGTGCCCAATGGCAACAACGGGTTTGCCGTTCGCGCCGGAAAGCCCTGCGTCGACGGCGGTGCGTTGATCGGCGGCAACAAGGCGCTGGCGGACGCGGCCTACAACGGCATGGAGATCCAGGTGCTGGACGACACCGGCCCCCTCAAGCAGCATCTGAAGGCCTGGCAGTACCATGGCTCGATCTACGGCGTGGTCGCCGCGCAGAAGGGGGCTCTCAAGCCCGTCGGCGAATGGAACCACGAAGAGGTCACGGTCGTCGGCGAGAACGTGACGGTTGTGCTGAACGGCAAGACCATCCTCGCGACGAGCGTGAAGGATCTGCCGGTTGACGGCACGACGCCTGACGGCAAGCCGCATCCGGGACTGCATAATCCGTCGGGCTATATCGGTTTCCTCGGGCACACGATGCCCGTCCGTTTCCGCAACATCGAGATCAAGGAACTCTGAGATGACGCGCAAGACCTTTCTTCGTGGAATGATTGCCGCCGGTACGGCGCCCACCATCGTCCCCAATACCGTCTTCGGCGCGAATGCACCGTCCAACCGCGTTACCGTGGGCGGCATCGGCGTGGGCGGCATCGGCTGTTCGCAGCTTCCGCAGATCCGCGAAGCGGGCTTCGAGGTCGTCGCGCTCTGCGATCTCGACTGGACCTACGCGGCACGAACCTTCAAGAAGTTCCCAGACGTCCGGAAATACAAGGACTTCCGTCAGATGATGGCGGACGAGGGAAATCGCGTCGACGCGTACTACTGCGGTGCGCCCGACCACTGGCATGCGCTCATCTCGCTGGCGGCGTTGAAGGCCGGCAAGCATCTCTGCTGCGTGAAGCCGCTGACGCGGTCCGTCGAGGAAGTGCGTCTCGTCGTTGAGGCGGCCCGCCGCGCCGGCACAGCGACCCAGGTGACCGCCGCCACCTCGAACGACGAGGCAAGCGTGCGCCTGTACGAGATCCTCGATGCGGGGTTGATCGGTGAAGTGAAGGAGGTCGCCGCGTGGAGCCGGCGTCCGGTGTGGCCGCAGGGAATGGTGTCGTATGCCGATTGGGAGGACCCGATTCCGGAGGGCTTCGACTGGAACATGTGGCTCGGTCCCGCCAAGCGCATCCCGTTCGCCTCGAAGTGGGGCAAGCATGCGCCGTACGAGAAGATGTCCAAGGAGGCGTGGTGCGGCGACGCCGTGTATCATCCGTTCAACTTCCGCGGCTGGTTCGAGTTCGGTGCGGGCGCGTTGGGCGACATGGGCTGCCACCGTGCGAACACGATCTACCGTGCTCTGGGACTCAAGTGGCCGGAGCGCGTGGAGGCGAGCTGCTCGCGCGTGAGCGCCGTGGCCTTCCCGCTCACGAGCATCGTCACCTACGACTATGCGACGTGCAAGTACGGCAATCCCGTCCGCCTCACCTGGTATGACGGCGGACTCCTTCCGCCGACCCCGAAGGAGATGTGCTCCATCAAGCTGCCGATGGAGGGCGTCATCTACTATGGAACGAAGGGTTCGATTCTGTTCAATGCCGAAAAGGCGCAGGCGCAGAAGTTTACGATTTTCGATCCCGCCATCAAAGCCGCCGCCGAGAAGCTGCCGCGCACGCTGCCGCGGCGACCGGGCTGGATTTACGGCGAATGGCTGCAGGCCTGCAAGGGCGGCGAGCCCGCGAGCTGCAACTTCGATTTCGCGCAGTACATCACCGAATTCGTCCAGCTGGGCAATCTCGCGATCCAGTCGGGTGACGTCGTGCGCTTCGATCCGGTCAAGATGTCCGTCGCCGGAAACGCCAAGGCGAACGAACTGCTGCGGATTCCGTACCAGAACGGCTGGAAACTCTAGCTCGCAGACCCGTTCCTGAACGCGCATCGAGAGACCATAGACCTTTTGGAAGCGGAAAGCCCCGCCTTCATAGATAAGCCATAGATAAACCTCCGATAAACCAAGGATAAACCTCGATTGGTCATTGCCGGATGGGTTTATCTGTGGTATACTTGTGCCCGCTTGAGGGACGAATCATGAATGATAAGCTTACAAATGAAGAAATCGCGCGCCTTCGTGATGAATTGTCGCGTTTGCCGCGTGGCAGTGTGACGTCGAAGACAATCAAGGGGTTCAAGCGTTTCTATCTTCAGTGGACGGAATCCGGCAAGACGAAAAGCCGTTATTTGTCTGAAGACGAGGTTGAGCCGATGCGTCGCAAGGTTGAGCGTCGGCGCCAGCTGACCAAGATCCTGCGAGCTTATCCAAGTCCGGAGCTTGAGTCCGAGCCTGCTCGCCTGGAGGGTACGATTTCCGTTTTGCGCGGAGAGAGCCTTGCCCGATGGGCGCGGACGGCTGCAGCTTGGGAGCGACGAGATAAATTCGATCGGTTGCTGCGCTTTGTGCGCGGACCGCAAGAGCCGAAGGTCTGCATTGTCTATGGCCTTCGTCGAACCGGGAAGACAACAATGTTGATGCAGACGGTCAACCACCTGTCTCCCGACCAGTTTGACCGTGCGGTCTACCTCAAGGCTACCTCTGCGGCAACGATGCGTGAAATGGATCGATTGTTGAAGAGTCTCGAAGGCGAAGGCGTACGGTATGTCTTCATTGATGAGGTGACTCTGATGGAGGACTTCATTGATCTTGCGGCGATCTTCTCCGACACGTATGCATCATCGGGAATGAAGATCGTCCTTTCAGGCACGGATTCTCTCGGCTTCTGGTTTGCGCTTGACGAAGAGCTGTATGATCGGGCGTACATGATTCATACGACGGTCATTCCGTTCGCTGAATTCAGTCGTGTACTCGGCATCCGTGATATTGATGAATACATTCGCTTTGGCGGACTCATGAAGGTCGGGGAAACGGCATTCGACGATGAGGACGCCCGTTGCGAGGACGCATCGTTTCGCGATGATGAATCGACCCGCCGTTATATCGATACGGCGATTGCGCGAAACATCCAGCACTCCTTGCGCTGTTTCAATCACGGGCGGCGTTTTCTCGCGCTGCGTGATCTCTATGAGGCTGGACAGCTGACGGACGTGATCAATCGCATTGTCGAGGACATGAATCATGACTTCCTGATGTCGGTTCTACTGAAGGACTTCAAGTCGCACGACTTGCACTCTGCGGCGCAGTTGTTGTATGCGAAAGACGATGGCTCGGGACGGTTCGACCTGTTGGGGTCGATTGACGAGCGACGCGTCACGGCCAGATTGATGGACATTCTTGACATCTGGAATGAGAATGAGCGCAGTGTCGGCATTACGAAAGCACATCTTTCAAATGTCAGGGATTGGCTTCTCGCGCTTGACATGTTGCGCTTTACTCCGGTCAAGTCGGCGGACTGGACGGATATGCCGTCTCATGCGGTCTTCACCCAGCCGGGTATGAGATTCGTGCAGGCGCAGGCGCTGGTCTTTTCGTTGGTCAAAGAAGATCGACTGGCAGAATGCGATCCGACTGTTCTTGCCAAAGTGCGGGATAAGGTGCTTGAAGACGTGAAGGGGAGAATGCTTGAGGATATCGTCGTTTCTGAAACGATCCGCGCGCTGCCGCGTAACGCAGATCCGTTAAGAGCGGCGACGGCCTTTAAGCTAGTCTTCCCGCGCGGCGAGTTCGACATGGTCGTTCACAGGCCAGAACAGCGGACATTCGAACTGTTTGAGGTCAAGCACTCGGATCACGCTGACGACCGCCAGGCCCGTCATCTGCGGGATCCCGAGAAGATCGCGGCTGTTGAAGCGCATTACGGCCGAGTGGTTTCACGTACGGTCCTCTACCGAGGGCCGACTTTCACGGCAGCCGATGGTGTCATCTGGCGGAATGTCGAAGATTATCTGACGCGGTTGGCATGATCGAAGGCGTGTTGGGGACATTGGCCCACGAACGTTGCCGTCCATTCATGCTTTGCGGTAGGCGCGCATGGAGAGACCATAGGTCTTGCGGAAGAGATTGCGGAGGTGGTTCTCGTTCCGGAATCCGCAGTCTGAGGCGATGCGACTGATTGGAAGATCTGTTGCCTTCAGAAGGCGTTTGACTTCGTTGAGGCGATAGGTGCGCTGGTGCTTCAGGGACGCGAAGTCGCGTTTCGCGGGTGCGTTTTTCGGGCATGAGCATGTCGAGGACTTCCTCCATTATGGTCGGGTGCCGCTGGTCCGTCCCGGACTCGGGACCATTCCGCAGGATGGTCTCGCGGGCGAGATGAACGATCCGAAGAACGGTGGCCCTCTGCCGAAGGAGACGATTCTTCTCGATCTCGTCGCCATCAAACCTGCGAAGAGGCAGGTGCACGTCTTTCGGTGCGGTCTCGGCGGCCCCGCGTGCGACCTTGCGTACGAGTATGCTTGAAGAACGGAAGTTTGGTATACTGAAATTCTCACCCAAAAGAACTTGGAGATTCTTTTTTTACTCCTAAAAAAAGGTCTCTAGTTTCTTTGGGGAACAAAATTCCTTTGTGGCTGTTTGAGTTTCTTTACTAAAAGGATTGTGATGGATTGGATTTTGAGAACGGCAGCTCTCACGGTGTTGATCTGCGGGATGGCGAGCGGCGCTGTTGTGCCGACGTCGATGGTGGCGCAGGACGGGCGGCGGCTGGTCTGCCGCACGGAGGGGACGAATTCGGTCTATGAACTCGTGAAGGACGAGGGATTCGCGCCGGCGCGGCCGTGGCGGATCTACGTCGTGAAGGCGACGCATACGGACATCGGGCTCCACAATTCCCAGTACATCCAGCGGCATGGCACGATCAAGCGCATCGAGGATGCGATGCGGCTTGTGGACGCCGATACACGCACGGATGACGACCCCGCAGCCTACCGCTATGTCATCGAGGGGATGTGGTTCTGGGAGAACTATCCAATGGATCGTGGCGAGGCGGCCGCCTGGAATGTCATCTCGAACTACGTGCACCGCGGGCGCATTGACATCGCCGCAACCTGCGCCGGCAACCATACGCACGTCTATGGTCCGGAGGAAATCCGCCGTTCGGTTCTGACGAAGCGCCGTCTGCTGGAGAAGTGGGGCGTGGACACACGGACCATGATCATGGCGGACAATCCCGGCATCAGCTGGTCGATCGTGAAGCCCTATGCCGAGGCGGGGCTCGCGAATGTCATCTTCGCGCCCAACCAGTGGAATCCGCTGCCGTCCACCCTGCGGAAGATGAACGCGGCGATTCCCGCCGCAACCTGGAACCCGGATGCCCGCGGCGGTGGCAACTACATCGACGTAAGCTATGATTCGGACCGTCCAATGGTCTTCAAGTGGGAGTCGTACGACCGGTCGACGAATCTGCTCGTCTGGTGCTCGACGCAGTACGGGCACGGACTCGAACGCATTGGTGTGAAAACATCGGGTGCGAAGATCAAGGATGTCGAGCAAAAGATGCCGGCATTCCTCCAGCTGCTGGAGCGGAAGTATCCCTATGACCTCTGGCTGGCGTGCAACTATGGGGATGACGAAGAGGCGAACACAAAGTTTGCCGACTTCGCCGCCGCCTGGAACAAGAAGTGGAAATGGCCGCAGTTCGTGACGGTGGGACGCCTGGACGAGCCGTTCGACGAACTTCGCCGGCGTTTCGACGATCAGATCCCCGTTGTCCGTGGCGAGATGACGAGCGGCTGGCTGCAGCATGTCGCTTCGACGCCGGAGCTCCTTTCGGCCAAGCTCACGGCTGAACGACGCCTCGCCTCCGCCGAAAAGGCCTGGCGCGCGAATCCAAACCGGGACGAGACGCTGAAAGCCGAGATCGACCGGGCCTGGTGGTATCTCATTCTCAACGACGAGCATTCGTATGGGACGAGCGGCTACCAGGGGCGGCGTGTCTTCGAGACGTGGGTGCAGCATCGCGACTGGATCCGCCGGGCGGAGGAGATCGCGGAGAAGGTAGAGATGGGTGAGAGGGTTGAGAAGGTTGAGAGGGGTGAGAGGGTTGAGGTTGTTGGGGCGTGTGAAAATGCCTGGTATCGTGTGCGCGTCAATGCGCGGGGCGAGATCGAGTCGATCTACGACAAGGACCTCGGGCGCGAGCTGCTGGACGGCACGGCCAACAAGTTCCTCTACACGCGCGACAACCACAAGACCTGGTGCGACGAGAATCTGTTGGGGGCCGCGATCACCCGGAAGGTCTTCCTCGCAAAGGACGAAAAGCGCATCGACATCGAGGACCGCTTCGAGCATGCGACCGATCTCTTCAACACGAAGCGCTACTACCGCTATGGCTACCTCGCGTTTCCGTTCGCCGTGCCGGACGGGTGCTTCAAAGCCCAGCTCGGCGGCGGCGAGGTCATCGATCCGTATCGGGATCAGAGCGGGTATGCGACGGACGCCTATGTGGCCGTTCGGGACTGGTGCGCGGTCGAGAACGAGGACTTCGGCATCGCGTTGCGACAGTACGATACAATGCTCACCGAATTCGGCGAGATCCATCCCGACAAGACCTGCTTCACGGGCGCGCCGCCGGTGGGCAAGACGGCGATCTATTCCTACGCCTTCACCGACTGGCTTCAGCTGCATCTGCCGGGTGGCGACGCGCTCTCCTTCACGCTCCGCTACGCAATCACGTCGTATCGGAAGGGGACGGATGTCCTCACGAGCCCGCGTGCCGGAGACTGGCCACTCACGAGTGCGGATTTCGCCGAGGCGAAAGGCGACGCCTGGACGGGGCTTCTCGAAACTCCGCAGGCGACGCATGGCGAACGGGACGGGCAGCTCTATCTGCAGTGGGGCGCCGAGATGTCGCCCGCCTTCGACCACTATGAACTTCTGCGCGATGACGGCTTCCGTGTGAACGTGACGAACGAAGCTCCGCTCGGCATTCCGTATCGTGTGGCGCGGTACGTCGACCTCGAGGCAGGAACGCATACGACGCGGACCTATCGCGTCCGCAAGGTCTGGAAGGACGGCCGGGAAGAGGCGTTCTCGGCGCCGTTCGCCGGCAAAACGCGGATCGTCTACGAGACCGAGGCGATTGAGAGCGAGGGGCTGCGCGTCGAATTCAACCGAAACGGTGGTTATGTGACGAGCTGGTCGCCGCTGAGCGGTGGAGAGGTGCTGTTCCGTCCGCAGAACGCGCCCTGGGGCAAAGACGAGACGCATGGCGGCATCCCGCTCTGCTGGCCCTGGTTCGGCGCACCGCCGCGGGAGGGACTCCCCAAGCACGGACTGCTGCGGTATGCACGGTGGACGCTTGAGCAGAAGCTCGGAAAGAGCGGGATGGTCTGGTCCGTCGTCTCGACGCCCGAGACGCGGAAGCTCTGGCCGCATGACTTCAAGATTCTGCTGACGTTCCGCGCCGCGGGGGACACCCTCAAGCTGTCGTTCATCTGCGAGAATACGGGGACGACGTCCTTTGACTACACCTGGGGTTTCCATCCGTACTTCGCCGTATCCGACGCTCACCGCGTCGCGGTTGACGGTGTGAAGAAGACCGAAGGCTATGTGCGCGAAGAATCGACGGTGAATGGAAAGCCGCGGACGCTCGAGGATCTGGTGACGGGACGTCGCATCGTCGTGACGGGCGTGAACAACGCGAACTGGCTCGTCTGGAATCCCGATGTCGTGAAGACACCGGTCTGCCGGACGCTGGGGCCGGACGAATGGAAGCGCTTCTACTGCGTCGAACCCTGCACGCTGACCCCGCAGACGCTCAAGCCGGGCGAAAAACGCGCGCACGGGATGACGCTGCGCGTTTACAAGTCTGTTCCTGCGCGGGCCCATTCCCAGAATGGGGTGACATTTAGGGTACACCCGTCGCAGACAACTTTGTCGCTCTGATCGAGTGTGACGATTGTGCCGCACGTCAGATTGAGCGTCTTCAGGGCTTTGAGAAGCCCGTCAATCTCGCGGTCCTTGCACTCATCCGTCAATTTCGTGCAGGCCTGGACGGCTGCGTGAACGGTGTGACGTTCACGAATGATGAAGTCGCATTCGCCGTTGTCGTCGAAATAGCTGATGTCCTTGTACTTTCTGCGGAGCGCAAGATAGACGAGGTTCTCGAATCGTGCGCCGTCATTGGGAATGCGCCTGGAGGAGACGGAGTATTCGAGCCCTGTGTCGACACAGTAGACCTTTTTCGGATTGAGGAGCCTGGCTTTTTCGGAATCGCTGAAGATTGGGACGAAAAAGAAGAGGTAGGCCTTTTCGATCCAGTCGCACCACTGGGTGATTGTTGACGCACTGGCGACTCCAAGCGGTTTGAGCATGCGCGAGGCTGTAAAACGGCAACCGATGTTTTCAATTAGGTAGGCGGTCAGCTCGCGGACGGCCGCAATGTCCCTGATTTTGTTGTGGACGATGACGTCGCGATAGACGATGTCGTCGAAGAGTTCTTGCAGGATGACTTCTTCATGGGTCTGGAGATAGCGCGGGAACCCACCGTCCTGCGCGTAGGTGAGCGTACTGGCGGCATCGGCGCTCTGGTTTGTGAAGCAAAGATATTCCTCATAGGAGAAGGGGAACAGCTCTTTCGAGATGTGGCGTCCCGTGAGCTTCGTGCCGAGTTCTCCTTCGAGCAATGAGGCGTTGGAACCTGAAATACAGACATGGAAGGATTCGTCCAACTTCTGTCGGACGTATTTCTCCCAACCGCTGAACTGGTCGACTTCGTCAAAGAAGAGACGTCGTGCGCCAGATTTCTCGATCAGGGCGTCCAGGCGGATCGTGTCGCGCATCTCGAATTGCGTCAGGAGGGGCGATTCAAAGTTGACGTAGAACCAGGGCGTGTCTTTCACCCGCATGCGTTGGCGCATAATAGTGGATTTTCCGCATCGCCTGACACCGGTAATATCGAGTGCATGTGAATCGAGCAATGCGTCATTGAAGTCTATCGAACGGATCTGCCCGTCGGCTTTACGCATCTCCATCTCGCGCTGTTTGGCGATGATCGCCGCTAATTCTTCTAGAAGAATCATCCTCTGCCACCTTTCTATTTACTCCAATGCCATTCGCCTAATTTGGCAGTTGCCATTAGAGTATCAAGAATCTCGTGTTTCCGCAAGTGGCAGGGCACAGAATGATTCGTCTCCTGACCGCTTCACGTCGGAGCGAAGAGGCGTGCGAGTTTCTGATCGGGGCTTGACGACTGTACTCCTGTAGGAGTATAATCCGTGCTGCATGAAGAAAACTCTCTATCACGGATCGCCGTCTATTGTCCGCAAACCTTTGTTTGGCTTGGGGAAGTCCTACAATGATTACGGGCAGGGATTTTATTGCACGGAGGTCCTCGATTTGGCGAAAGAGTGGAGTGTAGACTTGGGGCGAAACGGTTTCGCGAATGTCTATGAGCTCGAGATGAAGGGTCTAAAGGTACTTGATCTTCAGCGTGATGACTTTTGTATCTTGCATTGGCTGTCTGTTCTTCTCAGGAATCGCGAGTTCGAACTTGACACTGATCTCGCTGCGGATGCCAAGGAGTATATTCTCTCTCATTTCCCGGTTGAGACGGAGGACGTGGATGTCATCATGGGGTATCGTGCCGATGATAGCTACTTCACGTTCGCGCGAAATTTCTTGAATGGTGCCATTACGCTCGCGAAACTTTCCGAAGCGATGCGACTTGGAAAACTCGGTGTACAGATTATGGTCAAAAGCGAAAAGGCATTTGACCGACTTTCGTTTGTGGACGCTTTGCCGACGCTGGCGGACGAGTGGTATCCTCTTAAGAAGGGGCGAGATGACGAGGCGCGGCGCAGTTATCGCGAGTCGCGTGCCGTACGTGAGAAGAACGGACTTTACATCTCGCGGATACTGGATGAGGAGCTGACGGCCGATGATCTCCGCATATGACAGGGTCTATCTCCCGCAGGCGCGGGAGACGATGGGGGCGATGCTCGATTATGTGGTCTGGGATTGCAAGATCGACATCGACCGGTTCTTCGAACTTTTCGTCACGACGGGATTTGCCGATCGATTCGGACGGGGCGATCCGAAGTTGGTTGCTGGCAGGTCTGGGGTCGAGCTCGCATGGGATGTCTTCGAAAAGACCGGTTCATCCACCGAACGGATTCAACCGCGCTACAATCTCAACCGCAGCAAGGCCTATTGGACGGGGTGGGCGCTCGCACATGTGCAGTGGGCGACGTCCGTGTCGTTTCGCGCCCTCACGAAATATCTTCCTCCGTCTCGAATCGAAGGACTCTATTCTCCATATCACGAACGGGATGAGCGCGCGCTGGTCGAGAAGGTGGTCGAACTCTACATCGCGGCGAAGCCAGAATCGAATCTCAAACTTCAACGGATGAAGCGTGGCCTCTCTCAGCAAGAACTCGCGGCTGCGGCAGGTGTGCCCGTGCGTACGCTTCAGCAATATGAGCAGCGACAGAAAGACATCCTGAAGGCCAATGTCTCGTACATCGTTTCTCTCGCCCATGTCATCGGGTGCGAGGTGGAGGATATTCTGGACTATGTCTAGAGGGGGCTGGCGCTGCGCGTTTACAAGTCTGTCCCTGTGCGGGCCCATTCCCAGAATGGGGTGACATTTAGGGTGCCCCCGTCTTTCTATTTACTCCAATGCCATTCGCCTAATTTGGCAGTTGCCATTAGAGTATCAAGAATCTCGTGTTTCCGCAAGTGTCAGGGTACAGAACCAGAGATTCCAAATGGAGGGGGTGGACGCTCCTTGCGTCGCGTCCGCCCCCTC
>JAUNMP010000362.1 GCA_030537465.1 bacterium
CGCCGTCAGGCGGACGGACAAGCCGTCAACGCCGAGGTTTTGCAATTACCTCCTGTGTATGGAATCGACTGGTATCGCGGATGGGGCAATTTCGAGGTCAAGGTCGGCAAGAATTCCCGTTTGAACGTGGGACCTGGCGGATTGACGACGGAACCCAATGGCGACGGCGCGCGCGTCTTTACGATCCGCAACCAGGTCGGTCTCGCCGCCCCGCAGGCGTGGTTCACGAGGTACGCGCTTCATCGGATCACCTTGTCCGGAGGCGTGGAAGGTTCCCATCCCGTCGAGAAAACCGGCATCGGCACGGTCATCGTCGGTGGCGCCACGGGCTCGGGAACAGGGAACAATGTCTACAACTGGCCGAAGACGACGTTGTCGGCTGGACAGTTCCAGTGCGCGTCCGCGGACATCTTCGCGGACGGTCACGAATTCGTGTTCAATGGCACGGCCCAGACGCCTGTCGCGCTGGATCTGGCGACGTTCGATCAGACTTTCGCCAATGCCGTCTGGACCGAGACTGCAGGCTCAACGGCCTACAACACGTTGACGACGACGGGCGCCGCGTCGAAGAACAATGTCGTCTTCACGGGAACGCCGAAGCTCAACCCAATGGGATTTGGCGGGGTGATCACCGGCGGTGCGGGCGTGACCTGGAATCCGGACAGCGCCGAGGCCGTCTTCGTTCTGACGAACGCCGTTTCGGACACGCAGGGACGGTTTGCCGCGCAGAACGGAATCCTGCGCGTTGACACGGGTGCTGCGCTGACGTCGCTTGCGAAACTCTCGGTGGCCGCAACGGGGCGCTTCGAGGTGACGGCGACGGCCGGACAGGTCGCCGGCACGTCATTGGAGGTGGCTGCCGGCGGCAAACTCCAGATTGCCGCGGGACACCAGCTGGTGTTCGACCAGGTCTCCTATGCGGGCGTGGCCCTGGGCGGTGGCACCTACACGAAGGCCAATGCCGTCTGGATCGAGGGCGAGGGCTCGGTGGTTGTGGCCGGCAACGTCTGGACGGCGGGCGGCGGCGCGGATACGGCTGTGGACAACGTCGCGAACTGGGGCGGTGCCACAGTCGACCTGACGGGCGGTACGCTCTCCGCGATCTTCGCCTCCGCAGGTTCCTGCGCAACGATTCCAGCGAGCCTTGAGATTGCGTTGCGCGGAATTATCTTCGACGGTCCTGCCGCGTTCACGATTGCGGCGGAGGACGGGGGGCGTCTGAACCTGGGTGTGCAGGGCATTCAGACGGTGAGTGCGGCGGCGACGAAGCGAAGTGTCGTGACCGCGCCGGTGGCGCTGACGGCGAACCAGTACTGGGTCCCGAATGGAAGCGACGTGTTGGTCGTCTCCAATAAGGTCGCGGGTTCGGCGACGCTGACGAAGGATGGTTCTGGCAACCTTCAGCTTTGGGGCGACAGCGACTTCACGGGTGACTTCAATGTCGTGAAGGGAACGGTCAATGTCTATTCCGACAATGCCCTCGGTTCGCCTTCCGGAAAAACCACGATCACCTCCGGAGCAGGTTCTGTCTACCTCCAGGGTTGCACGACACACGAGAATTTCCAGTTCTCCAATGGTGGTTCGCCTCTGAAGGGTGGGGCGAACAAAGTGAGCCATGTCTACGGATTGATCGACAACAAGAGCACGGGTTCGAATTTCTCGTTGTCGGCGGACACGGGCGGTGAACTTCATGTCCACGGTGGTGTCTACGGGAACGGCAATTTCAGCTTCAACAGACTCTACGTCGACGACACGCCGGTTCACATCATGGACCGTTTCAGCAGTTCCGGGTCGATCTATCTCAATGTGGCGTCAAACTGGGTGGGCAACAATCACACGCTGATACACTCCGGCTGCCAGATCTACTGTCGTGTGCCCTACGCCTATTACCGCGGCCCCCGCAACGAGACGGGCTATGGCTCGATCGGGCAGACCGTGAAGAACGTCACCTATATCAGCCGCATCCAGTTCAATTCGAACGGCGTCGGCATCTTCGATCTCGGCGGCTTCGACCAGGAGACGACGCAGATGTTCTGCACGAAGGCAAACAGCGCACAGAGCTGCGTGACTTCGGCCGTCCCCGCGCAGCTCCATATCTATCGGGATCGTTCTGATAGTTGCACGGCGACCGACGCCATGGCGCAGAACTACGCGAAGTTCATGGGAGGGGCGGGGTGCACGATCGATCGTTTTGGCAGCTATCCCATTTCCTTCCTCTCCCTCAGCACGACGACGGGGCGGCTGGAGGTCGCGGATCTGACGGCGCCGACGGCCGCCGCCTCCAAACTGACGTTGGGCTCCGCTGATGGAGCGGGTGGCTGGCCGAATGCGAGCGAGGTTCGCGTGACGGGCGGTACGCTGGCGCTGGCGCATGGCAACTGCCTGGGTGCGGGGACGGATGTCTACCTGGATGCCACGCACGGTACGCTGGAACTCGACAATGCCACGACGCAGATCTGTCGGACGCTGAGCGTCTACGACGCCGAAAAGGGCAAGTACGTGCGCCAGCCCGGTGGTCGGACCTATGGCGGAACGGCATCGTCCGCATCCGTCAAGATTGCCGGTATGACGGGTTCGGGCGTTCTTTATCCAAGTTTCGTACCTGGTGCCGTCATCATCTTCCGATGACGAGGCGGGCTTGTAGCTTAGAGCTTTTAGCTTCTAGCTGTTAGCTTTTAGAGTGTCTGGTAGGGTCGCGCGTCCCGCGCGACCGGGAGATTGCTCCGGCAAACAAATAGATTGATTCGAGGGTAGGGATCGCACTCCGGGCGATCCGCCCACTCCAAGCAATGAAAGCCCTTTTCTTGCGGAGGGCGGAGAACCCGGAGTGTTCGCCCTACCGCACAACCACGAATCAATCTATTTTGTCGCCGCTTCTATAAAAGCCGCCACCTAACAGCCCTCCCGTGTGGGGCGATCTCGACCGATTCGAGTCGTGCCGACCGCGCGCAGCGCGGGGCGTAGGCACACCGAATCGGTCGAAATTCCGCGTGCGACGACAGTCGCCTGCGTTCCACAGAAGACTTTGGGGCGTGCCGTGCTGCCTCGAAGATGAAATGGGGTATCTCCACACACGGCGCATCTATTGCCTTCTCTTAAACGGATATGTTATACTTCACCTCGCGCGCGCGAGTTTCCAGCGCAACGCTGGCTTGTTCGCGA
>JAUNMP010000086.1:0-16375 GCA_030537465.1 bacterium
AAATGCCATTTTCATGCGCATTTACGACGCGCTCGGCCCCGGCCTCCCGTGCGGGCTACGAAAGGCCCTTCAGAAAAAATCGGGATAAACGTGCCTTACCCTAAAAACGTCAGTTGGAAATGGCAGATCCACACGATATGCCGACAGGCATTGGATGGAATGGCATTCGGTCGTCTCACCTTTTAGGTGACGGCAGAGACGAACAACGGGAGGGCCGCGCTCTGTCGCGGCCGCATTGGTTCTGCGGGCGTTTCCGTCGAGTACGGACGCGACGGAGCGCGTCCCTCCCATTGCTCAACTGACGAATTTAGGTTTAAATGTCCATCGGAATCCTCGTCCAGGCGCCGACCGCGACGGACATGCCCTTCGCAGGCTTCACCTCGCAACGGCCGACGAAGGTCTTGCCGTCGGTGGTGCTGGGCACGAGTTCGAACGAATACGTGTTGCCGTCGCCGCCGACTTTCGCATCCCACTTGAACGAGCCCTTGAACACATAGCCCGCACTCGCCTGCAGTTTCGCGGACGCGAGCGACGCGAGCGGCTTCGCGCCTTCCTTCGCATCCGGTGCGTAGACATCGAGCTTCGCCTTCGCCAATTCCGCCCCGTTGGCCATCAGGCGGAAGACCGGCGCCTCGCCCTCGTAGCCGAAATCCGCGAGTTCCGCCGCGTCCAGCACGAGCTCGCTCTCGCCGCCGAGCTGCTCCGCCGCCGTGGCGGGGAGCGTGTCGAAGACCGAACACGTCAAAGTCCACATCTGCTCCGCCGTCCAGTATTCGAAGGCGGAAAAACCTTCCATCATTTTGAACAAGGCCGCAAAGGTTCGCTGCTCGTCCTTCTTCTCCTGCAGCAGGAACGGCGCCGTGAACCAACCCATCTCCCACCGGACCAACGGCAGCAGCGCCTTGACCGCCGTGCCGTCCGCCAGCTTGCCCGTGACCTGATACTGCGCCTTCTTCGCGTCGAAGACGGCGGAATAGTAGAGAACATGGCCGGTTTCGTTCGCGCACACGCCGGTGAGAATCGGCACAGGAGCGCGCAATCCGAAATCAACGAACTTGGAATATTCCGTCGCGTTCAGCGTCTTCATGACCGGACAGAGCGAAGAATCCGTCGCCCCCAACGCGGCCTCACCACCAATGAAGTCAAGTCCCTCGTGCTCACGCCACCGCAAGGCAACCCGCATCTTGCGTTCGTCCGCCGCGAAATCGGGATTGTTCTTCGCATCGGCCTTGATATCGAACTCGTAGATGACGGTCGCGCCTTCGTTTTCCTCGGGATAGTAATCAACCATCGTGAAACCCTTGGCGGTCGCGGTGTACTTGATTGTCTTCTTCTTCGACGGCACATATTCGTCGAACACCAGCTTCGCGGTGCCGCCCGCAGCGGGCGTGATCACCGCCGTCGCGACATGCCGTCCTACTTGCCCATCACCCACGAAGAACCCGTAGTACGTGCCCGCGAACGGATTCGCGTCGACGACGATCGCGAACGTGGTCGTCATGGTGACGCCGTTCTGCACGACCTTGACCGTCACGACCTTCGACTCTTGCTTCGTGGCGACGCCGGTGATCGTGCCCGCCTTCGCGTCGTACTTGAGCCCCGCGGGGAGTCCCGAGACCGTCACCTTCGCGCCGGCGGCGAGCGCCGACGCGTCCACGGCGAAATCGGCCGCGAGACCCTGCAGGATCGTCGCCTTCTTCGTTTCGCCGTCAAACTTGACCTTGGCATCGGACCACCCGATTTCCGCCGCGTCAAGCCCAGGATTCTCGCCCTCCGTCACCTTCCAGAGGAACGTCTCCTTCGTCTTGTCCGACTTCGTCGCCGTGACCGCAAAGACGCCCGGCTTCGTCGGCGTGCCGTAAACGTCACCTGCCTCCTGCGCAGGTGCCTTGGCAGTCGCGGCAACCGCCTTCGCGGTGAACTTGAGCCCCGTCGGGAGTCCGCTCATCGCGGTCACGCCCGTGCCGAAGTTCTTCGTCAGGGCGACATACGCCTGACTGACCGCGCGGAAGTCGCTCGCGCCGTCGTCGCCCCAGACGGTGAGCACGGCTGAGAAGGTCTCGCTCACCGTCGTCTTGCCGTCCACGAGCTTGTGCTTCCAGGTCGCGGTGATTGGATACTCGCCCGCCTTCGTGGGCTTACCGGAAACCACGCCGTTCGCGTACTTGAGTCCCGCGGGCCAACCCTTGAATGACCAGTCCTTCGGATTCGTCTTCGCGTCCGCGACCGTAGGCCATAGCGCCGCGATGTCCACGGGCCCGTAAACCGCGTTGAGCGCGCCTGCCGTCAGCACGGACGGCTCCGGTGTCGCGATCGAGAGGACGATCGGCTGCAGCGTCTCGACCTTGCCCTTGTCGCCTTTCGTCTTATCCTTGTAGGTGACGGTGACGCGTGCGAACATCGGCTGCTTCTCGAAGTCGACCGGCTCCGTCGGCACGCCTTCGATTGTGTACTTATACCCGACGATCACTTTCTTCTTCGCATTCGGATCCGCATAGACCGGCGTCGCAACGACCTTGAGCCCCTTCGCGAGCCCCTCGACCTTGATCGTCACCTTGTCGCCCGCGGCGTAGTCAACGTCGGCTGGCACTTCGAGGCCAAGAACCTTCTCGAAATCGAGCGACACGCACCGCCCCTGCGGCACGGCCCCATCGGTCGGGGTGTCGATAATCTCCGGCCGTTCTGCCGGATCGTCGTTTTCAACCCAGTTCACCGAAACGGACAGTCCGCCCTTCGTCATCAGCGACTTCATCCGGGCCGTATCACCCGGGGCGGTGCGCACGGTCGTCAGACTGCTGTACGCGAACGTCAGGTTGCCAACCTGGGTCAAACTTCGCGGAAGCGTCACCGTCTTGATGCTGGGACTGGAATTGAACGCATAGTCGCCGATGCTGCGCACGCCTTGCGGAATCACCACTTCCGTGATGTCGCTACGCCACATGAACACGCTGTTGCCGATGCCGGTGACCGCCAACCCGCCCAGTGTCGAGGGCACCTCCACCTTGCCATAGGACTCTCCTTCCGGCTTTTCCGCAATCGCGGTGACCACCGCCTCCCCGTTCGCTGTCGCATAAGACCATTCGATACCATCCACCGTCTCCGTGAACTCGCTGACGATCGTGATGCGACTGAGGGATGCCCCGGCATCCCGCAACAGCTCCCGCACGCGGTCATTGTCACCCTTGTCCACATAGACGGTGACAAGCTGATCGCAACTGTAAAAGGCGTCGCCCGCGATCGTCGTCACGCTCGCGGGGATCGTGATTTCCTTCAGCGTCGAATAGGCGAATGCCCGCTCGCCGATTTCCACCACCCCGGGCGGCAGCGTCACCGAACCCAGCGCCCGCTCGTAGAACACCTCCGTGCCGATGCGCTTGACGCCAGGCGGCACCGTGACGTCGCCGCCGATGCCGGCGATGGGATCGGTCCCGCCCTTGGCGAAGAGCAGCCCGTTGACCGCCCGATAGGCGCGGTTGCCTGCCGCCACCTCAAATTGCATCAGGGAGTCGCAACCGACGAAAGCCGATTCACCGATACTTGCGACTTGGGCTGGGATGCGGATTCGCGCCAGCTGGGTGCAGCCCGAAAACGCACACGCCCCAATGGTCGTGACGCTCTCCGGTATCGTCACTGCCGTCATGGCGGACGAGCCCGTGAAGAGATGGTCGCCGAGCTCCGTCACCGGGCAGCCCTCAAGCGATTCCGGAATCGCCACGGAACCGGACGCCACGCCGCCGATGCCCGTGATCCGTGCCTTGCCGCCCTCGATGTCGTAGTACCAGCTCAAGGCCAAGCGCTTGCCCTTGATCTCCTCAAGCAGCGGATCGATGAGGTCTTCGCACAGGTCGCCGTCCTCGTTCGGCGAATAGCCCTCGACGCTGTCGGCGAACCCCCAGGATTCATCACGCAGCCTCGCGATTTCGTTGCAGAGCTCCTCGTATGTCGGCAGTTCGGTTTCGCCGGATGGCTCCGCCTCACCGGAATAATAGGCCTTGTTGTCGGACAAAACCGCAAAACACTCCATCAGGTAACCGTCCTTGACCTGCAGATTGAGGTCTCTTACCGCGGCCTTCAGCACGTACAGGTTCTGATAACACGCCGCCGACATCTCAAGCTCGGGGAACTGCCCATACCTTTGCGGGTTCGGATACAGCTCGGCCCAGTACGACTCTGCGCAATTCCAGGCAACATCCTTCTTGTGCTCGGCGGCAAGGTACTGCGCATAGAGGTCATTCGCCTCCTTGCAATATTGGCGCAACCGGGAGACATTCGCCGTCTTGCCGTCGCCGAAGACGTCCTGCCACAGCTTCGAGCTCTTGGGAACCTGAAGGATCTGCGCCACATCCGCCGTGCAGCCCGAAAGCCAATCCGGAAGTCGTGAGACGAGATTGCTCATGTCGGCGAATGCATCGTAATAGGCGATTTCCGCCAGATCCAGGTTAGCCGCCAGTTCCTCGCGCCGCGCCGAATGCAGATTCAGCATCTTGTGATAGGATTCTTCCGCCTCGGCATAGGCGTCGGCCACTTCGCGGCATTCATCAATTAGACTTTGCCAGTTGCTTTGCTCTCGCGCGCCAGCGTAATCCCAGATCCAATCTTCAACCCAGTGCAGCTTCGAATTCGCTTGAGTGACTTCCTCTCCCAAATCCCCATAGTCGATGGCACACGCGTCAGTGAAAATTTCCTGATAGCTGTTCCGGAAGGAAAGCACCTGCGGGATGCCTTCCGCAGCCCATTCCCGGACCTCGGTCTCCATCATTTCATAATACTGAATCAATGTGGCCGCCTGAGACTTGACCGCCGCGCCGCTGATTTCGAATCCCGTACTGGAGAAATCCGGCCGGGAACGGACCTCGTCCAGGGCTTCGAGTCCTGCGGGGCGGTCATGCAGCTTTTCGGGGGACCGATCATACCACGTCTCAATCCAACCAGAACACGCACTGGCCCAGGCCGCGAAACGTTCCTGGACATCTGTGCGGATGCTCTCCACGTACTTTCTGCGCGCGGCCTCCTTGCTCTCGATCCCCGCCTTGAGCGCATTAAGGCGTTCGGGATTGGGCTCTTCCGACTCATACTCAACACGATATTGGCTGTTTAGCGTGGAGATTGCCTCGTCATATTCGTTTTTCTTGCCCTCGATGACCGGATCCGGCGGATTGCCGTCCATAGGCGCCGCCGCGAGTGCGTCTTCGCGCCGGCGGGCGTCTTCGGCCTCTTTCGCCGCAAGTTCCTCAGCCCGGCGCTTCTGCTCCGCCGCCTCCGCGACTCCCATGCTTTGAATCGCGGCGACATTGTCCCTGAGCCGCGTCATGCAGAGGTTGATGAAGTGAAGGTCCATGTTGATGAGGTCGGTGAGCTTGGCGATCAGTTCGGCCCCCGAGTCACCCGAGGCTCGTTCGCCGATCACCGACTTGGTCAGCTCGTCGCCGAATTGGCTGATCGTGTTGGCATAGTCAAATACCGCGCCCCACACTTCCTTGCGCATACCATATTTGAGTCCCAGCTCGATGGGATTCAACTTGGTCGCCATGATGTTCGGCACGAGCACCTTGTCGCAGATCAGCGCGATCAGGTCGCCGGACAGCGCCTGCGTCGCCGTCTGAATTTTCCGCTCGTTGCCCCGCTTCAGCGTCAAGTAGGTCTCATAGGCCCAGTTCCACACGAGCTTCTGCTCATCCATGCACTTGAGCATCTCGTTGTTCCACGCGACTTCCGTCCCCTCGGGCCAGTGGGGGACGAAGTGCTCTTTGAAATAAGCCTCCCGCTTGGCATCGTCTTCAAAGATCTCGGCATGCGTTGGCAGGTCGCGATAGGCAAGCGCCTCCTGATACTTGCGCTGAGCCTCGGTCCACCCCGCGTCTCCGTTGATCTTGGCCTTAACGCCATTCTCACCGGCATCGCCGAACTGCTCGAGGATGGCGTTGCCGCCACCCGTACCATAGGCATCTATCACATTCTTCTTGTCCTGCTCGGACATGTGCTCCCATGCGATCTGGTTGATCCGCTGGCCAACCTCGTCACTGCGATAGGTACGGCCGTTGACCGTGTAGGTGATGTAGTACCCCCAGTCGAAGAACGAGTCGGTGCCGAAGCCGGTCACCTTCACCTCGACGGCATCAGCGGCCAGCGGTACCAGCAGCAGTACCGAACACATCGTCAGAATTTTTCGCATCAGGTTCATCGTCTTGCACCTTTCGTCATGTGGTTGATGAAATACAACTTTCCCAATACTGGATGATTACAAATTCGGGGCCATTTCGTTAGTCACATTAATGATATATCATAATCCACTCTGCGAGGTCAATCGTTAAATTTTCAATATTCAGCTATCAAAAATTCCCGTAGAATGCACGAAACCCGACCGCTTTCTGATGATGTGTTAACCAAAGCCCCAAATACCCCACGCGTACGGCCTGTGCCAGATTAGTGGCGGCGGGAACTTGACCCCGGCTCTCGCGTCGTCTCCAAGATCGCCGAAATCGTCTCGCGGAAGTCCTTCACGTCATCAGCATTCTCAATTCCGACCGATCGCGCTACCGCTTCGAAGAGCGCCGCACGCTCGGACTCGCCCTGCTCGCGGATGACGCGCTCGGCCACCTGCAGCTGCGCGCGGTCGGCGTCCGAAACCGCCGCACCCGTCCGCCGCGCCGCCGCCATCCGCTCCCGAGCCTCCTGCCGCGCCGCCAGCGCGTCAGCATAGGCGACGTGCGTCTTACGCTGTTCCTCGGTAAGAAACGACAGGTCGATCGAGTCAAAGAACTCCTGACGTCTGCCCGCAGCCGCCTTCCGCGCTGCACGCATCGACTCGCGCCGACGCTGAAGCGCGGCGAACTCGTCCGGACGCTCCCGCTTGAACCTCTCCATCCGCTCGTCGACGGTGAGCCCGTCTTCGCCCTTTACCTCCTCGACCATCGCCGTCTGCGACGAACCCTGCTGGCGGCGGAACTCCTCCGCCGAAACCGCCTCGACGAACTGCGGCTCGGCGGCGCTCTCCTCGTCAGAGTTGCGGACGCCCCGCCCGCTCGGCGCAACCCGCGCGTCAACGGTCTTGTCAGGCGGAACGGGAGTCTCGCCCGTTCCGCCGCCGTCGCCGCGCATCAACCACCCGCACGCCACGCCCGCGCAGAAGAGCGCGACAGCTGAAATTATCGCAACCAGCCGTCTCACTTCACCTCCTCCGTGCCATTCCCCGGTAGGGGGCGCACCCCGTGCGCCCCGCTCTCGGCGGCGATGGGTCTCGCCGCCCTACCAATTATCGATCCGTGCGCCGCCCTACCGATCATCTGGTCGTCTGTCGTCGAGATTATCGCGGCTGCCGTCTCTGCGTCACCTCTGCCGTGCCGGAAGCGGTCATGTTCGTTGACTTGCCGCCGACGAGGCCCTTCCACGTGCGCGTGACCTGACCCGCGAAGAGCTGAGTGCCCCGCCAGACGAGCTCCACCGCGTACTTCGCCTTGTCGCCCTTCTTCGAGGTGAACGAGACCGAGATCGCGCCCGTCGTCTTGCCGACCTTCGCCGTCACCGTCGCGAGCGGCTTCTCGCCCGGCTGCGGATCGGCATCGTAGATCGCGACGCCCGCGGGATTGCCCTTCGCGTCCGTCGTCACCTCGAACGCGAACGACTCCGTTTCCATGCCGACCGTCTCAGCATCGCTGCCCCAACCGAACGTGAACGCCCCCGTCTCCGGCACGAGCTCCGCGAACTTCTTGTCTCCGAGGGCGTATTGAGCCGACGTGGACCTGATCTCGTCGACATGTTCGCCGTCCTCCTGCACCAGATCAACGTATCCGCCGCCGCCGCAGAAGAAGTTCTCGAAGCAAATGACCGTTCCGTCCTTGGCGATCACCAGGAAAGGCGCGAATGCGTAATCACCGGAAGTCCCATCATCAGACACGCGGGTCACGGGAACCGTCGCCTTGACCGCCGTGCCGTCGAAGAGCTTGCCCGAAAACGCCGCGGTCGCCTTGTTCGCGTCGTAGGCGACGGACACCGTCGCGATCGCGTCCACATTTTCACTGTCTTTCGTCCGGAACACATATGTCTGCGACGCCGGGAGCGGAACCTCGGTCGTCTTCATCGTCGCATACAAGAACGCCTCGCCCCACTTCACGAGCGAGGATCCGTCCGCGTCCGCAATGTCCAGCTTGGCCGTGAGATAGGCACCGCGATCCTCGAACGTCAGCGTTGCCTTGCGGTCGCCATAGCCGAGCTTCTTGTCTGCGGACGAGACCTTGAGGACAAGCCCTTCGGCCGTGCCCTTGCCCGTCGCGTCGTCCCAGTCGAAGCTCTTCACGCTCGCGGTGTACTTGGTCTTCCCCTCCGTGTAGGTGAGCTTCAACGTGCCCGCCGCGGCGACCGTGACCTCCGCGACCGCGAGACGGTACGCCGCCCCAACGGCCGGACGCGCCGCCGTGTAGCCGCAGTAGGTCACTGCAAACGGATTCGCCTTCACCGTGAACGCCGTCGTGGTGACGGTCGTCACGCCGTTGAGGACCGTCTTGAAGGTGACGAAGTACTCGCCTGGCTTCGAGGCGACGCCTTCGACCGAGTAGAGACCCGTCGTCTTGTCCTGCACGAGCTTGAGTCCACTCGGCAGCCCCGAAACGGACACCTTCGCGCCTTCGCTCGCCGCGATCGCGAACGACTGGTTCGCGCCCTGCACGATCTGCGCCCTCAGGTCCGCAATCGGCGCGGTGCCCGGATCGAGTGCAAACTCTGGCGCGGCCGCCGGGGCGACCTTCCAAAGGAACGTCTCCTTCGTCTTGTCCGACTTCGTCGCCGTGACCGCAAAGACGCCCGGCTTCGTCGGCGTGCCGTAAACGTCACCTGCCTCCTGCGCAGGTGCCTTGGCAGTCGCGGCAACCGCCTTCGCGGTGAACTTGAGCCCCGTCGGGAGTCCGCTCATCGCGGTCACGCCCGTGCCGAAGTTCTTCGTCAGGGCGACATACGCCTGACTGACCGCGCGGAAGTCGCTCGCGCCGTCGTCGCCCCAGACGGTGAGCACCGCCGAGAACGTCTCGCTGACCGTCGTCTTGCCGTCCGCGAGCTTGTGCTTCCATGTCGCGGTGATTGGATACTCGCCCGCCTTCGTGGGCTGACCGTAGACCGTGTAGGGCGCGGCGGTCGCCTTCACCGTCGCCTTATCGTCCTTGTAGCTCCAGCTCGCGTCCTTCGCGGTCGCATTGTACTTGATGCCGGCAGGCCAGCCCTTGAACGACCACTCCTTCGGATTGACCCTCGCGTCCGCGACCTCGGGCCAGAGCGCTGCAATGTCGACAGGTTCGTAGACCGCGTTGAGCGCGCCCGCCTCGAGCGTGCGAACTTCCGCAGACTCAATTGAAAGCTTGACTGGCTGCAGCGTCTCGGCTTTGCCCGTCTTGTCCGCAGTCTTCGTCTTGTCCTTGTATGTGACCGTCACGCGCGCATACATCGGCTGCTTCTCGAAGTCGACCGGTTCCGTCGGCACGCCTTCGATCGTATAGACGTAATCGACGATCACCTTCTTCTTCGCGTTCGGATCTTCATAGACCGGCGTCGCGACGACCTTCAGGCCCTTCGCGAGCCCTTCGACCTTCACCGTCACCTTGTCGCCCTTCGCGTAGTCGACGTCCTCGGGAATCTCGATGCCGAGGTCGTCGACGAGATCAAAGCTCACCCATTTGCCGACATCGCCTGTGGACTGCCACGGAGACCAGCTTGGATACAGCGCTGCAAAACCGCTCGGCACGATCGTCTCAGCCGTCACCGGCTCACCATCACACGCTTCGGTGAGATACCAGCCGACAAAGTCATAGCCCTCACGAGCGGCCGGAACCGGCAGCTCGCCAAACGGCTGGCCGACGACCAGCGTCAGGTTCGTCGTCGTTCCGTCCCCGAGGTCGAGCGTCAGCTGCCGTATTTCGCCGACCGTATTCCACCACGAAGGGTCCGTCGTGATCGGATCGTTCGTGTCGAAGACGATCGTTGCCGCGGCACGGGCCACCGCACCGTCGGCGGCATCGGACTTTACCGAAACGCTGAAGGAAACATGTCCCTCGCCGATGTGCGTGTCGGGATCGTTCGGAGGCAGGATGCCCGCCGTCGGGTCGTCCGGATAATGGTCGATCGTCGCGGGATCCCACAACCGCATCGTCCATTCCAGATTGCCGCCGGATTGGACGACATCGGTTTTCATCGACCAGCCCGGCGTGCCGGACATCGGCAGCATCGACGAACCCGACGCCTTGCCAACGAGTCCGAGATCGGTGTGGGAACTGACCACGACCTCGCCAAGACGAAGCGTCGTCCAGTCGAGGTTCGGATCCTGCGGCAGCGTTACCTTGACGAGATAAGCCGCCGCCGTCGCCTCCTGCTTGTTCTCGAAGTAGATGACGTAGTCGAGACGATCCCCGCGCTGGACGATCCGGTTCTCGCCGAAGCCCGAAGGCCCGGAAATCTCGTTCGGGTCGATGGAACCGATCGACGAACTCCCGCCCGAAGCGCCGCCACCGCCGCCGGGAGTTGGGGTGCATTCAGCCGCGCCCGTGAGAACCAGACTCGCAGCAACCACAATCGACAGAAGGAAAACTAACGTCGTCTTGTTCATAATAATCACTCCTTGTCTTTTACGTCAGTTTTAAATCAGAGGGAATCAAGAAGCTCGTCGTCGGTCTTAAAGTTCCCCCAACGGCTATTCTGCATAACCGTCGCTGCGCCAAGATTTCTGGCATCGCGCACGATATTCGGCGTCTCCGTCGCACCATCATAACCCGAACGCAGACCGTCTATCGCGGTGGAGGTCTTGTAGACTTTACTTGTCGTGTCGACGGCTTTAAAGAAGCCGCTCACGCCAAGACCCAGCGACAGGACGTCCTTGACCTTGTCGGCGGTCGAGTATTTGTCTCCGCAGGAGTTCTCCCGCCAAAGACTAAACCCGATGGAAGTGACGCCGACGATCGCTCCGCCGACGGCAAGGGCCGGCGCCGTTGAAACGAGTCCGGCGATGGCGAGACCGCCGCCGACTACGGACAAGGCGCGGTTGCCCCAGCGCAGCCAATCGCACTTCGTGACTTTCAATCCGAGCGGATCGATGTTCATGATCGGATCGTTGAAGCAATAGCGGCGCAGATTCGTCTCGCCGGATCCGATGCCGAGCGGATCTTCGGAGATAAAGGAACGAAGTTCCGTCGAATAATAACGGTGACGCATGTAGTGCAGCCCCGAAGCGTCCGTTTCGACGCCGAACGCCGCCACCCAGCCGCACAGATTCGCGTCGGCACCCGTCGCGCCGCGTTTTTCACCGAACGCACGAAACGCCGAACGCCCCGTTTCAGCGCCGGAACCGTCCGTCACCAGCCGCACGGACCCGAGCAGATCCGCATGGAGATAGCGGATGCCGCCCGTCCCCACGACCGCCACGCGGCAATCGCCGACCCACACGTGATGCCGCACGCAGTCGCCGTTTTCGTATTCATCGAGCAGCTTGTTCGTTCCCGGCAAATAGACGCGCTCCGTTACGCGCCCGTTCTCGTTGACCCGCACCCGATTGCCGAAGGCGTCGTAGGCGCAGCTCCACGCGATGCCGCGCGCGGCGTTCGTCACTCCGCACAGTCGCCCGAAGGCGTCGTAAGCGCATTTCATCCGCCCTGCGGCGCCCCCCTGCTCCACGAGACGTCCTTCGTCATCGAACGTCACGCCCTCCGGCAGGTCGGCGCGTACGCCGTTCGCGTCGTACGCGAAATCCTCCGAAGTGCCGTCGTCGTAGTCGGCGTGGACAAGCTGTCCGTCGAGGTCGTAGTCATAGTCGTTTGTACCGGCGGAGGTCTCCATCTTGACGCACTTGCCGTCCGCATTGTAGACGTAGGTCAGCTTCTCGAGTTCCGTCCCGCCGCGGCGCACGGCGATCTGGATGAGGCGGCCCTGCGTGTCAAACGCGTACGATTCGGAGGTGCCGTTCCCGTACTTCCGCTGCGCAAGGTTGCCTGTTACGGCGTCATACACGTTTTCCACCAGTACGTTGCCCGAACCGTCCAGCACCTTCCAGAGTCGCCCGAAGTCGTCATAAACGCGCTTTTCTGCAAAACCGGCGGATGACGTTTTCGTCTCGGGACGATGCAGCGAATCGTAGGTCATCGTATAACCGCGGCCGCCGGACGTGAAGGTCAGAAGCTGCCCTTGCGAACCGTAGGTGAACAGGGTTGAACCCGTCAGCGAATCCGCCGCACGCACGATGTGTCCGCGCGCATCGTAGGCGAACGAACACGTACGCCCCGTCGATTCGGACACGACATTGGTGATCTGCCCGAACGCATCGTATCCGAACCCGATGTCCTCGCCCACGGCCGAAACGACCCGTGTGACGGAACCTTCCGCATTGTACGCGGCGCTTCTGTACGCACCGTTCGGCAAGTTCTCGCCCGCAATCCGGCCTTTCGCATCGAACTCGAAACGCCGCGCCTCGCCGCCCGGACCGACAACCGAGGCGATCTCATCGGACGCGTCGTTCCAGGTCTGCTGCCTGACCGCACCGCTCGGCAGCGTCACGGACGTGTTGCGTCCCTCCGCCGTGTAGCCCATTGCCGCGCGCTTCCCGCCGGGCGTGACGATTCCGACCGGACGACCGTCCTGATCGTACTCCATCTTCGTCGTCTGACCCGCGCCATCCGTCACCTGCAGCAATTCGCCCGAAGGCCCGTACCGCAGCCGCCCCGTCACGCCGTTCGCCCCCGTTACCGTGACCGAGCCGTCGTCATCGCGAATGATCTCGTTGACGAATTGACTGCCGTTGACGGCCGTCGAGACGATCAAGCCGGCGTCGTTCCACGTGATGTCGCGCGTTACGCCGGTCGGCTCCGTCTGCCGGATCAGCGCACGGCTCGCCTTCGTCGAGCCGGCGGGATTGTAGGCGTACCTCAGCGTCAGGCCGTCCGCCCCGACAACCGAGACGAGCATCCCGTCGTCATAGGCGTACGTGGCCGTCCGCCCCGTTCCGTCGCGCACCGTCTTCACGCAACCCGAGGCATCGTCGTATTCGAAGTCGAGACGTTCGCCCTGTCCGTGGGCCACGCTCGTGAGCCGATCGCCCGAATACGTGAAGGCGGTGGTCCGTCCGTCCGCCGTGACGCGGCTGGCGATCCTGCCGTCCTCACGGAAGGTCAGGGAGGCGCCGCTCTTCTCCGAATACGTCCACACGCCGCCTGCGAAGGAGAGCGTGGACTTCTCGCGCGCGGGCGTCACCTGCCAGGCCGCCTGCGGCGACTGGCGCATGAAGCTCAGGAGCGTCACGCCCTGGATGTCGAAATCGACGCGCAGGCAGTCTTCCGGCGCACCCTCGTAGACGAGCCGCGTTTCGAACGGCGAATGCCAGCCATAGCCGAAAAGCCCTTTCGACAGCCGCGAGGCAAGTCCCGTAGAATAGGAGCGCATGACCTCGATGAAACGCCCTCTCATGTCGGTGCACGACCCCAAGGTCGGCACAACCGGATCCAGTGCCAGGATCGCGCGGACGTCCGCCAGCATCGCATCGCCATACCCGAAGACCTTCAGCGGCGTCCCGGTGGCAGCCTGTTTTTCGTCGGCCTTCTTCCGGAGCCGCGCAAGCCAGCTGTTCCACGTGTCCCCGTACAGCACCTTGAGCGAGGCGAAAAGATGCCCCCACACCTCGTCGTTCATCTGAGGCGGACGCAGGAAGGTCTCGTCGCCCGTCCAGGGATAGGGATCGGAGCTTTCGTGCGTGACAATGGCGTCAATTGCCGCGCGCTGCCCCGTCGTCATGTATTGAACGGTGACCTCCCGCCTTTCGCCCGGCTTGAGCCGACTCGCCGGATAGCTACCCGAAACCGCCAGCAGATGGATCTCCGTATCCCAGGGTTCCTGGTCGGAGAGACGAATCGACGTTTCGTCGCCCGCCGCAAGCACCACGTAAGGCGCATCCATCTCCGCATCGCCCTTGTTGAAATAGGAGAACGTCGCCGTGTAAACCCGCCCCATGCGAATGGTCGCGGGCATGTTGATCGCGCACCCCCATTCAGGGCCGCGGCCGGCGGCGACGACCTCGAGCCGCGGCACGCTCGCGCGTTTCCCCTCACACGCGACCTCAAGGGCATACGTGCCCGGCCTGAGTGCGCTTGTGTCGAAAGTCGCGCAGGCCTCGTTTCCGCCGCGCACGAGAACCTTCGACGCCTCAACGCGCCCCGAGTCCCCGACAAGCGCCGCAGTCAATCCCTCGGCGAAGCCGTTTCCGTAGAAGGTCAACGACGCCTCCCCTGAGGCCGAGACGCGCTCGACACCCGCGTCATACAGCACGAACGCACCGGGAATCGCGCGCACCGTCACCTCGACCGGCTCGCCCGTGACATTCTCGAGGCCAACGCGCGCATCGCCGCCCGACGGCACGGCCAGCAAGAGCGAACCGTCCGCGAGCGCCATCGCCGCCGCAAAGCGCGTGTCCGCCGTCGGCATCCGTCCGGCGCCCGAATAGGCGCGCAAGGCGGACAAGTCGCCGCCGCCGGACGCGCGGACGAGGAGAAGCCCCCCTTCCGGAAACGCCGCGCCCACGGCGTACCCGGCCGACGCGCCTGCGTCAAGCGAAAGCGACGCGCCGTCCTCGGGAATCGTCAATGTCGGCACCGAAACCGTCAGAACCGACGACTCGCCCGAGTTGTTTCCGTAAGCCGTACCCTCGAACACGTCTCGCTCGCTGTTCGCGGTCACGCGTATGCGCGCATCCCCTTCCAGCGACGCCGGCACGCGGAAGGTGCCGGAACAGTCCTTCTGTCCGCGCGCGGCAATCGCGGAATCGACCTCGACCGTGCCGAGCAGGACGGTCGCGCCGCTCGCGCCGACAAGCTCGACGCGGTCACGCCGCGCACCCGACGCAGCCCCCACGCCGACATTCGCCACGCACCACGAGACGTCGATCGTCTCGCCGACTTCCGCCGCCGTCGGCGCGACGACGGAAACGACCGCAAGATCGACGTCGGCGTCCACGTCACGCGGCATGACCTCGTAGATGCCGACGTCCGGATACTTGCCTTCGGCATCAGGCGTGCCGCTCGCGTCCTCATACACGTTCTGACGCGTCTGCCCGTAGTAGTCCAGCGCGGGAGCGACGGATCCCTTCGCGGCATCCACGCAAGGCGAATTGTACGCGATCCGGAAATCCCCGTTCGCCGGATCGAGCAGGAGAGGATCCACGAAGCCGTTGCCGTCGCTTCCGGCCTTGTCGCACGTCTGCGGACCCGCAGACGACGGACTGTTCCAGAAGCAGCAGTTCTCGAAGGTGCAGCCGTCGCGGAACTGGGCGTCATCCTTCGTATCCGTCCACTTCGTCGTGATCTCCGAGAAGATGCAGTTGTGGAAGCTCGGCTTGCCGCTCCAGTAGCTCCAATACATGAGGATGTGGCTGCAGTCATGGAAGACGCAGTTGACGATCTCGTTCAGCGAACCGCGATAAGGCGCCCATCCGAGACCGCAGTCGGTGATCACGCAGTTCGTCGCCGCGATGTTCCCGCCCCAGTTCCACACGCCGTCGTACTTCGCGTGCGCGATCGTACACCCGGTCAGGCTCATGCTGCCGGAATTCTGGGTCTGGACGATGCCACGCTCGTTCCCCGCGCCGGCATACATCGCGACGGTGTAGGCGAGTTCGGCCTGACCGTTGACCCAGATGCCGTCCCAGTCACCGCCGGCCGGCGGATTGGCGCCGCCGTCGCCATCGGTATCGCCGCCGAATTCATCGTCTCGCCAGGAAGTGAAGACAACCGGCTTCATGCGCGTGCCGAGCGCCAGCAGCTTACCGCCGGATCCGACCGAAATCTTCCTCCCGGCGGCGACCTTGACGACGGCACCCGGACGGATGACGAGCGTCGCATTGACCGTCAGGTCTCCATCCACGCAATAAACCGTGCCGTCGCCATCCCAATCGCCGTCAACTCCCAGCGTACCGCTCGTCTGGATGATGCGGCAGCGGTAGCGCGTATCGACGTCATCCGTCACCGGGCCATAGAACGCATACGCGCCGGCGATCGGCTTGTTCGCCCCGTCATCCGCGTCGGAGTCCCCGCCGACCTCATCGTCCGAAACATGAGTGAAGACCACCCCGCGTGCGATGCAGGACGCGCCGTTCTTCACGTAGATGCCCATCCCGATGCAGAACTTGACGACCGCGCCGGGTTCGATCGTCAGCGTCATCCCTTCGGGAACCGTCACCCAGCCGTAGACCACGTGCGTCTTGTCCGCCGCCCAGACCTCACTCCGCGCAAGCGTTCCCTTGTGCGCGTAGACATCGCCGCATGAGGCCCATGGACGCGTGGTGTCGGCGGTCCAGGTCTTGCCTTCCTCGGGCTCCATGACGATCTCGACGCCCGGAATCGAAACCTCCGCCCAGTCCTCTGCG
>JAUNMP010000086.1:16475-17700 GCA_030537465.1 bacterium
ACCGAAACGCACCCTGCGTGTAGAAGTCGCAAGGAAGCGCCGCGACGCCGTTCAGCTCGACACGACGCATGTTGATCGTCTGGAACATCTTCTCAGGAACGGGATAATCGTTTCCGTCCGAGCTCTTCGTCACCTTGAGCGTTCCCGTGATCTTGGCCTCGCTGAAGCAACCGCCCAACTCCATCGCGGAAGCCGGCACATTGAGCGAATCACACGACAGGTTCCGACCTGCGTTAGACCCGACGGCGCGCACACGGTAGGAGCGGGACGAGTACGTCACCGACTCGGGCACGGTCAGCGTCTCCCGATAAGCCGACCCGACCACTCCGTCAATACGCGCGTAGGCGGTGTCCAGACCGTAGTCGACGATCGTGAACGACCAGTCTCCGCTCGTGCCAGTCACGTCCGCGGCCAGCGAGGCCAGGGACAGGAATGTCACCATTGCAGCAAGGCATCTCTTCATGTCAGATTCTCCTTATCGTCTGTCAGCGCATCACCCGAAGCGGAATCTCAAATGACTCCATTCCGGGAAAATCGGTTGTTACCTTCAAGAACGGAAACTTCGAAAACTGCCGCAGTTCCGCGGGATCGACTCCGTCCACGACGATCTGCCAGCCGTTGTACGGACGCGAAGCGAGACGAACCTCGCCCCATTTCCGAGGCCCCGTCTCAACGGAAAGGACCTTAAACGCGCGCGTGCGGTCTTCCGGCCGCAGAATCACCATCTTCGACCCGACGGGGTCTTCCTGTCCCACCGTCAGCATCTGCGGCGAAACGGCAAGGCCGTCACCGATCCGCGCCCCCACCAGAAACGGAATTTCCGGGATCTCCGGATCCGTCGTGCACACCGTCCATGTCTCCACGTAAGTGCCCGGCAGCAAATCGGGCTTCCGGAAGCGCGCTTCCAGCCGATGGTCCGCCGCCGCCCGCACCTCGAAAACCGATTCCTTCGGCCCCTTCACGCCGGTCACGCCCGCGGTTGCCGCAGCAGACCCGACGAGCTCCGCCGTCAGGACACGTCCGAGATCCTGCCGCCGAATCACCCCGAACGCCGCGTCCCGCGGACGCAACCCCAGACGCACACGCACCTCGGCACGCAGGCGGTGCAGGACCGGCGGGGCGGAATCGAACCCCACCCGCACCGTCTTCTCGACCGGGCCTTCGAACCCTGCGGGATTGAACACGCCCTTGACCGTCAGCACGTCACCCGGCGAAAGTTCATCGC
>JAUNMP010000087.1 GCA_030537465.1 bacterium
ACGAACGGCGTTTCGATCGGCAAGTCGTATCTCAAGACGATCACGGGCGACTATTCGGCGAACCTGTCGGATACGATCGCGCCCGGGCGGCATTCATTCCGCTGGAAGGCGTGCAAGGACTGGCCGGACCAGCTCGCGGGCGACCTCCAGGTCAAGCTCTGCGCTCTTTACCCCGAGGAAGCCGGTAAGCCGGAGACCTATGATGAGTTCGCTCGGGCGGTCTATGCGAACGACTTCACGTCCACGTCGGTGGCGGATTGGACGACGCAGTTCAGCGGTGACGGATCGTTTCTGGCGGTGCAGTCGAATGTGCTCGTCATGCGCAATTCTGCGAGTGCGGCGCCGAATACCACGGCCATCATCAACACGCCCGCCTTCGAGGGCTTGGAGACGTGGCGCATTTCCTTTGACTTCGGCGTCTATTGCGCGAATTCCATCGACTGGGATCAGTACTGGACGCGCTGGGGCTACGCCATTTCCGGTCTCGACGCCGACGGCAACGAGGTGTTCAAGCTGACGGGTACGGCGGCCGGGCGCGGTGCCGCCGTCAACAGCACGATCGGCGGCGTGACGGTTGCCGGCACGACGACGGGTGCAAAGACGCATCTGACGCTGCTGCGCACGGCTCCGGACACGTTCTCGGTGTTCGGTCCGAATGGCGTCGTGGGCACGACGACCGCGCCGATTGCGAATCCGAATGCGAAGATCACCAAACTCAAGTTCGTGATCCCGACCCCGTCGGGAAGTCCGGCCGTCTGCATGTACGGCTATATCGACAACCTCAAGATCGAGGACATCTCCTCGGCGCCGTTCTGATGAAGAGGACGGTTTTCTGGGCTGGCGCGGGAATCTTCGCCAGCCTTGTTTTTTCGGCGGCGGGCGGCAACGCCTCGCCCTTTGGCGTCTGCTCGCACGTCACGCGGGATGAGGACGCCGATCAGGTGTTCGCGCGGTGCGTCGAGGCGGGCATTCGGAATGTCCGCGCCGACTTTGACTGGTGGCGGTTTCAGAACAAGCCGGAAGAATGGAAGTCCTCGCGGTTCGCGGAGATTCTCGCGAAGGCGCGCGCTGCGGGTGTGACCGTACTTCCCATTGCGACCGGTGGTTGTAATTTCAGTTCGCCGACGAGCGGGACGCCGGAAAGCTTCCGTCGGTTCGGCGCTTTTGTCGGGCGTCTTGTCGGGGACTTCAAGGACGACTTTCCGGTCGTCGAGATCTGGAACGAACAGAACATCGGCGGCTTCTGGCCACCGCAGCCGAACACCGCGCATTACGTCGGCGCCCTGCGCGAGGCGTACAAAGCCGCGAAGGCGGCGCATCCGTCCGTCCGCGTCGCCTTCGGCGGTACGGCGGGTCCTGATGTCGGCTTCTACCAGCAGGCCTATGCGAACGGGGCGAAGGACTGCTTTGACATCGTCAACATCCATCCCTACTGCATGCCCAACGCGCCCGAAGGGTGGCTCGAGCGTCAGCTTGGGTTGATGCGCGAGACGATGTCGCGAAATGGAGATGCGGCGAAGCCGATTTGGATCACGGAAATGGGCTGGGCGACGCGCGAGATCGAATGGCCGAAGTCCGAATACGGCATGGTGCGCGGGGCGTTCAAGGCACTCGGGCTGACAGGACGGAAAAACTTGCGCGTGCTGGCGATCGAGCAGAGTCATCCGGGGCCGACAGACCGCTGGTTCTCGGAGGTCTGGCGTCAGGAGCTGCCGAAGGGCGCCGAGCTCGTCAACTGCACGTATGGAGATGTGGCCGAGCGACTTGCCGAGGAGACCTGGGATGCCGTCGTGATGCCGTTCGACGAGTCGTGTCCCCTCCATGCGACGGACGTGCTCGTGAATCATGTGCGCAGGGGCGGGGCTCTCGTTGACTTCGGCGGTATGCCGGGCTACTTCAGCTTCCGTCGCGAGAAGGACGGCACGATCGTGAACGGTCCGAACGGGAACGAGGCGTTCCGCAAGGCCCTGCGGATCGAGGCGCGTCATCAGGGGTGCGAGTCCTCGGTTGCCGCGAACGGCTTCGATACGGGAACTGACGGCGTGAAGAACTATCCGGGCTGGCGCAGTTTCGGCACGAAGTACCTTCGGTCGGGTGACGTGATGAAGCCGATGATGGTCGGTTCCGGAAACGTTGCGGTCGCGGCGCTCTACGAATTCAACAGCGACTTCAAGGGCAAGATCTTCACGGCGGGACGCGCCCTGGTGTTCGTCGGTTGTGCGACCAGCGAACGGACGCAGGCGGCGATGACGGTGCGCTCGGCCCTGACGGCCGTACGGTTGGGCGTCGAGAAGTACTTTGTCTACGAATTCCAGGCTCCGGAGACCTCGCGCACGGATCCGGAATCGCACTTCGGTCTGCTTCACAAGGACTATGCGCCGAAGCCGGCGTTTCAGGCCTACAAGACGTTGATCGGACTCTGGCCCGAGGGCTCGATGGTGCTGACGGACAAGCCGTGGCGGAGCGATGGTTTATATCGTGTCGCCTGGCGTCAGCCGAAGGGCCCCCGGGTGATGGCGTTGTGGACGGACGGCGCGAGCAGGACGATTCCGGCGGCGACGGTCGCAGGTGCAAAGGTCATCGATCTGTACGGCCGTGCCGTCAACGTGACCGACGAAGGGTTGTCGGTGGGGACGGATCCTGCGTTTGTCATTGCCGTGGGCTTTAAGAACGATCCTAACAGCCACGTATGTCACCTGGCGGACGACTATCGGCACTGTATCCGTTAAGTTCCGCGATTTGATATACTTGCCGCATGGATGACGCAAGTAAGAATGGTTCCGTCAGAAGACGCAGTTTCGGTGATTGGATTGTCGCGACGCGTCCTTGGTCGTTTTCGGCTTCGGTGATTCCCATTGCCGCGGTTGCGCTGTGGCTGGTGTGGAGGTTCGGCCACGGCGATTGGATCAACATTCTCCTGTCGTTGGCCGTGATCGTCTGTCTGCACGCCTGTTCCAACGTGTTCAGCGATTGCAAAGACTATGAGCGGAAGGTGGATTTCCCGGGTTCGCCCAATGGCGTTTCGTGGATTCAGGACGGACGGTTCAGCGTCTTCACGCTGCGGTGCTATGCGTCCGTTCTTCTTGTGGCCGGCGTCCTGCTGGGGTGTGCCGTGGCGGTGCGGTGTCTGTCGTGGCACGCATTGGGAATTGGCGTGGCGGGCGTGATCCTTGCCGTCGGCTATTCGTTCCTCAAATACCATGCGCTTGGCGATCTGGCGGTGTTTCTCGCCTTTTCGGCGCTGCCGTCCGTGGGATTGGGCGTTGTGGCGGTCGGGAATCTGCTGCCGGAGACGCTGCTCATCGTCCTGCCGCCGGGACTGCTGACGATGGCCATCCTCAATGCGAACAACATCCGGGACGTGGAGACCGATGCCCGCGCGCAGTGCCGTACGCTGCCCATGGCGATGGGATGTCAGGGGGCGGGGGTGGTCTATTGGATCCAGACGTTCCTGCCGTATCTCCTGGTGTCCGCCTTCATCGCGTTCCGCCTCGTGCCCTATGCGGCCATTGGGACGTTTCTGACGCTGCCGCTTGCGATCCGCAATGCCACGCTGATGCGCTGGGGCGAGTTGGCAACACTGGACCGGTCGTCGGCGCAGCTGCAGCTGCTCTTCGGCGTCTTGTACGCCATCTCCTTCCCCGTAGGCCTGCTCGACTTCTGGTGGCAGATGTCGATCGCGAGCGTGGTGACGGGCGGACTGGCGCTCAAGTTCGCGTCCCGGGACGTCTGCCGCAATGTTCTGCTGGAAGGGGTGCTTGCGGTCGTTCTGGCGGCGGCTCTCTGGGGCGTTTTCTGGCTCGGGAACGAGATTTCGCGGATGCTGTTTGATTTCTCGAAGAGTCAGGTTGACGCGATCTACGCGTTGCGGGCGGACCAGTCGCCCGTCTTGATCGGCGTGCTGCTGCTTGTGCTGATCGGTCCGGCGGAGGAGCTTTTCTGGCGGGGCGTTGTCCAGCATCGGCTGTCGGCACGATTGGGACCGAACCTCGGCTTTGTGCTGGCGGCGTTCTGCTACACGTTCATCCACGTCTGGTCGTTCAACTTCATGCTGATCGGTGCGGCGGCGGTCTGCGGCGTCATCTGGGGTGCCTGCTATCGGTTCTTCCCGAAGCACCTGCCGGCGCTCGTCCTCTCGCATGCGATCTGGGACGCCGTGGTGTTCGTCGTGTTCCCGATTTGAAGATTGGAGAACGAGAAAATGAAGATAAAGCACCTCCGTATTGGAATCGTCGGCGCCGGGGCCATGCTCAAGTACCACACCGCCGGGTTTCGATCGGCGGGTGGCGAAGTCGTGGCGCTGATGGCGGCGCACCGCGAATCCGCCGAGTCCGCGGCACGGGTCTTCGGCATCCCGCAGGTCTGCGATTCTCTGGACGAGATGCTGGCGCTGCCCGATCTGGACGCGGTCAGCATCATCGCGCCGAACCGCTTCCACGCGCCCATGACGCTGGCCGCGCTCAAGGCCGGCAAGCATGTCTTCTGCGAGAAGCCGCCGGCGATGAATGCCCGGGACGCGGCGAAGATGGCTGCCGCTGCCGCACGTGCTGGTCGACTATTGATGTTCAACTTCTGCAATCGGGCGCGTCCCGAATCAATTGCCCTCAAGCGCGCGATCGATGCAGGGACGGTGGGGCACATTAATTCCGCCCAGGCCTGGTGGATCCGCCGCGCGGGCATTCCTGGCTATGGCGGCTGGTTCACGACGCGTAGCCTCTCCGGGGGCGGTCCCGTCATCGATCTCCTGCATGCTGCGGACCTGGCTCTGCACTTCATGGGCTTCCCCGAGGCGGACTGGGTCCTGGCACGGACGTTCGACGACTTCATCCACGACCCGCGTTTTCGGGGACCGCATCCCTCGCCCGTCCATCCAGACGGAATCTGCGACGTCGAGGCCGCGGCCCACGCGCTGGTGACCTTCAAGGACGGATCTGTCATCAATCTGCGGACCTCCTGGGCGGAGATGAACCGCAAGCAGGAGGTCTCCGTGACTTTCCAGGGGACGAAAGCCGGTGGTCGGATGTGTCGGACGTTCGAGCTGGATGGCATCGACAAGACCTCGAAGGACACGGCCGAACTCTATTTGACGGACGCGAAGGGGCGCAATCGTGACCGTGTGCTCAAAATCAAGCCCGATCCGCATCAGGGACGCCTGGCCATGGCGGCGAATTTTGTTCGGGCTGTTCAGGGGAAGTCCGCGCCGCTCTCGTGTCCAGAAGAGGCCGTGGCGTTGATGCGCATCGTCGACGCGCTTTACAAGTCGGCCCGTACAGGACGCCCCGTTCGTGTTCGTGGGCGATAGACACCCATATTTTCTCGAGGACCAAGTTTTAGTGGACGCATGCGGGAAAGGCTTGTTATACTTGTGCCATGAAACTCAAGACGATCTTTGCGGTCCTTCCCCTCGCGCTGCTCGCGGGATGCCTCAGCGCGCCATTTCAGCCACCGGCCGGCGTCGTCTCCGTGACGCGCGCGCCACTCTCGACCGAGGGCAACTGGAATGTCGGAAGCAAGCGGGGAGAAGCTTCCTCCACCAGCATTCTGGGACTTTATGCCACGGGTGACTGCTCGATCGGAGCGGCCGCGTACAATGGCAAACTCAAGAAGGTCGACCACGTCGACTATGAGTACCTGAACATCATCGGAATCTGGCAGAAGGCGACCGTCATCGCCTACGGAGAGTGACGATGTCCGTGCGCTGGTTGGCACTGCCCGTGCTCGCGGCGCTGTGCGGCTGCGTCTCCGTGAAGAACGAGAATGCCCTCGTTCCGCCTACGGGACTCTACTCCCACTTCCGTGCGCCGCTCACAATCAACCGTGAAGCAGTCCCCTGCGAGAACCTCAAGTCCGGCATGTCCTCTCGCGCAGTCTACGTGAAGGATTGGGTCTACTCCGGCCTGAGCGTGGAGGTCTGCGACATGGCGCTTCGCGAGGCTTGCGAGGCGGGTGGACTCAAAAAGCTCCACTACGCCGACTACGAGCAGCAGTCGTTCTTCGGTTTCATTACGCTCTTCTCCGTGACGGCCTACGGCGAGTGATGGTCGAGCGGCGGAAATTCCTGGGAGGGCTGGCGGCGCTGTCGCTGCCGGCCTTGGCGGCGCCGGCCTCTGGGCCGCTGCGCTTCCTCGTGGTGGCGGACGTCCACTACCGCCCCGGCGTCTTTCCGCATGACAATGTCGAATGGCTGGACCGCATTCTCGAACGGGCTCGGAACGAGCGGGTCGATTTCTGCCTGCAGCTGGGCGATTTCGTCCACGCCGCCCGCCGTGACAAGGCATTCCTTTCGCACTGGCTGGACTTCGCGATCCCGACCTCTAGCGTCCTTGGCAATCACGATGACGATGGAGGCCCCCACGCGGAGACGCTGGAGGCGTTCCATCTGAAGCGTGGTTATCATTCATTTGACGTGAAGGGCGTCCGCTTCGTCGTTCTCGACACGAATTACGCGTATTTGGAAGGGCGCTTCGTCCACTATGGTCGGGAGCTCGGCTGCCCTTCGTGGAAGATTCCGCAGGGATGTGGCATGCGCCTTCATCCCGAGGAGCTCCCCTGGCTGGAGGAACAGCTTCTGCAGGCTCCCGGACCGTGCATCCTCTGTTCCCATCGCCGCCTGAACGGCGAGGACCCCGACTCAATGGCCGTACGGGCGATTCTCGCTAGGGTCAATGCGAACCATCCCGGACGCGTGCGCATCGTTCTCAACGGTCATCACCACTGTGACCAGCTGATTGTGAAGGATGGTCTCCCGTGGTACACCGTGAACTCGCCCAACCACTGCTGGGTGCCGATTCGGCACAAAGCCTATCCGGTCGAGGACGTGAAACGGTGGAAAGAAATCAACCACATCGTCGCCTACGATACGCCTGTCTCGGCCGTGATGACGATGACGGCGACAGGATTCGACGTGAAGGGCATGCGGGGGAGCTTCTGGCGGGGTGTGACGCCGGCGCAGGCTGGCTGCTCGCCGACCATTGCCCCGCATATCGTAGACCGGACGATCGTCTGACTTCCCCTGTCCCGAGCCCCGTCTGCTGCGTTTTTTTGGTAAACTAGGGCCATGCAAAAGATTCATGGTCTGGTTTGGACCGCGATGGCGTTCTGTTTGAGTGCCGGCGCGGCTGAGGTTCCTGTTGTCCGCAACACGGATGTCGTTGTCGTCGGCGGCTCGTCCGCGGCCGTTTCCGCGGCGCTTGCCGCGAAGGAGGCGGGGGCGAACGTCTTCCTGATCGCCCCTCGTCCCTATCTCGGCGAGGACATGGCAGGCACGCTGCGTGTCGTGCGCGCTCCCTCGGACGATGACCGTTCGCCGCTCTTCCGCGAGTTCTTCAATCCCGCGCAGGCGGACCGCAGGGGACTCCCCTACGTCTATTCCGTGGACCAGAAGCCCAACAAGACCCACGCCGATCCCCAGTGTGTCCTCCTCAATGACGGGAAGCAGGGGCGCCCCGAGCGCGACAGCGTGCAGTTCGACAGCGACGTCACCGTCACGGCCGATCTCGGCGGGATGAAGAAGATCTCCGGCGTCCGCCTTGACGCCTACTATCGCGAGAATCCCGCCAACGGTCAGCTGCGGAAGAAAGGCGACGGATTCTTCACCCGGATCATCGAAGTCTCCACCAGCGCGGACGGCAAGTCCTGGTCGACGCCGATCGCCTCCGAGGCCCGCGTCGCCAGCGGCCAGAGCGTGCTCGCCGCGGAGGTCGCCGCCGACTGCCGCTATGTGCGCGTCAAGTGCGTGAAGGGCGAAGGCTATACCCGCCAGCTCCTGGCGGAACTGAGCGTCCTCTCTGCCATCGAGAACCCGAATGCCCTCGCCGCCCGCACCACCCCGTTCTACGTCAAGCGCGCCCTCGACCGCGCGATGCTCAAGGCCGACATCCCGTACCTCACCGGCTCGCTTGTCTGCGACGTCGTGAAGGACGCCGACGGACGCTTCGCCGGCGTCGTGATGGCGAACCGCAGCGGACGCCAGATCGTCCGCGCCAAGGTCCTGGTCGACGCGACGCCCCGCGCCCTGGCCGCGCGCCTCGCGGGCGGACGCACCGCCGCCTTCCCCGCCGGGAACTATACCTTCCACCGCGTGGTTGTCTCCGGTGAGGCGCCGAAGGGCGAGGGTGTGCGTGCGACGCCTCTCACGGACGTCTTCCCCGTCTCCGTGAAGAACCACCTCAAGCCGAACTTCCCCGATTCCATCGACGCGCGTTTCTGGGACTGCGAGCTCGCGATTCCGATGAAGGACGGTTCCGCCCGTGCCTTCGCCGAGGCCGAACAGATTGCCCGCGACCGGACTTTCGTGACCACCCTGGTCGATGCGGCAAACTCTCTCACGCTGCTTGCCCCCGACCATTTCATGGGACGAGCGTCCGCCACTGCCTGGAAGGGCGCCGACAAGCTTGACCTCGCCTGCCTCCAGCCCCGTGACGCCGCAGGCGTGTACGTGCTGGGACCGCTCGCGGACCTTTCCCGCGCCGCTGCTGCCCGAATGATGCAACCTGGTGCCTACTTGATGGTTGGCTCCCGTGTGGGTCGCGCCGCCGCCGACGCGGCAAAGTCCGCCTGTGTCGCCGAGAAACTGGTTGCCTCCCTCAGATCCGCTTCTCCAGTAAAAGGCACTATCGGCGAACACCATGGTCAGCTTCCCGCCTATCTCGTCAATGCCTCTGGTTCCGTCTCCATCCCCGATGATCTTCCCGTCCTCGCGGACGTCGACACGCTCGTCGTCGGCGCCGGCACGGGTGGTGGCCCTGCCGGCATCGCCGCCGCGCGCCACGGCGCGAAGACCCTCGTCTGCGAATACCTCTACGTCGAGGGCGGCGTGATGACGGATGGCCTTATCGGCTACTACTACTTCGGCAACCGAGTCGGCTTCACCCAGGAGATTGACGACGGCGCCCGTGCCACCGGCAGTGTCTTCCCGCAGGCCAAGAGCGAATGGTTCCGTGCCGAGCAGCGCAAGGCCGGCGCCGAGATCTGGTTCGGCTCGTTCGTGAACGGCGTCCTCGTGCGCGATGGACGCGTGGCCGGTGCCGTTGTGGTGCTGGAGGACGGTACCCGCGGTCTCGTCACCTGCCGCAACGCGATCGACGCCACCGGCAACGCCGAGCTTCCCGCCATGGCCGGAGAGGAGACGGAGTTCATCACCGACGAGGAACTCTCCGTCCAGGGTGTCGGACTCGCCCAGAAGACGATGGGCGTCGCCTACGCGAACTCCGACATCGGCTTCGTGGACGACACGGATGCAGCGGACGTCTTCTATTTCGCCCTCCGTTCGCGCCTCAGCCTCCCTGAAGGGACCTGGGACCAGGCTCAGGTGATCAACAGCCGCGAGCGCCGCCGCATGATCGGCGCCTTCTACATGCACTCCCGCGACGTCGTCAACCAGCGTACCTATCCGGACGTCATCACCCGCACCTACTCCAACTTCGACTCGCACGGCCAGACTCGCGACGACCTCTTCTTCATCCAGGATCCTGGCCACAAGCCCATGTACGTCAACCTCCCGTACCGCTGCCTCCTCCCGAAGAAGCTCGAGGGCCTGCTTGTCACAGGCCTCGGCATGAGCGCCCACCGCGACGCCATGCCGATCCTTCGCATGCAGCCCGATATCCAGAACCAGGGCTACGCCGCCGGCACCGCAGCCGCGATGGCCGTGAAGGGCGGCACCACCGTCCGCGACATCGACGTGAAGGCCCTTCAGCGCCACCTGGTGGAGAAGGCGATCCTCAAGCCTGAGGACCTTGAGATGAAGGACAACTTCCCGCTCCCCGACTCCGAATTCGACCAGGCCACCGCCGATCTCGCGGACGACTACAAGGGTCTCCCCGTCCTGATGACGGACTACGCCCGTGCGCTCCCCCGTATCCAGGGTGCGTTCCACGCCGCCGAAGGCGAGGCCAAGCTCAACTACGCCCACGTGCTCGCGATGATGGGCCGTCCGGACGGCGAGAAACAGCTGCTCGCCAAGTTCTCCGCCATGGACTGGGACAAGGGCTGGAACTACCGCGGCATGGGCCAGTTCAACCGCAGCGTCAGCTGGGTCGACAGCTACGCCATCGCCCTCGGCCACTGCAAGTGCAAGGACGCCGTCCCCGCCCTGATCGCGAAGGCGGACCAGTTGACCGAGACGAGCGAATACTCCCACTTTCGCGCCATCGCCCGTGCCCTTGAGGAAATCGGCGATAAGAGCGCCATCCCCGCCCTCGCCGCCATCCTGCGGCGTCCCGGCATTGGCGGCCGCTGGCAGACAATGGGCCAGGAGCCCCCCGTCGTCCCCGGCTACCAGAACAAGGCCGGCGACTGGGAACGGACCCTTTCCCTGCGCGAACTCTGCGTTGCGCGGGCCCTCTACCGCCTTGGTGACACGCCGGACGGCCTTGGACGTCAAACGCTCGAGCACTACGCGGCCGATCCGCGCCGCGCCTACGCCAAGCATGCGCAGATGGTTCTGGGGAAGTGAGTGCCATGAAAAAACTGCTCCTCACCGGTCTTCTTCTGTTCGCCGCCACGTCCCCGGCCGCGCTGGAGCTTCAGGTCAAGTCCGCCACCGGAGACCTCTTCGGGGAAATCTCGTCCGTTCCCGTCTGTGGCGCCCGTGCCACCTGCCTGCTGCTCGACGGAACAACGCTCTACTGCGGCGCGAACCGTGCCCTTTGGATCTTCGACGTCTCGAAGCCGCTTCAGCCGCGCCTCCTCGGCGTTGCTAAGGGCATCGGGAATCCACGTCAGATCGCGGCCGAGAACGGCATGGTCTACGTCGGTGCCCGCGAGACGGGCGTGTGGATCATCGACGCCCGCAATCCCGTCCATCCGAAGGTGGTGAACCGCTTCGACACGGTCGAGCTTGCCACCGGCATGGACGTCTGTGGCGGCGTGCTCTTCGTCGGCCAGCGCCAGAACGGCGTCGAGTTCGTCGACGTGCGCGACCCGATGAAGCCCGCCCACATCCGCCTTGAGAAGACGAACGAAAGCCAGAGCGTCTGGTACCGCGATGGCTGGCTCTATTCGGGCGACTGGGGCGGAGGCGAGCTCACCACCATCGACGCCCGCGACCTCTCCACCCTGAAGACCGTCGACATCGCCTCCCTCAAGGGACATGGTGACGGCGTCGCAGTCCTGGGGCGCTACCTCTACGCCGCCACGGGACACCACTATCACGACAAGACCCGCACCCAGGAGCAGAACCACGGTGCCGGACACGGCCTTGAGATCTTCGATCTCGCCGACCCCGCCCACCCGAAGTTCGTCTCCCGCACCCAGTTCCCGCGCTTCTGGAAACTCGGCGGCGATTGGTGGACGCCTCGTCCGAGCGCCGACGGCAACACCGTCTTCGTCGCCGACACCCACAATGGCCTCTTTGCCGTTGAGACCGCCAACCCCGCTTCCCTGAAGATCCTCGGCAACCTCGTCATCGTCGATCCCGAAAAGCCCGACCCCGACCACCCCTCGGCCATTGTCAACTACGTGGCTGTCGGCGATGGTGCCCTTTATGTGGGCAGCGAGATCGGTCTCTCCGTCGTCGCCTGCGCTCGTGCGAAGGCCGTGGCGCGCACGCGCGGCGTCCCGCCCCGTCATCCCGAGTTCCGGATGTCCTATCCCACACCGTCCGACAGTCGCTTCGCGGCGTGGGTTCCGAAGGGGAGCGGACAGCTCCGCGGCGCGGCCGTCTACGGCGACTACTGCTATGCCGCCTGTGGACACGCCGGTCTCTTCATCCTCAAGTCGAAGACATCCGCCCCCTCCGCGTTGTCCCTGGTCGAGGTCGGGCGCATTGACCGGCCGTTCGTCGGCGACGCGAAGGTCAAGGACGGCAGGCTCTACGTCGCCGAAGGTCTGGACGGTCTCGCCGTCTATTCGCTCGACGACCCCGCCTCGCCCCACCTCATCAAGCGTGTGACGGACTTCGGCGGAAAGACGCCCTGTCCAATCTGGGTCTGGACCCCGAACGCCCCCTACGTCGTCGTCTCCAGCCGCCAGGACGGCTATCTTTTCCTCGATAAACGCAAGGATCTCGCGTTCGTGATGGCGAGCCCCGGTGGCTGCCCCGGCTGGGATCGCTACGTGGCGGATGACGTCGTCGGCGGCCGCTGGTACGCCCAGTCCACCTCGAACACCGGCTTCAAGTGGCTCGACCTCGGCGGCGAGAAGCCGGTCGAGGCGGTCGTCTGCCGCGGCTACAACCGTGCCGGACTCAACGACGGCTGCATCGCCTTCCGCAACGACATGCTGCTCCGCACCGTCCACGGCGAACTGCTTCTGCTCAAGCCCGGTCAGCAGCCGAACGCCGATCGTTCGGACTGGAAGGGCGTTGCCAAGCTCCCGAAGATGACCGACCGCTGCCGTTCGGGCCAGCCCATGTGGGACGGCGGCGACAAGCTCGCCATCACCGCCCGCATCAGCAAGCAGATCGGCCTCTACGACATCAAGGATATCAAGGCGCCGAAGCTCCTCTGGACCGAGACCGTCCCCGGCAATCCCGACACCGCGCTCTTCTGGAAGGGCAGGCTCGTCGTCCCGTGCGGCTACCAGGGTCTTCTGATCGAGAAATAGGCCACGAGCACCGTGCGATCCGCTGGCGGCCCTATGGTTGTCGGTGGGTAATTGGACTGATGGGAGTGATGGGGCCGATCGGACCGATGGTTGTCGGTGGGTAATTGGACCGATCGGACGGATTGGACTGATCGGACCGATGGAGAGAATGGGAGTGATGGGCTTTATGGGGCCTATGACCCATAGGCCTTATGGGATTGATGGTGTTTTGCGGGATTATGGCTGATGAAAGCCAATGAGCTGGCCCGCCTCGAGCCATTGGCAGTCGTATGCGGAATATCGGTCCCATCTCGCCCATCCGACCTATGAATCATCCGTCCTATCCCTCCCATCCATCCTAGAGCTTCCATCGGTCCTATCAGTCCAATCCGTCCCATCACTCCAATCCCCCTCCAACACCTCCATCCGTCCCATCCATCCCATCCCCCAGAATGACAACTTGACGGCATCTATGCTATACTTGCCGCCTCCATGGACAAAGTCACGACATACCTGAAGCGGATTGGCGTCAAGGCTCGTCCGCAACCGACGGCGAAGGCGCTCTGCGGCCTTCAGCGGCAGCATCTGCTGCATGTCCCCTATGAGGACCTCGACATCTGGTACGGCAGGGCCGGCTCGCTTGCCTACGACGAGCTCTTTGACAAGATCGTGCTGCGGCATCGGGGCGGCTACTGCTTTGAGCTGAACGGACTCTTTGGCTGGTTGCTCCGCGAACTTGGCTACGACACGGTCGAGCATTTCGGGCGCTGGTTGATGGGCGAGTCGCTCGAGGTTCCCGCTCGCCGACACCGCGTCATTCGCGTCCAGCTCGGCGACACCGCCTACATCGCCGACGTCGGTGTGGGGCAGCGTGCCCCGCTCACGCCTCTCGAACTCGTCCACGACAAGGTCCAGAACCGGGAAGGAATCGACTACCGGATTGTCCGGCACGACCGCCTCGGGAACGTCGTTGAGGTCCGCATGGGCGACGCCTGGACGCGTATGTACTCCTTTGACGACGCGGCGCAGGAGCCCATTGATTTCAACTACGTCCACTACTACTGCGTGAACCATCCCGCGTCCTTCTTCCGGAACAACCTCCTTGTCCATCTGCCCACGCCCACCGGACGCAAGTCCATTGGCTCCGCTCCCGACCCTGAGACGGGCGAATCCGTCCCCGTGCTCTCCCTCGGCGGCGTGAAGGGCACCACGAAGACCTATCTCCGAACGTCCGACTCCTTCACCGCCGCCCTCAAGCGCCATTTCGGCATCGTCCTCTAGTCCCTCATCCCTCTTCCCCAGTTCCTAGTTCCTACTTCCTAATTCCTAGTTCCATGAAACGTCTTCTCCCTATCACGTCCCTCTCTCTCGTCTTCTCCCTCGCCGCGTCCGCGGCCTACAATCCCGCCGCCTTCACAGACTTCTGGCGGGTGAACGACGGGAAGACCATCCGCCGCCTTCCCGTCAACGTTATGCCCGAGAACGTCTTCTGGAGCTTCGGCACGCGTGACTTCGCGGACGGCATGAAGACCTTCAACCGTCTGATGGACGAGAGCTTCGCGAAGAGCACCTACAACTGCATCACGCTCACGCTCCGCTGCAATCCCGAGCTCGGCGATGCCGAGACGATCGCCGCGGCAAAGGCCTGCTGCGCGCGGGCACACCAGGAGGGCGTGAAGGTGTATATGGACACCGATCCTCGCATCGCCCGCCGCGAGTTCTTCGCCAAGTGGCCGACCGAACGCCAGTCCCTCGCGAACGTCGTTTCCGCCATGCCGACGAACGGCCTCGCCTCCTTCACGACCACGTTCCTCGCCAAGCAGGACCATATGAGCTGGGGCTCGAAGAGCATGTACCGTCCGTTGAACGGCAAGGTGCTCTCCGCCTTCGCCGTGAAGACGCGCGCCGACGGTTCGCTCGACTTCTCCTCGAAACGCCCCGTGGAAGTCAAGGCCGACGTCTCCGTCGCCACCTGGCGCGATGACCGCAACGCCCCCCAGAACCAGCCCGTCGATCCGCAGAAGGGGTACATGGAGTCCTCCGAGGTCGTCGTGACCGGCTCCGCGTCCGGACTCGCCGCGGACGAGACGCTCGTCGCGACCGTCGCCTCCGAATACTACTCCATCGACGTCTTCTCGCCCCATCTGATTCCGTTCTGCCGTAGCCTGATGGCCCGCTACAAGGAGGCCGGCGCGGACGGCGGCATGCGCGACGAGTGGGGCTTCATCCCGAACTACTCTCCCGATCTCCGCACCTTCTTCTGGTCCCCGAACTTCGCCGCAGCCTACAAGGCCGAGTTCGGACGCGATCTCCTCGCCGATCTTCCGCTCCTCGGCTGCGGCCCCAAGGGCGATGCCGAGCGCTCCGCTGCCATCGGCGCCTACATGAAGCTCACGCTCAAGCGCAACGCCGCGATCGAGAGCGACTTCTACGAAACCGACAAGCGCCTCTTCGGGCCCGACGTCTATGTGGCGAAGCATCCCACCTGGTACTCGTCCATCTGTCCGCAGGAGTTCTTCCACAACGGACTCGACTGGTGGCAGGCGACCCGCGACTGGGCGCAGAGCGACGAGGTTTCCCCGTTCTACGCTGTGAACGGCATGGCCAAGAAGTTCGGCGGCCCCGTCTGGCTCAACGAAGGCTATACAGCGACCCCTGAGCGGAACGTCTACCGCGTGTGGACCTATGCGATGTGCGGTGGCCGCCAGGTCTACCATGGCCTCTACAGCGGCAATCCGAAGGAGATGGTGAAGTACACCGCGATGCCCTGGGAGGAGTCGCGTGTGCGAAAGGCGACGGATCTCCTCGCCGTCGGCAACGTCACCGCGCAGTCCCGCGTCCGCCTGCCCAACCTCATCTCCAATTCCCAGGTCGATTCTCCTCTGGCCTATGTGTTCAGCCATGAGGACCTCGTGGACTGGAGCGGTCCCGGCTGGGCCGATCATGGCCGCATGGAGCTCTTCGCGCTCCTCTCCAGGGGCTGGTGGGGCGATGCATTCCCGGCGAGTGAATTCGCGCTTGGCACGTTCAAGGTCGACGAGGAGGGCTGGCTGTGCGTCGGCCGCCAGCGCTACACCGCGCTCGCGACCCACCACCTGCGTCCCGCAGAGAAGGCCGCGCTTGATGTGCTCGTGAAGGGGAAGTCCCTCAAGACGAAGATCTTCGACATCAAGGACGCCGCAGGCATCGTCGCTTGCCTTGAACAGGCTGGCGCTCCGCGCCAGCCCCTCGTGAAGAACTCCACCAAGGCCGGACCGTTCTATCCGGAGCCGGATGGCACGCTTCGCCTCATCGACGGCACGGCGATCCGCATCAAGGCCGATTTCGACCATCCCTGCGGACTCCCTCTCGCTGAGGAACTCGAATCCAACGGCGTCAAGGTCTCTTTCGCCGCCGAGGGGCTCTTCGCCGCTCGCGCCGAGAAGGGGTCCGTCGTTGCCATCGCTGCAGGTGCGCTCACGAAGGTGGAAGGGCCTGGACTCTCCCTCCAGCTTGACAAGCCCGAGGACGTCGCGCTCCTGAAGATCGACGGCGAGTGGCACGGTGTCTGGCAGACCGCCACCCCCGACGCCCCGATTCCCGCCCCGTTGCAGGCCCTCTGCCGCCACTGGACCAAGCTCGCGCTCCCGGCCCATCTCGCCCGCTGAACCGACCGAATTGTGCTATACTAGCCGCCGTCTTTTGTCCTTTCACCCGATCGTGCAGTGAACTACAGTTCTACAGAACCCCTTGCGGCGCGGATGCGTCCGCGGACCCTTGAGGAGGTTGTCGGCCAGCGCCACATCCTCGGCGAGGGCAAGCTGCTGCGTCGTGTGATCGAGGCGGACCGCCTCACGAACATCATACTCTTCGGTCCTCCCGGCTGCGGCAAGACCACACTCGCGGAAGTCATCGCCAAGACCACCAAGCGCAACTTCGTGCGCTGCTCGGGCGTCGTCTCCAATGTCGCCGACATCCGCAAGGTCTGCGATCAGGCCCGCAACGAGCTGGGCGGCATGGGGACCATTCTCTTCGTCGACGAGATCCACCGCTTCAACAAGTCCCAGCAGGACGTGTTGCTCCCCTATGTCGAGGACGGCACGGTCGTGCTCATCGGCGCGACTACGCACAACCCCTCCATGTTCGTCAACACGCCGTTGACGAGCCGTTCTCTGGTCTTTGAGCTCAAACCTCTCACGCCCGAGGAGACGGGCACGCTGCTCGATCGGGCCTTGACTGATCCCGAGCGCGGCTACGGTGCGATCAAGGTCGATCTGGATCCCGAGGGACGCCAGTTCCTCTCCGAGATCTGCGACGGCGATGGACGCCACGCCCTCACGGCCCTGGAAGTCGCCGTCCGTTCGACGCCACCTTCCGAAGACGGTGTCACACATCTCACGCTCGATGTCATCCAGGAATGTGTCCAGCGTCGGGTAGTCCACTACGATAAGAAGGAAGAGGGGCATTACGACACCATCAGTGCCTTCATCAAGTCCATCCGTGGCTCCGATCCGGACGCCGCGATCTACTGGCTTGCGAAGATGCTGGTCGTCGGCGAGGATCCCCGCTTCATCGCCCGCCGCCTGGTGATTTCCGCCTCCGAGGACATCGGAAATGCCGATCCGCGCGGTCTCACCGTTGCCGTCGGCGCGCTGCAGGCCGTGGAGTTCGTCGGCATGCCGGAGGCGCGCATCGCGCTCGCCCAGGCGACGATCTACCTCGCCACCGCGCCGAAGTCGAATCGCTCCTACGAGGCCGTGAACAAGGCGATGCAGGATGTCGAGTCCGGCGCCGTCCAGCCCGTCCCCGAGCACCTCAAGAATGTGCACGTGGACGCCATCGGGTCCGAGAAGAGCGAAGGCTACAAGTATCCCCACGCCTACAAGGAGGCCTGGGTCGAGCAGTCCTATCTCCGCGTCCCCCAGACGTACTACGTGCCGTCCGATCAGGGCTACGAGGCGACCATCGCCAAGCGCATGGAAATGCTCAAGGGCGCGTTCTGAGCTACGCGAACGGGCCTGCCGCTGGCGGGTGATGGGGGCTATGGTTGTCGGTGGGTGATTGGACCGATGGGAGTGATGGGACCGATAGGACCGATGGAGGCGAATGGGATGGATAGGCCCTATAGGTCCTATGGGACCGATGTTGAGTAGAAGGGG
>JAUNMP010000088.1 GCA_030537465.1 bacterium
AGGCGAAGATTGACCTCGGCGAGGGCGTGACGGTCCCGTTCAAGGTGTGGATCGTTGATGCTTCGGCGCAGCAGGCCTAAAACCTGTCGTCCGAAAGGGCGTCCGTGCAATTGAGTGCACGGACGCCCCCCCTGATTTTCCTATTGCCAGATTCCCCGATAAGGTGTATCATATTGCCAGTGACAGGGGAAAATAGGTCTTCCCTTGGGGTTTGGAATCGCATTGATGTCGTTTGAAATCAACAGAATACTGTCGCTCATCGCGCTTCTGCTTTCGCTTATCTGCGTAAGCGGATGCGAGACGATTTTCAACGCTCTCAACGAGCTGGAGGACGGCGGCAAGAAGAAGTCTGAGCGCATTGACCCGAACGTACTAGCCACGTATTTCGACGGTCCAAAGGTTCGCCCTGGCATTGCGTTGGCAATTTCAGTGACTGCTGTGGGGCAGCAGAATCGTGATTCCAAGCAGTATTTCGTCGATGCCGAGGGATGCATCACGATGGAACTCGTTGGAACAATCAAGTGCGAGGGGCTTTCGCTTGTCGAACTTCAGCAGAAGGTGGCGGCAGCCTACAAGGAATACTACATCGATCCCAGCGTGACGGCGACATTCATCTTCCGTACGGGTGAAGGCATGGTGTCTCCTTGGGGGACGGTGAAGGTGTTGGGCGAGGTTCATCGCCCAGGTCCCGTTGACGTCCCGTCGACGATGGATCTCACTGTGCTGAGGGCGCTGCAATTGGCGGGTGGTGTGACGTCGATTGCGGATAAGAGCGATGTGCAGGTGACGCGGTGCGACAAGGATGGCAACCAGACGAAGACCCGAGTTGACATCATCAAAATGGGGCGGGACGGACGTCCCGACATGGATATGCAGTTGAAGGCCGGCGATGTCATCTACGTTCCGATGTCATGGTATTGATTTTCAAACTAGGTAGCAGGAGATTACAGCATGAAGTTTGAATGGAAGAAGGGTTTGGCTATGTGTGTGCTCGCGCTGGCGGTCTCTCCGCTGGTCGCCGCGGATGCAATGCCGCGTTCCGAGTGGCACAACCTTGTGAGCGAGTGCGCACAGAACTCGCAGACACTCCGTGAGACGATGGCGAAGGTGTCCCCGGCCGATCAGGCCGCGCTTCTCGCCGAGGTCAACGAGGCGATTGCCAAGATGCCGGGCAACGACGAGGTGAAGGGTGCGATGTTCTACGCCGCGAACAGCGCCGCCGTGAAGAGTGCTGCGCAGGGGAACCTCGCCGCCATCCTCGCGGAGGTCTTCGCGACGGTTCCGCCCGAATTCCTCACCGACATCAATGAACGTTTTGCGAAGGAGATCTTCAATCGTACTGGGAATCCGAACCGTACATTCTCCGATGCCGAGTTCGAGGCTCTGGCAAAGAACACGATGAATGCAATCAATGCTCGTTGCGAGAAGGAGGAGAACGCGGGCGTTCGTGAGACATTCGCGGTTCTTATGTTCCTGCGCGCTTCGAATGGTACTCCCGCCAATCTCACCGAAACATTGGTTGCGACGATGCCCGACGCAAAGAATCGTGAGATGGCGACCAACGAGTGGATCAAGCCTGCGATGGGCGATGGTCAGGAGCAGACTTACGATCCGATGTTGGGTGTCGCGCAGGCGGGCGAAGAACCCGATCACGCGGTCGTGACATCGCTCACGGGTTCTTCGGACGCGATGGTTGGCATGCTGGCCGATCTGGCGGCTGAGGGGTCGCCGATGGCAACATCCGCCGCCAAGATGGGCGCGGGTGCTTTTCTGGCTCCCACGGTTGCAGGTGCGGCTCCTGATTCTCAGCCGGATATCGGGCTCAATCGCGTGCCGCGTGGATACATCTCCAGCAAGACCGCAGTAGGTGGCAACGCCGAGGGCACGGCCGCCGACAACGGTGAAGGTAATCCCTACTACAGCAATAAGCGTGGATCGACATCTGGTTCTGAGGGTGGTTATACCCCCGAGCCTGGACCGTACGCGGGTCAGTAATCAGTTTGCGACCGAGTCATAGAAGAGGAACGAAAAATGAGCAGTAAACTTCTCAGTTTCATCGCGGTCGCCTCGGCTGTCGCCGTTGCAGGATTCGCGCAGGAGAGCACCGAGAACGCGGATCATGGAAGCGGGAGCATGTCCGACAGGCCCCAAGGCTTTCGGTTCATGAACAACCGTCTAACGATCAAGCCCTACGTCGCCCTATCATACACCTACGACTCCAATATTGACACGACCCATCATGCCACGGATGACAACATCTTCTGCGTCAATCCTGGTGCCGATTTCACGTGGCGGGGAGACCGTTGGGAGTTGGCGGGCACGTTGTGGTATCGCTACAATGCCTATTGCGATTACTCGGATGAGATGGGCGAGAACAGCTTTGGTGAGTCACTCGCCTACAAGTGGTCGAATGTCTCTGAGGAGGGTAAGGGCTGGAATCTGCTCCTCTCCGAGCGTTATCAGTACATCAACCAGGCTGATAGCCTCACCTCGGGTGATGGTCGTGGTATTTGGCGTGATCGAGAGCATCTGGATGCGAACGGCGTTCTCGAACGCCGCTTCACAGAGCGCTGGCACGCGGACGTGATGGGACAGTACAATTGGCTGGACTACAAGAACGACACAGGCAAGTATGCGCCGCTTTATGGCTGGTCGCAGTATGCTGCGGGTCTTGAGGCTGGCTATGCTGCCTCCAAATGGACCGATCTGCTGATTGCTGGCGGTTATTCGCACTATCTCCAGAAGAAGGGCCGTGGCTATCATAATTACAGCAATGATTCGCAGGTCTGGTCTGTTCAAGCCGGTCTTGGAACCCATGCGACGGAGAAGATCACCTATCGTGCGCTTATGGGCGTTTCCCAGCTTGAATATGGTGGGCATGGTGATACCGATTGCGGTTGGACTTATCAGCTGTCCGCCAATTGGCGTATGACTCGCCAGCTCCAGTTCTCCGTGCTCGGTAACAGCTACTATCAGCCGTCGGAGCGTTCGCTCGGCCAGGCCGTCAAGGTGTACTCGCTTTCGGGTGGCGTCTCCTATCTCACGTTGGGCGATCGTATGACCCTCACGGGAAATATCGCGTGGCGTCGTGAGGAGAACGTCTACTCCGACCGTTATCTCGCCGCAGGCAATGACTACGACGAAGATTTCATGTCGGTTCGTCTTGGCGCTAATTATATTCTCAACCGCTGGGCGTCCATCTATGCGGACCTCACCTGGGAGGAGAACTGGTGCGAAAGCCATAGCAACTATGACTATGATCGCTTCCGCGGCACGGTTGGCGTTCGCTTCCATTACTAATTTCTATTCCGGCGTGACCCGGCGCGGTTGAATGTTGCAGAAGTTCCTTTCAAAGTATGGGCTGGCGGCTCACCTAGCCCTGCTCGCAGCAGCACCGCTCGCGCTCACGCCGTTTCTCGATGCCGCAAGTCTGGCCTCGGTCATATTCTGGCTGAGCGGACTTGCGGTTGTCTGGCTTCTTACGGAGCCTTCCATCCGTGTTGGTGAACATCTCTCGCTCGCGCGTCGACGTGTCCGTGGGGAGATTGTTCGGGATCCCTTTTTCTGGTTTCTGATTGCGGCCGTTGTCTTTGCCTTGTTTCGCATGATGAATTCAGGAATTGCCCTGCGATATGACCCAGAACAAGTAATCTGGGTTGTGGGTGATTCGAAGTTTGGCGGTGGTCCGGCATCTGCGCAAAACGCTGGGGTGGTGCCATTTGCCGTTGTTAGTGCTCTGTTGGTCCTGGCAATGGGAATTCGCCATGGCATCGGACTGATGGCGCGAATTGTCTTCGGGCTTTCTGGAGCGGTCTTCTCGGGAGTGGGTGGCTGTGCCGCAGCGGGGTTTGCCTGCGCCGGAGTAAAGCCATTCGCTGGATGGCTGGGGTCGGGATTGGCTGAAGCCCCGTTCTGGGCTTCGACTTTTGGCGTTTGGTTGATCATTGCCATCGTAAGCGGAGTGCAGGCAGAGGCTCGCAAATGGTCTTCGGCTCGCCTCCCCTATGTGTTGGGTGTCGCGGGCAATGCCTCGGCACTGCTCTTCTTCGCTCCGCCCGTCATTGCGGTTGTCTGGTTTGCTTTTGCGGTTATGACGTTGGTCGTATCGCTTGTCTATCTGGGTCGTGTGAATTCAGTGGGTGCAGTGGCGCGAAACTTGTCCCTTGCGATATTTGGCTTTGCCTTGCCGGTGTTTCTGATGATGATGTTCGTGCCGGAGGCCGTGCGGGCGGCGAAGGTCAGTGCGCTTTCTCCTGAATTTGCCTTCCCCGAGTCGTATAAGTTGGCGGCAGGTACGCTTTCGCGCATCAGTCGCCAGATTTGGGTTGCGCATCCGTGGTTTGGCGTGGGGGATGGAGCCTTCGGGTTGCATGTCCCTTTCCTTGCTGAGAAGTCAGACTGGTTGGTGATTCCTGCTCAGCCGAAGTTTGCGACAAGTGGCTACTGGACCATTCTCGCCGAACGGGGAATCATCGGGTGTGTCATTCCTGCTGTTGGACTGGGGATGCTCGTAGTCACTTATTTCATTCGCCTCGTGGGGGCATTTGGATATCTTCGGCGCCAGGATGATGCGGATATCTTTCCGTTCGCCGTTCCTCCAGTTGCCTGGTTCGCTCCATTGACGGTTGCCCTTCTCGCGTTGGAGGCGGTGATTTCCCCGGTATTCCTGAATGGAACTCTTTTTATGACCGTGCTTTCAGCATTGGCCGTCTCCGCCGCCGCTTTCCCGAAGGCGAAGAAGGCCGATGCCGCCGATGTTGGCGCGGATAAGGCTGTTTCGGAGAACTGATAGTTATGGCATCCTCATCGACTTACGGACAGAAGCCGCTCTATTATGGTACGGCCAAGAAGTCTCCAATCTACTATGGCTCGGCTCAGACTCCAGCGTATTATGGAGGCAATGCACCCTACTACTACGGCGGCGGGGCCTATGGTGGCCAGGCTCCTGGACAAGATGCTGACTCGTTGGTCGGCACGATTACACTTGGACGCGTTCTGCGCGTCATCGCGCAGCGCTGGATCTCGGTTCTTGTCTTTCTGCTGATCGGTCTTGTGGCCGCGTTCGCCGTCTACCGCATCTCGCCGACCATCTATGAGGCGAAGAGCGAGTTCACGATGGATACTCGCCGTCCACAGGGGGGACGTGGCGCGGATGGCGTCGGCATTGACATGGAGCAGTTCGGTACGTCCTACGAGGAAATCTTCAACACGAGACTATCCGACTGGCGCTCGGACAAGATCGTCACGAAGATCGTCCAGCAGTATCGCGCGAACTATCCGGCCTCCACGGTCACGGACAAGGAGCTGATCGAGACGCTGGGCGATTCGGAGCTCGAGCTCATCCGTCATTCACGCCTGATCACCATCGGTGTGCGGTCCACCACGGCTTCCCTCGCCGCGTCGCTCGCCAATGCCTATGCCGAGGCGATCGAGTCCTTCACCGACGAAGAGAATAAGCTTCGCTGCGATAAGGCCGTTGCCCAGATCCACGAGCAGGTGGAACGTCAGCGTCGTCATGATGAGAGCATTGCCAAGCAGTTGCTTGAATTCCGCACGAAGAACAAGATCGATGACCTCAACTCCGAGCGCGAGATCCTGCAGCAGTCTCTTCAGAAGACGACGGCCGATGTGCTTGATATGAGATCGCAGGTCACGGCGGCAGCGGAATGGGAGAAGGTCCTCAAAGCCGCCCAGGAGACTCCGGAGGACTTCGGTGCGCTGCCGACCTCGGTGCCACGTTCCTCCGAAATCGGCGAAGCCTACACGCGTCTGCAGAACGCGAAGATGGAGATGAATGGCCTTCTGGCCCGATTTACCAAGAATCACCCCGAGGTGAAGGCACGCGAAAAATTGCTTGAGACGATCAAGCAGGAATTTGTGGATGCCGTTTCCCGCGCGCTCGCGACGGCGCACGGTAACCTGGCTGCCTACAAGAACCAGCTTGCAGTCTATGAGAAGAACAGTGAGAAGTTGCGTGCTGAACTTGCGACCATCGGCCAGAAGATCGTTGCTGCCGATGCAGGACTCAAGCAGCTCGAGAAGGAAATGGAGGTTTCGACCACCATCCTCAAGGACTTGATGCAGAAGGAGAATGAGGCGCGTATCGCGGCCGAGCAGAACAATGAAATCGTCCGTGTCGGACGCCCTGCCCTCGTTCCCTCCAAGCCTGTGTTGCCGAACCCGATCATCATCTTCTCCGCAGGCGGCGCAATCGCCCTTGCTTTGGGACTCCTGTTTGTGCTGGTGCTCGATCATCTCGAAGACACCATCGTGTCGCTTCAGGATATCGAGGGGCGTCTTGCGCTCAAGGTGCTGGCCGTCTTGCCGCACATTCGTCGCAAGAAGCGCGAGCAGGTGGCGAAGTTTATCTCTGAAAACAAATACTCGCAGTTCGCCGAAGCGATGGCAGGTCTCCGCAATCTTCTGGACTCGCCGCGCTATCAGCCGATCTCGCAGGTGCTGCTATTGATGTCTACGCAGCCCGGCGAAGGCAAGACGATTACCTCATGTTCCCTTGCCATCTCGAGCGCGCAGGCGGGCAAGCGCACTTTGCTCGTCGATTTCGATATGCGTCGTCCGCGTCTGGCCCGCGTGTGGGGACTAAAGATCGACCAGGACCATTCGTTCTCGCATTATCTTTCCCGAAAGGACGGACAGCGCGACTTCCCGTCGCTGGTGATGCCGAGCGGTGTTGAACACCTTGACGTCATTGGTTCTCTTCCCCCGGACAATGTGAACCCCGCCTCCATCGTGGGCTCGCAGATTGTCCCCGACTTCTTCAAGTGGGCACGCGCGAACTATGACCGCGTGATCATCGACTCGCCACCGTTCGGAATCGTCGGCGACGTGATGACGCTGGCCTCGCTGGTGGATTCCGTGATGATTATGTGTTGCCCCGATCGTACGCACTTCAAGCCGATTCAGCACGCCGCTCGTTCGCTTGGCGAATCTGGTGCCACGGTCATCGGCATCGTCGTGAATGACGTCGAGATGGGTTCCGTCGGGGGGGCGTTCTCGCAGTCTGGCCACTCCTATGGCTACGGCTATGGCGGCTATGGTGGTTATGGCGGCTATCGTGCCTACGGCGGAAGCTATCGTCCCTATGCGCCGCTCGAATCCGGAAAGAAGAAGGGCAAGGATTCGGATACCGCCGACGTGAAGGCCAAGGAGGCAGATGTGAAGGGTGAGACGTCGACCCAGGATGCCGGACGGCCCGCTAGCTCCAACTCCATCAGTCTGGATCTTGCCGATGAGGAGTAGGTTCATCGTTACGGGCGGGGCCGGCTTTATCGGTTCCGCCCTTGTTCGTCATCTGGTGCGTGACCGGCGGGCGACAGTTCTCGTCGTCGACAAGCTCACGTATGCCGGAGTGCCCGAGTCGCTCAAGGAGGTCGGTCTAGATCTTGAGACCGACATCAAATCATCGGTCTCCGATCTCAACCTCTCAACCTCTCGACTTCTCAACTTTCTCAGGGCTGACATCTGCGACCAGGATGCGATGGACAGGGCGTTCTCGGAGTTCCGTCCCCAGGCGATTTTTCATTTGGCGGCTGAGTCCCATGTCGATCGTTCGATCGACGGTCCAGGCGAGTTCATCCGCACGAACGTCACTGGCACAGCGACGCTGCTCCAGGCCGCGCTCAAGTACTGGAGGTCTCTGCCTGAGGTCGACCGGGAGGACTTCCGTTTCCAGCACATTTCGACGGACGAGGTCTATGGTTCCCTGGGCGAGACCGGTTTCTTCACCGAGAAGACTCCCTATTCTCCGCACTCGCCCTATTCGGCTTCGAAGGCCGCCAGCGATCACCTCGTGCGTGCGTGGCACGACACCTATGGTCTCCCCACGCTAATTACGAATTGCTCAAACAACTACGGTCCCTACCATTTCCCCGAGAAGCTCATTCCGCTCATCATCCTCAACTGCCTGGATGGGAAGGCGCTTCCCGTCTATGGCAAGGGCGCGAACGTGCGAGACTGGCTTCATGTTGAGGATCATGTTGCCGCGCTCTGCCTGGTCAATGAGAAGGGCATGCCGGGCGAGACCTACAACATAGGCGGACACAACGAGCGGACCAATCTCGAGGTGGTACAGACAGTCTGTCGCATCCTCGACGAACTCATTCCCGAGAAGCCCCTCAGCATTTCAACATCACAGCCTCTCAACCACTTCGAGGAACTGATCACTTATGTCGCCGACCGTCCCGGACACGATCTTCGCTATGCGATCGACCCCGCGAAACTGATGACGGAGCTTGGCTGGAAACCCCGTCATACCTTTGACACTGGCATTCGCGCGACGGTGCAGTGGTACCTCGATAACAAGTGGTGGTGGCGTCCCATCCACGAGAAGAAGTACTCGGGCCAGCGTCTCGGCACGATCAAGGCGTAAGGTCCTCTCTGTGCGCGCTCTGTGCGCGAGGTTTGCTCCCGGTTCGCGGGTTTGGTAAACTATTGCACGTGAAGAAGCTATTCATCATTGATCTCATGCCGTTCCTGTACAAGGGGCACTTTGTGTTCCTGCGGAATCCGCGCATGACCACCACGGGGCTCAACGTTTCCGCCCTCATCGGCTTTGCAAATGGAGTCACCTCCATTCTTGCCGAGCACAAGCCCACACACGCGGTTCTCGCGATGGACCCAAGTGGTCCCACGTTCCGCCACGAGGCCTTCCCCGCCTACAAGGCCCAACGCGAGAAGATGCCAGAGGACCTGGCAGCGAATATCCCTTACGCTTTCGAACTGGCCGAGGCCCTTGGCATTCCCGTGATTCGCAAGGATGGTTTCGAGGCCGATGACGTGATGGGCACGCTCGCCGCAAAGGCCGCTGCAGATGGTTTTGAAGTGTATTGCGCGACGCCGGACAAAGACGCCGCGCAGCTGGTAGGCCCTCACATCAATCTGTTCCGTCCGGGCCATGGCAAGGAAGGCCCTGAGATCTACGACGAAGCGAGAGTGAAGGAGCACTGGTCGCTCACGTCTCCCGCGCAGATGATAGACTGGCTCGCGCTTGCCGGCGATACGGCGGACAACATTCCGGGCATCAAGGGGGTTGGCGAGAAGACGGCTTCAACTCTTCTGGAACAGTATGGAACGGTTGAGGAGATTCTTGCCCATGCCTCCGAAATCAAGGGGAAGCTCGGGGAGAAGATCGCCGTCGGCGCCGAGGACGCGAAGATGTCGAAGTTCCTCACGACAATCCGTACGGATGTGCCGCTGGACGTTGACTGGGACACCTTCGCCCGCGGGGACCTCGACACGGAGAAGGTTGCTGCCGTCTGCGCGAAGTTCGAACTCAATCAGCTCGCAAAGCGCCTTCTGGGCAGCTCGACGCCTCAGACGCTCGCTTCCGCGCAGTCCATCGGTCCCTCAATCGCCCAGGCTGTTAATTTCTCCACGCTCAAGGACTGGCCTCACGAGTACAAGCTCGTGAGAACCGAAGCCGAGGCACGTGACCTCGCGTGGACCCTCGAGGCCGCGCCGAAGTTCGCCTTCGACACCGAGACCACGGGCACGGATGCGCGAACCGTCGATCTCGTCGGCATGAGCTTCGCGACCGAGCCCGGCAAGGCCTGGTATGTCGCCGTGCCCCCGCACTTCGGCGGGGCTGCGCAATCGAACCAAACCGACGATCTTTTCGCTCTGGCCGCCGCGCAGGATGCGGCGAAGCCGGAGGCGCGCGAGGCCGCGAAGCGTTTCGTGCAGATCTTCGCTCGCGCCTTTGCCGATCCGTCGAAGACGCTCATCGCCCAGAACGCGAAGTACGATATGACGGTGCTCGGTCGCTACGGCATCACCTTCGGTTCGACGGTACGCGATACGATGCTCGAGCACTACGTCACCGACGCCGCGGCGCGTCACGGCATGGACTTCCTCGCCCGCGAGTTCCTTCAGTACGATCCAATTCCGATTACCCTGCTGATCGGAGAGAAGGAGCGCGGCAAGGAACAGAAGAACATGTGCGAACTGCCGCCGGAGGAGATCCTCGACTATGCGGCGGAGGATGCGGATGTGACGCTGCGCCTCGATGCCGTGTTGCGCCCGAAGGCCGCGGAGGCCGGCGCCCTGCCCGCGCTGGAGCAGAGCGAAGAGCCGCTCGTGCCGATTCTCATTGAAATGGAACGCGAGGGCGTGAAGATCGACGTGCCGGCCCTGGGCAAGTACGGACTCGAACTCGATCGCGAGATCAATGCCTTGGCCGCGGACATCCGCGCCTGTGGCGAGCCGAACCTCAACATCGACTCCCCCAAGCAGCTGGCGGACTTCCTCTACGTGAAGCTCGGACTCAAGCCCGCGGGGGCGAAGAAGACGCAGAGCGGGCAGTTCTCCACCGACGAGAAGGCCCTGCAGTCCATCGTCGACGACCATCCCGTCGTCCGCAAGATCCTCGAGTACCGTGCGTGCACGAAGCTGAAGTCAACCTATGTGGACAAGCTTCCGCAGTGCATCGATCCGGATGACGGACGCGTCCACACGACCTTCGCCCAGGCCTTCACCGAGACGGGGCGTCTCTCCTCCTCTGATCCCAATCTGCAGAACATTCCGATCCGCACCGACCGCGGCAAGCTCATCCGCGCCGCCATCGTGCCGCGCGACGAGAACCATGTGCTCGTCGCGGCCGACTATTCGCAGATCGAGCTGCGCATCATGGCCGCGATGAGCGGCGACGAGTCAATGCTCGCCGCCTTTGCAAATGGCGCCGACATCCACCGTGAGACGGCTGCGCGCGTCTATGATGTGATGACACCCCTTGTGACGGATGACATGCGCCGCAAGTGCAAGATGGTCAACTTCGGCATCATCTACGGCATCTCCGCGTTTGGACTCTCCCAGCGTCTGCAGATTGCGCGCAAGGAGGCCGCGGGGCTCATCGACACTTACTTCAAACTCTACCCGAAGATTCGCGCGTTTATGGACACCTCAATCACCAGGGCGCGTGAGGCGGGCTATGCGCTGACGGCGCTGGGGCGCCGCCGCACGCTGCGGGACATTGCCTCGCGCAACGGTACGGCCCGCCAGGGCGCTGAGCGTGACGCCATCAATACGCCTGTCCAGGGAACTGCGGCAGATCTCATCAAGTTGGCGATGGTGAAGGTGGACCGTGCCCTCAAGGCGGCGGGACTGAAGACGAAGATGATCCTTCAGATCCACGACGAACTCCTTTTCGACGTGCCGAAGGACGAGGTCGAGCAGGTGAAAGTCATCGTGAAGCGCGAGATGGAGAGCGCAATGTCCCTCGGCGTTCCGCTCGAGGTCTCTGTTGGCGTGGGTTCGAATTGGCTGGAGGCGCATTGATGACGCGGCCGGAGATTCTTGCCCCCGCGGGGGACATGACGTGTCTGCAGGCGGCGCTGGACGCTGGCGCGGACGCGGTCTACCTTGGCCTTGACGGCTTCAATATGCGCGCACGTTCTGGCGTGAATTTCACGCGTGAGACCTTGCCAGAGGCTTCGCGCCGTTGTCGTGTACGTGGTGTCAAGCTCTATCTGACGCTCAATTCGATCATCTTCGAGGGGGAGCTCACCGCGGTCGAGGAGATGATCGTCTTCGCGAAGCCCTTCGTTGACGCATTCATTGTGGCGGACTGGGGCGTGATTGCCCTCTGCCAGAAGCACGGCGCCGTTGTGCATGTCTCTACGCAGATGAGCTGCTCCAATTCCGCTGCGGCAAAGTTCCTGAAGAGCCAGGGCGTGGAGCGGGTGGTGCTCGCCCGCGAGTGCACGCTCGCGGAGGCCCACGAGATTGTCCGTACCGCGGGGGTGGAGGTCGAGGCATTCGTCCACGGTGCCCAGTGCATTGCGGAGTCTGGGCGCTGTCTTCTTTCGCATGAGGCCTATGGCTGCAGCGCGAACCGCGGGGAATGCCATCAGCCCTGTCGCCGCCGCTTCCTCATCAAGGCGGTGGACCGTTATACAGACAAGGACGGTAACCCGATTCACGATGCGGACGCCGAGTTCGAAGTCACGCCGCACACGGTGCTCTCCGCAAGGGACCTCTGTTCGCTTCCGTTCATCGACAAGCTGGTCGAGTCGGGGATCGCGTCGTTCAAGATCGAGGGACGCGCCCGCAAGCCGGAATACGTCCACACGGTCGTCCGCGCCTATCGGACGGCGGTGGACGCGGTTCTTGCCGGGACCTTCACGCCGGAGCTGGCCGATCGTCTCGTCGAGGAGACGAAGACGGTGTTCCACCGTGAACTGGGGACGGGGCTCTTCTTCGGGCGTCCAGGCGTTGACCAGTACACGGATCACGAGGATTCGCTGGCGACTTCGGTGAAGCGTCATTCGGGTATCGTAATCGACTACTTCCTCAAGGCTGGCATCGTACAGGTGCAGATTCAGGACCATCCGCTTGCGGTTGGTGATCATGTGCAGGTACATGGCTCCACGACGGGTGTGGTGGAGGTGATAATTGAATCCCTGCGCCGTGATGACGAGATTCTGCAGTGCGCCGAGCGGGGCAACTGGGTGACCTTCCCCTGTCCCCGCGTCCGCGTGGGCGATAAGGTCTTCTTCATGGAGAACATCTGATGGACTTGTACTATTTCATCGTCTTCGCGTGCTTCGCCTTCGCGATGGGAGCGTGCATCGCCAGCTTCATGAACGTCTGCATCTGGCGGATTCCCCGGAATGAGAGCGTGGTGAGCCCGCCGTCGCACTGCCCGAACTGCAACGCGCCGATCCGCTGGTATCAGAATATTCCGATTCTCAGCTGGTGCTGCCTGTGCGGAAAATGCGCGAACTGCCACAAGCCGATTTCCGTGCGCTACACCATTGTCGAGCTGCTGGGCGGAATTCTCTTCCTCATGGCCTACTTCCAATGGGGGATTCCCTTCTTCTTCAGAGGGGACGTGGCGATGTACGGGTTGCAGCCGCTGCGGAGTCTTTGGGCGGTGCCCGTCTTCTGGTTGGTGTTCACAGGGCTTATCCTTGGATCCTTCATCGATCTGGCGGAGCAGTGGATCCCGGACCGTGTGACGATTGGCGGCATGATTCTCGGCGTGCCGTTGAGCTTCCTCGTGCCCGAACTGCAGGGGGAGCATGTGCGCCTGCACGCGTTGTACTGGTCGCTTGGCGGACTCGTCTTCGGTTTTGGGTTCCTCTGGTTGGTTGGCTTTGTCTTCTCGAAGATTGTGAAGAAGGACGCGTTGGGTTTCGGCGATGTCAAACTGATCGGGGCGGTGGGAGCCTTCTTCGGTCCGGGGGCCGTGCTCTTCACAATCATCGTTTCGTCCTTCGTGGGCGCGGTGGTGGGGGTGATTCTCATGCTGCGCGGCAAGGCGAAACTGGGAGGTTTCACTGCGGTTCCGTATGGACCTTTCCTCGCCCTTGGCGTGATTGCGTGGATGTTCTGGGGACCTGGCATCGTTGGCTGGTATCTTCGCCTCATGACAGCTCGGTAAAGGGCTGAGTTTGTTTCTTTTACAGAAGTTTTACATCTGTTTGACAACTCATCCCCAGTGATATCGTATACTTCCCGTCGATGGAACCAAAAGCTGAATATGTGCGCGGGCTCTTCACCCGAATCGCCGGACGCTATGATGCCCTCAACCGAGCATTGACGTTCGGCATCGATGTGTTGTGGCGCCGACGCGCATTGGCGATGCTGGAGGATTCGGAGGATGTGCTTGATCTTGCGACCGGCACGGCCGATTTGGCGATTGGCGTGGCGCGTCGATTCTCTGCTGCACACGTGACGGGTGTGGATCTGACGCCTGCGATGCTGGAGCTGGGGCGACGGAAGGTGGAATCCGCAGGCCTGGCGGACCGCGTGAAGCTCGCCGAGGGCAATGCTCTCTCGCTGGATTTTCCCGATGAAACCTTTGATGCCGTGACTTGCGCCTTTGGGTTTCGGAACTTCCCTGATCGCGGAGTGGCACTACGCGAATGTGCGCGAGTGCTGAGACCTGGGGGGAGTCTGCTCGTGCTGGAACTCTTCCGCATGGAGTCAAGGTTTTGGGCGTGGACGACATCGACGTGGCTGGGTCTTGTCTCACCGCTTCTGGCTGGTGGCACGAAGTCGGACTATGCCTACCTGCGGAAATCGATCGAACAGACGGCTGCCGCGGCCGAGTTCATCGCGTTGGCGGGGAAACACGGATTCACGGTGGAGCGGAAGGCTTTTTTCCTTCCGTCCTGTCACTGCCTCAAACTACGAAAATATGGTAAACTAGCGATATGACATTTTTCAAGACAGTCTGCGCATTTGCGTTGGCAGCGTTGTTGCCGACGTTTCTGCGTGCGGCGGAAGAGGACAAGGAGAGGTCTCCTGCCGCCGAGGAGAAGGATGCGGATGCAGCGTCGAGAGACGCGGAGACACCCGCGGATTCGAACTTTGAACGCTATCGTGTGATTCTGGATCGTTTGCCGTTTGGCCCGGAGCCGGCGAATTTCAATCCCGATGCTCCAGGAAGCCGTGGTGGTGCATCTGGTGATGGTGTGGGTGAGACAGACCCTGCGACCCAGGAGGCCCTGAAGAGCCAGGAGGAACAGAAGCTCCTCGCATCCGTTCGCATCTCCGCCTTGAACGTGACACCCTCGGGGAAGATTGCCGTGGGATTCACGGATGCATCCAAGCAGCCGGCTGGCACGTATTATCTCAAGGTGGGTGAGACCCGAGACGGATGGACGGTCAAGGCTGCCGATGCACGCGAGATGAAGGTGACGCTGGAGAAGGATGGCATCGAGGCGACGTTGGGTCTGGGCGAAGGCAACGCCGACGTGGGCAAGGACGGCAAGAAGGGAAAGGGGGTAGGTGGCGCGGTGCGTCCTCCCATCGGTCGTCTTGCGAGGGCCGGACTACTTCGCCCTGTCGCACGTCAGGATGCAGCCCCGTTGTTGGCGGCCGATGGTGGATCCGCCATTGCGAACCTTCGTGCCCGTCGTGCCCAGAAGGAGGCGGAGCGGAAGGAGGAGGAGGCTCGTCAGGCCGCTGCCGCTGAACAGGAGAGGGCCGATCGCGAGAAGGCTGCCGCCGAGCGTGAACGCGCTGCTGCCGAGCGCGAACAACAGCGGGAGACGCTTCTTCAGATTCAGGAGGAGCTGCGCCGACAGCGCGAGGCAAAGGAATTGCAACAGCAGAGCGAACAGGCGCAGGATGCCGGTTCGAACGATGAGTGACCTCCGAGGATGATTTGATGATCAAGACGACGTTGGAGATGTTTCGGGAGGAACTGCTGCGAACGGGATCGTACGCGACGGCACCCGATCATAGGGCTTCGAAGCCGAGGGCCCCAGGGCGGTACACGACCTTCAGGTTCTGCTGGAGTACGTTCAGCGTGTTCCCGCGGACTTCGATCGCCCAGGTGCTCGGCTACCTTTCGACGGACCAGTGGGCGCATGACTGCTTCAGGTCGGTGCAGACGGCCGAGCGGTTTGGCATACCTGTCCTTGCGGAGGGGTGGAACAACCGCAGGGACTACAAGGGCCCCGTCGTTTACCTCGCGAACCATATGAGCACACTCGAGACGATTCTTCTGCCGTTTGTGCTACTCACCTATGGGCCCTTCAACACCGTCGTGAAGCAGTCGCTGGCGCACTTGCCGGGCCTTGAGAAGGCGGGCGCGCGTCTGGGGTTGATCCCTGTTGGCCGCGTGAATCCGCGTGAGGATCTGATGACGATTTTCAAGGTTGGCGGCGAACGCATTGCGCGGGGTGAGTCGGTGCTTATCTTCGCACAGGGACGGCGTCTGCCGGTCTTCAAACGCAAGGACTGGAGCTCAATTGGCACAAAGCTCGCCGAGAAGATGGATGTCCCTGTGATTCCGATTGCCGTGAAGACCGACGTGATGCCGACGCGGCCGAACGGCAGGGGCTGGCTCAAAGACTTCGGTACGGTCGATCCGACGAAGGAGATTCGCCTTTCCTGTGGCCCCGTCCTGAAAGGACCTTCCCGTGAGACGGTGAAGACTTCCTTTGACTGGATCAAGACGAAGCTCGATTCGTGGGGGATGCCCACGGAAGGTTGATTTCTCAGAAAACGAATAGTACCTAGCAAAAGGATTAGAAAAATGGCGAAGTTCAAGATCGGTTACATGCCGCTCTCCAAGGTCAACTGGACGAACGACACGCTCGAGGCCGCGCGTGAGAACGCGCTCAAGTTCCTGAAGTCCCTGCCGGACGTCGAGGTGATTGGCCCCGATCACATGCTGACACTCGAAGGCGAGGCGATTGAGCTCCTCGAGCAGTTCGAGAAGGATCGTCCCGACCTGCTCATCACGCACTTCATGACGTTCTCCCTCGGTGTGGTGCCGCCGATGTTCGCGCAGCGTCTTAACGTGCCCGTTGTTCTCTGGAGCATGAAGGAGCCTGACCCGAAGGGCGGTCGTCTCCAGAACAACAGTTTCTGCGCGGCGAATATGAACGCGCATCACATGTATCGTCTGCACATCCCGTACTTCCACGTGCACGCCGAGCCCGGCACGCAGGAGGCTGCGGAGAAGATCACGAAGGTCGTCAACACGGCGAAGGCGATGAAGCAGCTCCACGAAATGCGCATCGGCCTCATCGGCGGCCGCGTGCCGGGCTTCTACACGAGCTGCGTGAGCGAGATGCTCCTTCGCCGCTGCCTTGGCCCCGAGGTCAAGATCATCACCGAGCACGAGCTCTTCACGGTCGCGCAGAACCTTACGGCCGAGGAGGTCGCGAAGGGCATGTCGATCATCGACGAGGATACGAAGACGCACCCGACGGACGGTCCGCGCGGCGACCAGAAGGAGAAGAGCGCACGTCTCATCGCGGCGGTCATGAAGATGAAGGACAAGTTCTTCGTCGACACCTTCGCCATGCGCTGCTGGCCGGAAGTCATCCTCAATGAGTTCTACGGAATCGCCGTGTGCTCCACGCTCGGCCACCTCACGAACCACGGCTTCCTCACTGCCTGCGAGGGCGACGTGTATGGCGCCGTGATGATGCGCATTGGCCAGACGCTCTCCGGCGAGAAGCCGTTCTTCTGCGATATGATCGTCATGGAAGGCGACTACGGTGTCGCCTGGCACTGCGGCGCGGCCCCGTGCTCGCTCTGCAAGCCCGGCTACCAGCCCGAGCTCCACTGCTCGGCCACGGTCGAGGGCGGCGGCGTGAAGGGTTGCACGGGCGAGTTCCCGCTCAAGCCCGGCCGCGTGACGCTCGCCCGCCTTGGCGAGACGCGCGACGGCGACGGTTTCCGCATGCTCGTGGCGACGGGCGAAGGCCTCGACACGGATATGTTCGTGCGCGGCACGCCGCTCAAGATCAAGTTCGACGCAGGCTGCGACGCGCTTCGCGAAGAAGTGATCACGAACGGTTGGGAGCACCACTACGCACTGATGTACGGCGATCACGTCGACGAGCTCAAGGATCTCTGCCGTAATCTGAACATCGAGATGCACCTCGTCAAGTAATCCATGCGGCTTCCCGCAAGGAGGCTTCGCATACGAGTTCTGCCCATACGATTAGGTGTCTTTGATTTGACACTTGATTGTGTGGGCAAAGCTCATATGAGGGGTGGTACGTGCTGGTTTTTATCCCGTTTGCTACTTGCAGGGCCAGACGTCAAATGCTATACTATCACCTTGTTTTCCGAGCGCGGAAGGGCCGGGTGGCCGTTGCCGTGCGGAAGCGAATGACG
>JAUNMP010000089.1 GCA_030537465.1 bacterium
GCCAGAGCGTGCCGTTCGGCATCGCGCAGATGGGCAAGAGCTTCCGCAACGAGGTGACGCCCCGCAACTACACCTTCCGCTCGCGCGAGTTCGAGCAGATGGAACTCGAGTTCTTCATCCGTCCGGACGAGGCGATCGAGATCCTCCACGGCCACGTGGTGACGCTCGCGGACAACCCCGACCTCGACGGCGAGGTCCAGGACGACTGGGGCTGGGAGGTCTGGCACAAGTACTGGGTCGAGCAGCGCAAGAAGTTCCTCACGGCCGTCGGCCTTCCACCCTCCCGCTTCGTCGAATACTGGCAGAAGCCCGACGAACTCGCCCACTACGCCCGTGCGTGCGTGGACATCGAGTACGACTTCCCGTTCGGCCGCCAGGAGCTCGAGGGCATCGCCGCCCGCTCCGACTTCGACCTCTCCCAGCACCAGAAGCACTCCGGCGAGAGCCAGATGGTGTTCGACGACCCGCTCAAGCAGGCCGCGAAGAAGATGGACGAGGCCGCCCGCAAGGCCTTCATCGAGAAGGTCCAGGCCGACTGGGTCGCCCGCGGCAAGGATCCGATCGCGGCGGAGAAGTTCTGCCAGAACCTCTTCGACGGCAAGTACGTGCCGCACGTGATCGAGCCCTCCGCCGGCGTCGACCGCCTCATGCTCGCCCTCCTCTGCGAGGCGTACGAGGAGCAGAAGCTCACGGACGACAAGGGCAAGGAGGACATCCGCACGGTGCTCCACTTCAATCCGAAGGTCGCGCCGGTCAAGGTCGCGGTGTTCCCGCTCGTGAAGAAGGACGAGGCCAGCTACAAGATGGCCAAGGATATCTTCGGCAAGCTCCGCAAGAAGGTGAACGTGTTCTGGGACGAGTCCGGCCAGATCGGCCGCCGCTACCGCCGGCAGGATGAGGCCGGCACGCCGTGGTGCATCACGGTGGATCCCGAGTCCCCGAAGGACGGCAAGTTCACGGTCCGCGACCGCGACTCCATGCAGCAGGAGCGTCTCTCGTTCGAGGAGTTCCTCGCGAAGATGTACACCGCGCTCGAGTTCTGATTCGACGGCGAGTTCAAAGTTCCTGGTTCCAAGTTCCAGGTCTTTGGATAATTTTCAGGGTTCAAGTCAGCGACTTGAACCCTGATGTTCTTTCATTCAAGTATTTTGACTTGAACCTTGAACTTCGCTAGTGGCGTCCGCCCCGTCCTCCGCGTCCGCGGCCAAAACCACCCCAGGACTCCGTGGCCTGGTAGACGGCCTTGACGGTCTCGACCAGTTCCTTGCCGGCTTCGCCCTTGACGCCGAAAGACCGTGCCGTCTGGTTGAGGAGGATCTCCCGCTCCTGTTGGGCGACGTTATGCAGTTTCTGTCCGATTTCGCGCATCTGCTGGTGGGCCGTCCTGCGCTGTTCGTCGGTGACGGAACCGTCGTCCGGCGCGAAGGCCGTGTTGCGGATCTCCTCCTGTTGGGCGATGAGATCCTGGTATTGTTCATGGATCTGACGCTGCTTGGGGTTGAGGCGACTGACGTCGACGGAGGCGAGGATGTCGAGCTTGTTCTGGGCGCGCTCAAGCTGGTGGGTGCGCATGTTGGCGAAGTGGTTTGTCATGCGCGTGTAGCGCTCGGGATCGTTCTTCCTGATTTCTTCCATGTGGGCGCGCATCTCCTCCGGCGTGGGCGGTCCGCGGTGCTCTCCCTGGGCGGCGGGCTGGGACGGAGGCGGGGGCGTCTCGACGACCTTCTCTTTCTTCTCGGGGGCGGCGTTCTTCTCCGCGAGCTGACGCTCCAGGTCCTGGATGCGCTTGCGCAGACGGTTGAGCGCGGCGTCGTCCGAAACTGGGCGGGCGGTCTTCTTCGCGGGCTGCTCGACCTTGCCCTCCGGAGCCTGGGGCGCAGGGGTGGCGGGGTGGATGAAATACCCGAGCAGCACTCCGCAGAGGAGCGCCGGAACGGCCGAAACAAGGATTGTGCGTTTATCCATGGACGAGAGTATAGCAAAACGTTCCAAGGGTGTGCAGAGCGTAGAAGAAGGAATTGTCGGCCATTGTTTGGGATGGTATAATTAGCACATGTTTCACCAATACAGATTTGTTGTCGTGATCGCCATTCTGGGGATTGCGGCGGCATTGGCGACGGAGAAGGGCCGGCTCCCATTGGCGCTGCGTGGCATGAAGCGGATGCTGCAGCGGGACGCGGGGGCGTCCGAACAGCAGGCCCGTAAGGCGGTTCCGCTCTGGAAGCGTCTGCTGGCGTTTGCATTGGTGGTGTTGGCATTTGTGGTGGCCGTTGCGTTCTAAGGAGAATTCTGATGATGTCGATGAAGCTGGGCGGTTGTCTGATTCTGGGGTTGCTGGTTGGATCCGCCCTGGGGGCGACGAATCCGTGGGTGGGCGAACTTCCCGCGTCGTTCAAGAGCGGCGCGAAGGTGCCGGCGCTCGAGGAGACAGGACCGCGGGCCCGTCTCGTCGCGGGCGACTGGTCCCGCTTCGAGCAGGTGTTCGCGCGGCTCGATCGGGGTGAAGCCATCCGCATCGCGGTGATCGGCGGCTCGATCACGCAGGGCGCGGGCGCGTCGAAGCGCGAGAACCAGTGGGGTTCGAAGTTCGTCGCCGGCTGGCGGCGCGCCTTCCCGAAGTGCACGATTGACTTCGTCAACGCGGGCATCGGCGCGACGGGGTCCGACATCGGCGCCTTCCGTCTCGCGCGCGACGTGCTTGCCAAGCAGCCGGACGTCGTGGCGGTCGAGTTCTCCGTCAACGATTCGCCCTGCCGCGAACGCGCGGAGTCGTACGAGGGCGTGATCCGCCAGCTGCTGAAGGATCCCCGCGGCATCGCCGTCATCCTGCTTGGCATGGTTGGACAGGCCGGCAACAACGCGCAGGAGTGGCATGGCAAGGTCGCCGCGCACTACCAGGTGCCCTATGTGAGCTACCGTGACGCGCTCTACTACCCCTATGTCAAGGACGGGCAGGTGAAGTGGACCGATATTTCGCCGGACACGATTCACCCGAACGACGACGGGCACGCCTACGCGGCGGCGCTCGTCAACTGGACGATTTCCAGACGCTATCAGGCGTTCAAGGACGGGAAACGTGCTCCGTCCGCCGTGCCCGCGTTGCCTCAGCCGCTCTACGGCACCCGCTACGACCAGGGCAGTTTCTGTCTCATGCAGGATGCGAAGATCGTCGAGAACAAGGGTTTCTTCCCCCTGAAGGATAACTGCTGGGGCATTGGCCTCGCGTGTACGAACGCACACGGCCGCCTCGTCTTCGAGGTCGAGGGCTCCACCATCGCGCTGCTCTATCGCCTCGGCAACAAACCCTACAACTGGGGCAAGATTGCCGTAAAGATCGATGGTGCCCCGGTCGTCGACGGATTGGACTGCTACCGCGATCAGTGGTGGTGGTACACACCCTCGCTCTTCCTCTGCAAGGACAAGCCCGGACGGCATGTGGTCGAAGTCGTGACGAAGGACGAAAAGAATCCCAAGAGCGCAGGCTTCGGCTGCCACTTGACGGGCATTCTCGTCTCAGGGCAGAAGTAATTCGACGAGGGATTGATCATGGACTGGAAGTACAGACGGAGCGATTTCAGGCGTCCGGTCGCGCAGCTGGAGCACGTCGACACCGTGATCCGCTTCTTCGAGGACCGCGTCGAGGCCGAGGGTACGCTCCATCTGCGCGCCCGTGAATCGTTGAAGGAGATCGCGCTCGACTGTGACGGGGCGAAGGTCGTCTACCCGCTGGACCGCGAATATGCGGCCGGCGAGACGTTCGCGGTGAAGGTCGAGCATGTCTCCCATCCCGACGACGTCCGTCTCGAGGGCATCTACAGGGACGTCACGCCCGCCGGCGCGCCGCAGCAGTACATGAGCCAGTGCCAGCAGTACGGCTTCCAGCGCATTCTGCCGATCATCGACGACTGCACGGCGAAGAGCACGTTCCGAACGACGCTCGAGGGCGACGCCCGCTACACGCATCTGATCTCGAACGGTGACCTGGTGGAGGATGTGCAGATCGCCGATGGGCGGCGGCGGTGTGTCTACGAGATGTGCAAGCCGATGGCGCCCTATCTGTTCATCGCGTGTGCGGGGACGTGGGAGGTGCTGGAGGACGCTGTGACCTATCCCGACACGGGACGGGTCGTTAAGCTCGAGTATCTGGTGCCGCCGGGGCATCTCGACGGCGCACGGATTCCGATGGAGATCCTGAAGAGGTCCGTGCTCTTCCAGCACGAGGCGACGGGGTTCGTCTATCCGTTCGAGACCTACCGCACGATCTGCATGGAGAAGTCCCTCTACGGCGGCATGGAGAACACGGGCAACACGACGATCATCACCGAGGCGGCGCTGGTGGACGAGACAATCGCCGACCGCCGGCTCGTCTATGCCCACGGGGTGATCCCGCACGAGTTCGAGCACAGCCACTGCGGCAGCGGCGTGACGATGGAGAGCGTGTTCGACATGTGGCTCAACGAGGCCTACACGGTGAACGTGGAGCGCGCGTTCCTGGCGCGGGAGTTCGGGGCGGCCTTCGCCCGCGCGGCCGAGATCCAGGCGCTGCGCGAGATGGGCGGTGCCTTCGCCGAAGAGGAGGGGCGCGTGGCGGCGAGCGTGGTTCGGGAAGGCGTGAACGACCCGGACGAGGTGGTGGACGCCATCACCTACGACAAGGCGCCCGAGGTGCTGAACACGCTGCGGAACCTGATCGGCGCGGCGGCGTACGATGCGGCGTGGCGCGAGTACTTCCGCCGGTTCGACGGCGGCAACGCGAACACGGACGATTTCCTGGAGGTTTTCTCCGAGGTGACGGGACGTGATGTGGGGGCGGTGATGCGTCCGTGGCTCTTCTCCGCGGGACATCCCACGGTTCACGCGAAGTGGTCCTGGAAGGCGGGCGAGCTGACGATCACGCTCGAGCGGGACGGCAACTATGTTGTGCCGGTGCCGTTCGCCCTCGTGAAGGACGGACGTGATGTCTCGCAGGGTACGTTCGTACTCGACGGCGCGAAGCAGGAGTTCTCGGCGCGGTGCCCGAAGCCGGACTTCATCTCCTGGAACCGCGGCTGTGGTTTCTACGGCGTACTCGCCTTCGAGGCGACGGAGGAGGAGCTTGCGTGCCAGGTGCGGCAGGATCCCGACCTCTTCAACCGCGCGGAGGCGATGAGGGTGCTGCGCGACAAGGGGGCGCATGAGACCTGGTTGAAACTCTGCCAGGAGATTTTCGCGGACGAGGCGTTGGATCTTGGCGCGAAGGAGGCGATTCTCGCGATTCCGGCGGACTCGCTGGATCGTCATCGCCGGGCGCGCGTGCGGGAGAACGTTCAGGAGATGCACATGCTGCGGAAGGCCGCGGCGCGGGCGATCGGGTCCGCCAAGCTCATCGCGTCCCTCGCAGGGGCGGCGACGGAAGGCCTCGACGCCGCGGCGATCGTGCGGCGCGCCTGGGAGAATCGCGTGCTCCAATTGCTGGCCGAGGTGGACGAACCCGAGGCCTGGGCGGCCATCAAGGGCTATCTCGACCGTGCGAAGAACGTGACGGCGCGCCTGAATGCACTCCGGGCGCTGGCGGCGGGGAACTGGCCACTACGGCATGAGGTTCTTGAGAAGGAGGGGAAGTCGCTGCGGAAGTCGCTCAACGGTTATGCGGGCTGGCTGGGCATCGTGGCAGGCGATCCGCACGCGGACGTCTTCGAGCGCATCCGCGCGGAGGAGCGTCGGAAGGGATGGTCGATCAGCCACCCCACGCTCAGCCGAGCGCTCTACTGCGGATTCGCGGCGAACGGCGATCGGCTCTGGACGCCTGAGGGGCTTGCCTGGCTGGAGAAGACGCTTGTGGACTATGCGAAGGTCTCGGAGTACAACGCCCTGCGGCTTCTGTCGCCGCTCGTGAACTGGCGCTGGTTCGAGCCCGGTCTGCGGGACGAGGTGCACGGTCTTTTGACGCGCGTCGCCGCAGCTCTGCCGCGCGCGGACTACTCCTTCATCGGTGGACGGCTCGTACAGCTTCTGGACGAAAGGAAATGAGATGACAACTGAGGAAAACGGCAAGTTCAAGTCCGCACAGTGGAAGTTCATCTTCTGCAGCATGATCGCGTATGCGTTCTTCTATCTCACGCGCAAGAACCTCTCGATGGCCCAGCCGTCCATGCTTGAGGAAGGGGTGATCTCGACCTACGCTCTCGGCACGATCATGACGGTGCACGGCGTCCTCTACGGCGTGAGCCGCTTCGTGAATGGATTCTGGGCGGATCGTCTGAACGGCAGGATCTTCATGACAATCGGCCTTGCGCTGTCGGCGGCGATGAACTTCTTCTTCGGCTGTACGTCGCTTGCGGTGTTGTTTGGGGTCTTCTGGATCGTCAATGCCTGGACGCAGGGCATGGGATTCCCGCCGTGTGCGAAGATGCTCACGCACTGGATTCATCCGAAGGAGCTCGCGACGAAGATGTCCATCTGGAACACGAGCCACAGTTTCGGCGCGGTGATGGCGCTCGGACTCTGCTCGCTTCTGTTCGCGCTTGGATTCGGCTGGCGCTGGTGCTTCTACATGCCGGCGGTGCTTGCGGGCCTCGCTGCGGTTTTCTGCTTCTTCTGCGTGAAGGACTCTCCGACCGAGGCCGGTGTGCCCGAACTCGAACTAGACGTGGCGACGCCGGTGGTCGACGGAGCGGAGAAGGTGGTCACGACGAAGGACCGTCTTCGCCTTGTCTACGGGAATCCGGTCATCTGGGCGATCGCGATCGCGAACTTCTTCGTGTACATCGTCCGATTTGGCTTCCTTGACTGGGGACCGACGTTCCTGAAGCAGTTCAAGGGCATCCCCGTTGCGAAGGGCGGTCTCATGATCATCGCCTTCGAGCTTGCCGCGGTGGTGGGTACGGTCTTCGCGGGCTGGCTCACGGACAAGGTCTTCAAGGGGCGCGGAGTTCGCACCTGCGTCTTCTGCATGCTCTTCGCGGCGCTCTTCTCGTTCGGGTTCTGGTATCTGCCGAACGGGGCGCCGATCTGGCAGGCGACGCTGCTGCTGATGGGGGCCGGATTCTGCATCTATGGTCCGCAGGCGCTGATCGGCATCGTCGCGGCGAATCAGGCCACGAAGGAGGCCGCCGCGATGGCGAACGGCTTCACCGGCATCATGGGCTACGCGTCGACCACGGTCTCCGGCATCGGCATCGCGTTCATCAAGGAACACTACGGCTGGGGCGTCACGCTTGGCGCAATCGCGGCGTTCGCACTGGTGGGCATGGTGCTCTTCCTGCTGGCGTGGAACGCGCAGGCGACGGGTTACAAGAAGTAGGGGGAATTACCTATGAGAAGATGCGGATTTGGGGTTCTGCTTGCCGTCTGTCTGGGGATGACGGGATGCGTGAGTTCTTGGTGGGGAGCGCGGGATCCTCAGATGGTCGCTCACCGCGGCGCCGGGGATCTGACGATGCCGGAGGCCTCCCTGCCTGCGTATTCAAATGCTGTCGCATGCGCGATGGACATCGTGAAGCTCGACCTGCAGAAGACGAAGGACGGCGTGATTGTGATGAGCCACGATCCCACGCTCGCACGACTGATGGGGTGGCCTGTCGCCTTCAAGGACGTCACCTATGCCGAGATCCTCGAGCGAGGACGTTTCCTTGATAAGAGGAAAAAGCCGACCGATCTGACGATCGTTCGTCTCGAAGAGGCTCTTGCAATCGTGAAGACGCTGCCCGAGTTCTGGATCGACTTCAAGCACTTCGACCCCGACTTTGCGGAACGGGTTCTTGCCGAGTTCGACAAGGCCGGCATTGCGCAGAGCCGCATCATGGTTGCGACCTTCAGCGTGCCCGCACTCAAGTATTTCCAGGAGAGGCACCCTTTGATTCGCCGCGTCGGCCATATCGGTAGGCAGAAGGGCGAGGACCTCTACGCCTACTGCGAGGAGCTGGGGCTCTGGGGCGTCAACATGCCGGTGCTGCAGAGGCAGACGACACGTGAGGACATTCGCGAGTTGAAGAAGCGGGGGCTCTGGGTCTCCCTCTGGTTTGTCCAGAACCGGAAGATGGAGGAACTCTACCGGGGCGCGGGCATGGATGCCTATGTGACGGATTTCGTCTCGCGCGTCCGTCTGGCGAACCTGGATGCCGAAAAGGGCGGGCGTCCTTGAGCCCTTTTGTGTATTTTGTTAAACTAGCCGAAATCGTTTGAGATACGAGGAAGGACAACTGATGAAGAAGATGCTGGGTGTGGCCGTCGCGACGGTTTTCGCGGGCCTGACGTGTTGGGCGCAGAGCGCCACGAATGCCGTACACACGGCGCTGACGGCGGTTGAGCAGTCTCCTGAGGCGGCGCAGACCGGAACTGTTGCGAAGACGGTGGAGGCGACGAGCGACTGGTTGACGTCCTTCACGAATTTCGTGGACATGGTCGACGGCTGGGTGTGGGGTGTGCCGCTCATCGCGTCCATTCTCGTGACGGGGTTGCTCCTCACCTGCATCCTCCGTTTCATGCACCTCTTCAACCTCAAACGCGCATTCCTCTACATGTTCCACCAGGAAGGGGAGGGCGACGGAAAGGTGCATGGCGAGGTGAGCCAGTTCGGCGCGCTCTGCACGGCGCTCTCCGCGACGATTGGCACAGGCAACATCGTTGGCGTGGCAACGGCGATCGGCACGGGCGGCCCCGGTGCGCTTTTCTGGATGGAGGTCGCGGCCTTCTTCGGCATGGCGACGAAGTATGCAGAGGGGTTGCTCGCGGTGAAGTACCGCGAGGTCGCCCCTGACGGACGCGTGCTCGGCGGTCCGTTCTACTACATCGAGAAGGGCCTTGGACGGAAGTGGAAGCCGCTCGCCGTCGCCTTCGCGGCCTTCGGCGCGCTCGCGGGCATCATGGGCATCGGCACGATCACGCAGATCCACGGCATCACCTCCGCGGTGCAGCGCTTCTTCGACCCGAACTTCAATCCAACGGACATGGCCACGGGGCTCCAGCTCTTCGGCACGACCTATTCGGTGCCGGTGGTCATCGCGGGTTTGATCGTGACGGCGTGCGTGGGCCTCGTGGTGATCGGCGGCCTCCAGCGCATCGCGAAGGTGTCCACGGTCGTCGTGCCGTTCATGGCGGTCTTCTATCTGATCATCATCGTGTTTCTGCTGCTCGGGAACCTCTCCAAGATCCCGTCCGCGATCGAGCTCATCGTCCGCGCCGCGTTCAATCCGAGCGCGTTCACGGGTGGCATGGTCGGAACCATCTTCATCGCGATGCAGAAGGGCATCGCGCGCGGCATCTTCTCGAACGAGGCCGGCCTCGGCTCCGCGCCGATCGCCGCCGCCGCGGCGAAGACGAACGAGCCCACGCGTCAGGGTCTGGTGTGCATGACGGGTACCTTCATCGACACGATCGTGATCTGCACGATGACGGGCCTCGCGATCGTCGTGACGGGCGCCTGGGAGCCGTCCCTCGGACTGAAGGGCGTGGACATCACGATCGAGGCGTTCTCGCGCGGGCTCTCCTTCCTTGGGCCGCAGTCCGGCTTCCTCGCCAGCTTCTTCCTGATGACGGCGCTCTCGTTCTTCGCGTTCACGACGATCCTTGGCTGGGACTATTACTCCGAGAAGTGCCTTGAGTACCTCGTGGGGACGAAGCGCCAGGCCCTCGTGAAGGTCTATCGCCTCCTCTACGTGCTCGTTGTCTTCATCGGGCCGTATCTCACGGTCTCGGTGGTGTGGGGCATCGCGGACACCTTCAACGGTCTGATGGCCTTCCCGAACCTGGTCGCCCTCGTGTTCCTCTCGCCGGTCGTGTGGAAGACCACGAAGAACTACTTCGATCGCCTGAAGAAGGGCGAAGTCAAGGACTGAACGGCATCTCTGCACGGAGGATTCGACAATGGCGAAATGTGAGTGTGGCTGTGGCGCGGACACGGGGTTCCAGGCGCCTCTCAGGGCCCTGAACTTCCTGCGCGTGAAGGCCCATGGCGACGAGCAGGTGATCGCGATCGCGTGGGAGCGTGAGGACGGCAACGTCTACCGCTACGACATGGTGGTGCCGAAGACGATGCATCCCGCGATGCTTCCGGGCGTGAAACACCTTGTGGAGCGTGTCGTCAAGTTCGTCCTCTGGAGCGCAGGCGGCTGGAAGCTGTACCTGTCGGGTCCGGACGAAATCGTCAAGCCGATCGCGAAGGCCTACACGAAGAAGGGCGCGCGCGCGTTCGACTTCAAGTTCTTCGGCGACCTCTACGGACGCCCCATCGAAGTTGAGATCGTGCCGTTCAAGAAGATGCCGGAGATGTGCGAGCGCGAGGTTCTGGTGAAGAACAACGTGAACGGCTGCCGCATCGGCTTCGATCTCGGCGCGAGCGACTTCAAGATCTCCGCGCTCAAGCGTGGCAAGGTCGTCTTCTCGAAGGAGTTCCCGTGGGATCCGCGCAACCAGGCCGATCCCGAGTACCACTACGAGAAGCTCAGTGCGGGTCTCGAGGAGGCCGCGGTGGCGCTCGGTGGACAGGTGGATGCGATTGGCGGCTCGACGGCGGGCGTGCTTGTCGGGAAGAAGCTCGGCGTGGCATCCCTGATCCGCGGCGTCCAGGAGAAGAATCCCTCCAAGCTCGAGCTGGCGCAGAGCCTCTTCTCCCGCATCGAGGAGGAGTGGCAGTGCCCGTTCGAGGTGTTCAACGACGGCGACGTGACGGCGCTTGCGGGCGCGATCACGATGAAGCGCACGGGAATCCTCGGCGTGGCGATGGGGTCCAGCGAGGCCGTTGGCTACATCAATCCGAAGGGAGCTCTCACGGGCCGCATCAGCGAGCTCGCGTTCGCGCCGGTCGATCTCAACCCGAACGCGCCGAAGTGCGAGTGGAGCGGTGACGCGGGCGTGGGCGCGATGTATTTCTCGCAGCAGGCCGTGGACCATCTCGCGCGCCAGTTCGGAATGAAGTTCCCGAAGGCCATGAAGCTGCCGGAACGGCTCAAGGCCGTGCAGGCGGCGATGGAGAAGCACGAGGAAGTCGCGCTGAAGGTCTACCTCATGATTGGCCGCTACCTCGCGAACGCGGCGGCCTGGTACCACGAGTTCTACGACTACTCGAATCTGATGATCCTCGGACGCGTGACGAGCGGGTTCGGAGGCGACGTCATCCTCAACACGGCGAAGATGGGGCTCGAGGCGGTCGATCCGTACCTCGCGGAGCAGATCGACATCTTCATGCCGGACGAGAAGGCGCGCCGCCTCGGCCAGTCCGTGGCCGCGGCGCAGATTCCTGTAGTCAAGTGATCCTCTTCGACGAAAATCACGAAAGGGCGTACGATGAAGACTTCGATGATGGCGATGGTGGCGGGATTGGCACTGGCCGCGCTGGCGGCCGAGCCGGGATTTGTCGATCTCTTCGACGGCAAGTCGCTGCAGGGTTGGAAACTCAACGGCGGAAGCGCCGAGTACGCCGTGGAGAATGGCCAGATCACGGGGCGCTGCCTTCCGGGCACGCCGGGGAACACGTTCCTCTGCACCGAGAAGGAATACGAGAACTTCATCTTCAGGATCGAGTTCAAGTGCGACGGTGGGAACTCGGGCATCCAGTTCCGTTCGTCGACGCGTGAGAACAAGAAGCTGAAGAACGGAACGCAGGTGTTCGGCTATCAGGCCGAGATCCGTCCCGACGGCGACTCGTGCGCCCGCATCTACGACGAGGGCCGCCGCGGTCACCGCCACAAGATCGTGTGGCTCGACCTGACGACGCCGGAGGCCCGTCTTGCGGAGGCGAAGGCGGCATTCCGGAAGGGGGACTGGAACGAGATGGAGATCCAGTGCGTGGGCCCCTCCATCAAGACATGGGTGAACGGGAAGAAGGTGGTGGACATCTTCGACGACTGCCAGCAGCGCGGTTTCTTCGGGCTGCAGATCCACGCGCAGAAGGAGGGGTCGAAGCCCGGCGTCTCGCATTGGCGCAATGTCCGCATCAAGGAGCTGCCGGCGTGCCCGCCCTGGAAGGAGTTCTTCGTGAAGGGTGGGGACGGCGCGTGGAAGGTCGACGGCGCGCACTACGTGATTCCGCAGGACTGGTCGTTCGTGGAGGAGAAGGGCGACACGTTCCTGCGCGGCATCCACGACGAGAAGGAGAAGAAGGACGGTCTTGTGATCTCCGATGCGGACTACGACAACTTCATGGCGCGCGTCACGTACAAGCTCAATGGCGGCAACTCGGCGCTCTACTTCCGTGCGGCGGAAGAGGATGTTCCGTGGGTGCTCAAGGGCTTCCAGAACGAGATCGCGGGCAACAACAAGGACAGTGCCCTCTGGCACACGCGGGGCAAGACCACGAAGGGCCGTGGCTGGGTCGCCTCCAACGACGCGCTCGTCGAAAAGGTGCGTGACGCGAAGGGTGGCTGGAACACGGTCTCCACCATCGCGATCGGCGACCGCATCGTGAACCGCATCAACGGCTTTGAGACGTTCGACATCGTCGACCCCACGTGCGAGAAGACGGGCAAACTCGGCCTTCAGCTGCACGGCGGCTGCAAGAACGAGATGCGCTTCAAGAAGTGGGAAGTGATGCCGGTGCCCGCCTGGATGCTTGAGTACGTCAAGCGCTGAGGTCGAGGGGAAAACGTGCCGCAGAACGTGACACGACGCACCGCGCTTGGCGGTGCGCTGGCCGCGGGGATGTGCCTGGGTGCCGGGAACCTCCTTGGAGGTGAATCTGCGGCCGATGCGAGCCTGCGTCCGCGGGTGCGTCCGCTGCCGAGCGACGGAAAGACGCCGATACCCCTGCTGGGCCTCGGCTGTGCCGAACGCTTCCCGCTCAAGACGCGGGCGGGCGAGAAGGGTGCCGACCTCGTCTACGCCGAGAACATGATCGACTATGCGCTCCGGCACGGCGTCAACTGGCTGGATACGGGCTATGCCTACCACAAGGGGAAGAGCGAGCCGTTCCTCGGCCGCGTGCTGAAGAAGTATCCGCGCGACAGCTTCATGCTGTCGACGAAGCTGCCGACCTGGCTCGTCAAAACGCTCGACGACGCGAAGCGGATCTTCGAGGAGCAGCTCGCACGCTGTCAGGTGGACTACTTCGACTTCTATCTATTGCATTCCATCAGCAAGAAGTCCGAATTCGAACGCGTTTACGTGAAGTTCGGCGTGCTGGACTATTTGATCGAGCAGAAGAAGAGAGGGCGCATCCGCCACCTGGGCATGTCCTACCACGGCAAGTCGGACTACCTGGGCGAGCTTCTGGAAACCTACCCTGGCTTGTTCGAGGTCTGCATGCTGATGCAGAACGCGATGGAGTTCACGTGGAACAAGGACGCGCACAACCTTTCCGCGACGGCGGCGAAACACGGCGTGGCCGTTCTCGTGATGGAGCCGCTTGCGGGGGGACGTGCCGCGGGGCTGCGAGGGGAGTCGCTTGAGATCATCAAGAAGATGCATCCCGAGGATTCTCCCGCACGGTGGGGCATGCGCTTTGCGGGGTCGCTGCCGGGCGTTGCCTGCGTCTTCAGCGGCATGGGCAGGCAGGAGTATCTCAAGGAGAACATCCAGACCTTCTCCGATGACTTCAAGCCGCTTTCCGCCGAGGAGCGGAAGACGTACGAGGCCGCGATTGCCGCCTACATGAAGCACAAGTCCATTCCGTGCACGGGCTGCAGCTACTGCGTGCCGTGTCCGTATGGCGTGCGCATCCCCGAGCTCTTCGCCTGGTACAACGAGTGGGCGCAGAACGGCAGACTTCCGGCGGACGAGGGCGAGAACGATTCGCAGGATCTCCGCCGCCGGTTTCTGGCCTCCTACTACAACACGTTTGGCGCGAAGGAGCGGGCCGATCGGTGTCTCGCGTGCAGGAAGTGCCTGGTGCCGTGTCCGCAGTGGACGTTCCGCATTCCGACGGAGATGGAGAAGGTGGCCGACATCGTTGCGCGGACCGAGGCGACTTATGTGAAGAAGGGCGGGGTGATTCGATGAAGGCTCTCAAGTGGATTCGCGTGGTGGTCGCGGCAGGCGTTTTTACGCTCGTCACGCTGTTCTTCCTCGGTCTTGGTGGAGGGTGTGGGCTGCTGGAGAAGATTCAGGTTGGGCCTGCGCTGATTGGAATAACCCTGGTGCCGTCCCTGCTGATCTTCCTGGGTTGGCTGCTGGTGACGGGCCTGTTCGGGCGTGTCTTCTGCTCGATGGTCTGTCCGCTGGGCATCCTCCAGGACATTCTGGGGCGCGCCGTCAAACTGGTGCGTCCGAAGCGGCGCTTCGCTCCACATTCCGGATATGACGGATTCCGCGTGGCGGTGCTGGTCGCGTTCGTGGCGTTGCTTCTCCTGCAGATGGCGTCTCTCGCCTCCCTGATCGAACCGTATGGCGTCTTCGGGCGCATCGCCTCGCAGATGCTGCAGCCTGTCGCGGAGTGGGGGAACAATCTGCTGGCGGACTGGCTGGGCACGGAGGGCTCTCTTGTGCTCTTCAAGCGGGAGGTGCTTGTGCGGAGCGTTTCGGGCTTCGCCGTGGCGGCGAGTTCGCTTGTGCTCCTGCTGGGGCTGGTCGCCTGGCGGGGACGTCTCTTCTGCAATCTGGTGTGTCCGGTTGGAACCATCCTCTGGGTTGCTTCGAAGAAGTCGGTCTTCCGGCTCGCGATCGACGCCGATACGTGTGTGAAATGCGGACTCTGCTCGGGCGTCTGCAAGGCGGAGTGTCTGGACGGTCGAGGTCAGACGCTCGACAACGCCCGCTGTGTGCGTTGCTTCAACTGCATCGGTGCATGCAGGAAGGGGGCGATTTCGCTGAAGCCCGCTTGGGCGTTGTCGAGGAAGGCGAAGAAGACCGAGGGACGGCGTGATGTCGTGCTGGGGCTTGCGAAGGCGGCGGGAGGTGTTGCCGTGGCCGGTGCCGTTCTGGGGGGACGGAAGATGCTGGGTGATGGAGACTCGGCGGAAGTCATCGCGCCGCCAGGTTCCCTACCTGAGGATCTTCGGGCGAAATGCGTGGCCTGTGGACTCTGCGTGGCGCAGTGCCCGCGGAAGGTCATCGCGCCGGCGGGATTCTCGGAGTACGGTCCGCTTGGCTTCATGCTGCCGAAGATGGATTTCTCGCGTGGGTTCTGCGACCCGAACTGCACGCTGTGCGGAGAGGTCTGTCCGACAGGCGCGATTCTGCCTCTGACGCGCGAGGCCAAGAAGAAGGTGAAGATCGGCCGCGCGACCTTCGATCGTGTGAAGTGCCTCGCGTGCACGGAGAGGATTCCGTGCGGCCTCTGCGAGCGGCGCTGTCCGCAGAAGGCGATTTCGCTGAAGGAGGAAGAGTCGAAGAACGGCGAGGGGAAGTCCGTCAAGATCCAGGTTCCCGTCATCGACGAAACGAAGTGCACGGGCTGTGGCGCGTGCGAGAACTACTGTCCATCGCACGCGATGAAGGTAAAGTCACTTTCCGCCGCTCGCGCCTAGGGGCGGAACGTGTTCCGCGAACGGATGAGGGCCTCGCGGGCGGCGGCCACGTCCGGACGCTTCCCGCCATGCTGCCTGATGGTCGGGTTTCCGATGATGGTGTTGCCCTCGATGAGATAGCCTTCAGGAAGTTCGCTCAGGCCCCCGGCCTTGTAGACGAGAGCGAGGTGGTTGTTGATGAAGGTGTTGCCTTTGACGAGCAGGTCGCAGACCTCCGTCTGCATGCCGTAGACGAGGAGTGGCGTGGAGGTGTCCTTGTTCGGACGCGTGTCGTAGCCCCAGCCGAAGCCGGAGTTCACGCAGACGTTGCGCTGGAAGGAACAGTTCTTCATGCCGATGCCGGGTTTGCACTTCGTTGTCCAGATCTCGATGCACTGCGTGCAGTTCGAGAAGACCGAGTCTGTGACGTGGACGTTCTCCCAGCTTCGGAAGGGGTTGGGGCCCTGCATGGTGAAGGCGACGTCATAGACGCCGGAGAAGGAGCAGCGTGTGACTTGGACGTCCGTCGAGCCCGCCCAGCATTCGATGCAGTTGCCGTAGCGGGTGCGTCCGTCGCCGTAGCCGGGAAGCTTCGATCCGCCGATTTCGAGGAAGCCGCAGTCGACGATGCGGATGTCGGCGCCGACGCCATTTGAACCGTGGGCACCTGTGCCACGAACGGTGATGCCACGGAGTTCCATATGGTTGACGAAGGGGATGGTGCCCATGTTGGGGGCGAGGCGGATGTCCTTCGAGAGCTCGGAGGGGTTCTTCGCCGACCAGACGGTCACGGTCCGGCCGTCGTCGATGAAGTCCCACTGCTGCTGGAGTCTGGGGAGGTCGAAGAACTTGCGGGCGAAGATCCTGCCGTCGACCTTGAGGAAGCCGACATTGCCGTCCGAGGTCATGCGGTTACCGTCGATCTTCGAGAAGTCGGAGAGGTCGAGGCGCCAGAGGTGGTTCGTGCCGGAGAAGGTCCAGGTGCCGAGTGCGGGCTTCGCGATCTTGAAGGCGCTGATCTCGGGGGCGGGACCGTTTCCGTAGGCGGTGAGGACCGTGCGGTGGGCGGCGTCGCGTCCGGGTTTGAGCTTGACGCGTCCGTAGAACGTGTCGCCGCGGCGGAGACGGGCTTCGCCGCCGGCGGGGAGGTCCTTGGCGAGCTTCTCGAGCGAGCGCCAGGCGGTCTGGGGCGTGAGGCCGTCCGCAGTGTCATCGCCGGCGTTGGAGAAGTAGCGGATGTTCGAGCCGGTGCCGGCGTGGAGGACTGCGGCGAACAGTACCGCCGCGGAAAGGAGGAAGCTGTCTGTTTTCATGTGGGTAGTATAACATAAGGTGGCTGGGATTGAGGCTCCTTCGGGGGATCTGGACTGGGCGGTGGCAAGGGGCAGGATAAGTGTGTCCGTTGCCGAATGGACTGTGGTATAATCTCCTCTGGAACTGGAAGGGAGCCAGGAGATGTCGTTGAATGGATTTGCGGAGAACTTCGGGCTGGCGGTCGAGGCCGTCTGCCTTGCGCTGCTCGCCGCGCTGGGCTTGTGGCTCTGCTGCCGGGGGCTGGATCGCGCGTACCGCGGCCTGAAGGCGCAGCTTGGCGGCGTCGACTCCCTGACGCGCGTCGTGCTGCTCGCGCTCTGCGTCTCGCTCGCGCCGTTCGCGTCCTCGAAGTTCACCGGCGGCATGGGCGCCCCCCACGTGCGGACATCCGTCCGCGCGCCGTCGCCGACGTCGGGCGAAGATGCATCGGAGGGGGCGGATGCCCAACCCGCCAGTCTACGTTTTACCTCCATCGACTGCTCGACGAATGGGGTGGCGCTCTCCGTCGCCTGGGACGGCGGGGCGTTCGCCCTGCCGCCGTTCCTCGAGTTCTTCGCGCGGACGAACCTCGTCGCGGGCGGATGGGAGCTCGTCGGCTGGACTCAGGCGGATGCGGGCGAGACGAACCTCGACGTCGTCGTCGAGTTGGACCGTCTGCCGGGCGGCGTATCGCCGTCTGCCGCGTTCTTCGCCGTGACGGCGTCCGACGGCATCGGCGGCGACGACGCGGACGACGACCGCGACGGGCTCTCCAACTCCGAGGAGCGGGCGCGGGGCACGAACCCCCGCCGCGCCGACACCGACGGCGACGGACTGGATGACGGCGAGGAGGTGCGCATCGGCTCCAATCCGGTGGAAGGGGACACGG
>JAUNMP010000363.1 GCA_030537465.1 bacterium
CGCGGCATCATGCAGGCGAAGGGGTTGTGAGTGTTGAGAGTGTTGAGAGGGTTGTGAAGGTTGAGAGAGGAGAGAGAATGGTTAAGGTGATATTGGGGGCGATGGTTTCGCTGGCTGCCGCGCAGATGGCCGTGGGCGGCGTCTACGAGGTGGCGGCGAAGGGCGATGGCGTGACCGACTGCACGGCGGCGATCCAGCGGCAGATCGACGCCTGCAGCGCCGCAGGCGGCGGCCAGGTGAGGGTGCCGGCGGGGACCTATCTCACCTACACGCTCAACCTGAAGTCGAACGTGGACCTGCATCTCGATCCCGGCAGCACGCTGCTGGGCGGGACGGATCCGCTCAAATATCCGCTCTTCCCGCATTCGGAGCTCTGGCGGTCCGAGCGCGCCCAGCGCTGGAACCGTCGGGCGATGTTCTACACGGTGGGGCAGACGAACGTCTCGCTGACGGGGTCGGGGACGATCGACGGCAACGCGCTCGCGTTCCACCACCAGGATGCGAAGGGCAAGTGGGTGCGGAACAGCGACACGAACATCACCGGACGCTGCCTCTTCTTCGCGGCCTGCAAAGACGTGAAGGTGGACGGGGTGCTGATCCGCAATCCGGCCGGGTGGTCGACCTGGTTCCTCGACTGCGACCGCGTCGGCATCCATGCGCTCCGCATTCAGACGCACCGTCTGCTGCCGAATGGCGACGGCATCCATCTCGGTGGCTGCCGCGACGTGACGGTGAGCGACTGCAACATCGACTCCCAGGACGACGCGATCGTGCTGCGGTCGCATCAGGAGCAGATGAACGCGCCGCGTCCGCTGGAACGGGTGACGATCGCGAACTGCATCATCCGCTCCAACCGGGCCTGTGCGGTGCGGATTGCCTGGACGGAAGATGCGCCGGTGAAGGACTGTCTGCTCAGCAACATCTTCTGTTCCTTCGCCCATCTGGGCGTGGTGGTGGAATTGCCGACGCTGCCTGAAGGCGAGGGGGCGCTCTGGCGCGATCCGCCGCGGGGCAACGGTGTGCCGCCGCCAGATCGTGAAAATGTTCCCTTTTCGCTGGAAAATCTCTCATTCGATCATTTGACGCTCGTGACCGACACCTATCCGCTCTGGATCAACGTGGGGACGAACCAGCGCGTGGACTACATGCGCAACGTCCGGTTCGCGAACTGCCAGTTCACGGCCCGACTGCCGCCGACATTCAACTACAAGCCCGAGCACCACGTCTCCGACTGGCGTTTCTCGAATTGCGAGTTCCGGATCACGGAACCCGTGGAGAAGGGGGGCTGCTGGTTCCCGCACGCCGACGGCATCGTCTTCGACAACGTCCGCTGGTCCGCGAAGTAGTGGATGTCGTATCCGGGGCGTCTCGCCCCGGCGGGGAGGGCGGTCGAACTTCGTTCTTGGGGTCTGCCAAGCCCATGCTTTTGAAGCGTTCATGTCGAATTTGAAAATTATGGTATACTAACGGGCATGGCGAAGTGGTTCAACATCGGCGGGCCGTGCAATCCGGCGAAAAACTATATGCTTTCGGCGACCGAACGGTTGCCGGAGGTCGTGTCGCTCATCAACAAGGAGCAGTACTTCGTCGTGCATGCGCCGCGGCAATGCGGCAAGACGACGGCGTTCCAGGCATTGGCCGATGAGATCAACGCGAAGGGCGAGATGGTGGCGCTCTACTGCTCTGTTGAGACGGTCCAGGAGTTCCCTGATCCGAAGGACGGGCTTCCCCGCATTGCAGACCGCATCCGTCTGGGGGCCTCGTGGGTACCCGAACTGTTTTCCAATGCGACAATTCGCGAACTTCGGGAAGCTTGCGCGGGTGGCGAGGAGTCGTCGAATATCCTGACCACGCTTCGTGTGCTTTCAGAAAAGGCCGGTAAGCCGTTGATTGTCTTCTTTGACGAAATCGACTGCCTTTCCGATGGTACTTTGGTGTCGTTCCTGCGCCAATTGCGGGATGGTCGCATCGCCTGCAAAACGCCGAACTCGTTCCCCGTTTCCATCGCGCTGATCGGACTGCGGAACATCCGCGACTACAAGATGCGCATCCGTCCCGCAGGGCAGTCCACGGGCGAGGCGAGTCCGTTCAATGTCATCACGAAGGCGATGACGCTTCGTTCGTTCACCGAGCCCGAGCTGCGGGAGCTCTACCGGCAGCACACCGATGCGACGGGCCAGGTCTTCGAGGAGGAGGCGCTCCGGCTGGCCTGGGACTATTCGCAGGGCCAGCCCTATCTCGTCAACGCGCTCGCGCGCTGGTGCGTGGAGGAAATCCACAAGGAGGACTTTTCGCAGCCCGTCACCGGCTCGGACATGGAGGAGGCGAAGGAGAAGCTCATCCGCGAACGCGGCACGCATCTCGATTCGCTGATGGAGAAGGTGTACGATCCGCGCATCACGCCGCTCGTGGAGCAGGCCCTGCTGGGCGGGGAGATCGACCGCGACGTTCACCGCGAGGACGTCGCCTACGCACTCGACCTCGGACTCTTCGTCGAGGAGCGCGGCGTTCTGAAGCCGGCGAATCCGATCTACCGCGAGACGATCGGCCGCTACATGACGCGCGGCACGCAGGACCTGATCCTTGCGCGCATCCCCGAGGCACCCTGGGCGAAGGAGGACGGACTCGACATGTCCGGACTCCTGGCGGCCTTCCAGGAGTTCTGGCGCGAGAACGCGAGCGAGAAGGCGTTCCTCTCGCAGCAGTTCCACGAGGCGTATCCGCATCTCGTCCTCCAGGCGTTCCTTCAGCGCGTCGTCAATGGAGGGGGGCAGATCGTCCGCGAGATGGCCCTCGGCAGCGGGCGGCTCGACCTCGGCGTCAAGTTCCACGGAACGGTGTACGCCGTCGAGGTGAAGACGGCGGCCAACTATGCGAAGTCGCACGAGAAGGCGCATCAGCAGATTCTCCGCTACATGGACAGTCTCGGCGTCGCCGAAGGCTGGCTCGTCGTCGCCGACACGGACTTCTCCAAGCCCTGGGACGCCAAGATCTCGACCGAAGACTTTTCTCTGGATGGCAAGACGATCCACGTCGTTCGCTGCTAGGATCAGGTTTGCGTTAAACGATCGAGGTAATTGCAAAACCCCTCTGACACCGTGCCGATGACCATGCCGTCCGACA
>JAUNMP010000090.1 GCA_030537465.1 bacterium
AGTTCTCCTCGTCCGTCTTCCCGATAAAGGTGAACGGCGCATTCAGGTCCACCGCCGACCAATCCGCGACCTTGCAGACCGAAAACTCCCGATCCAAAACTTTGATTCTTAATCTCATTGCCAATCATTCCATTGTCTCGATCAGATAGCTGACGGGGCGAAAACCGTCGTTGCAGGAGAACACTTCCCGCTCGAGGAATACTTGTTCCCTCTACGTCCGGATGAGTTTCAAGAAACACCTTCACCTCACGAATCGCAATCTTCGCCGCATCCTCCGCCAGCTTCGTGATATCGCCCTGTTCAATAACGATCACCTTCTCGTCACTACTTCTGAACAAATTGCTCATGCCGAATATTATACCATATCCTTAGCGAGCCGCCGCGCCAATCAGACCGCAGACCACCGCGCCAACGGCTGCCGCGCCAAGTGCGACCCATCCGGCGTTCCCGCCGTGATGGTGGGTGTGGTGAACGACATGATGCCGAGGCGTCAGTAGGCAATAACAACCGATCTATTTCAGCCCTACACCATGAATACCGCTTTTCGATTCCGTTTCATTTCGCACCCCCTTCCACTTGTTTTTGAGGTTCCTGCGCGCTCAGATAGGAGAAGTTCTCTCTTAACGAAACGCCCAGAATCCCCCAGAGCATCACAAGAACCATCGCAGCGACCGGAATTACGGCCTTTGCCCAATCACGGCACGTGAGCGTCTTATCACTTGCGGATTCAACTTGTTGCGACACCAAAACAGCCAATCCAATCAGTGTTGACATGACAAGTGTTCCCCCATAACAGGTGAACGGAATGCCGAAGTCGAATATCGGCGTAAAACCGACGCATCCAAGGATATTGAGAAAACAAGGGACGAGAACGAGTCCTCCCCAAATTAGGGCATACGCCCGCATCGGCTCATTCGATGCCATCCTCCATGCCACGCCGATGCCAACGCCCATCATGCCAAGCGCAAGTGCCAGCAAGATCAGATACCATTTCCCGAAGAGAACAGTCGCCGAGGCGGGCATGCATGTCGTTGTGGATTCAGGCAGGAGGCGCAAATTGATGTCACAGGAACCGAACCATTTTGATTCCCGAATCGCTCCTGCGCATTGATTTTGGAGAAACGCCTGCGAAACCTGGCGAGCATCAGCCGCCTTTTGTTCCTGAGACAGTACCTGCATCAACCGTTCAAGGCGATTTTGATTACTGGCGATCTGATACCCGAAATAACCACCGAAAGTCAGCAAAACCAGTGCAATCATAGTGGTTGCCTTATAACGTAGCAACTTAACAAGATAGGCGACGATCAACGCAACGACAATCGGAGCGAACTCCAGGACGTTAACCTTGAAACATCCCACACTGATCCACCCCCAATGTCCGTTGACGAGCGGGAATGTCGCAGCGTACACGACAAGCCCCACCCATCCAGCGGCGATAAACGGTGCCGCCTTCAGCCATCGACGCCATCCCACGAGATAAGTACAGATTGCAAGACACAATCCAATGGTTGTCCAACAAACCATCCTCGTAAAGAAACAATGCGAGCCATCTCCATAAAGTCGTGCATTCACCGGTGTCACCCAGCAGAACACAAACCCCATTGCCATCAGCAGAACCGTCGGAACCGCCAACAACCAAATCGAAGTTTTCTTCATGTCATTTTTACCTTTCTTTGTTTAGTGAAATCAGAACTGCGGAAATGTATCACTCGTCGCCCATGTCTCGGACAAGCGTGAAATCTCCTTGATTCGGCTCTTCACGCTCTCCTCCGTTAACGGTTCAGACATGTCATTGGCCAAAGCAAAGATAGTCGGCACTTGATCCGGCATTTTGCCCCCGTTACGCTTGGCACTTACCCGAAGGACAAGATACGCCAGTTCCATCGCTGCGTCTTGGAGCCAATTCTGGATCTTGCCCCAGTCGGGAGCTTGAATCTCACCATCTTTCGTTTCTTTCTTTTCCATTTTCTCTCCTTTGCTTGCTCTAAACCACAGCAAACACCATGCCAAGCCTTTTATCCGAAGGATTTCGCACACTTCCACTGTTCAAGTGGCATATCTCTGACCACCCGGATGCTCATTTCCTACGCACAGATACTTCCGTACCGTACATCGCGTAACACCCAATCTGACCGCGGCCTGCGAGACATTCCCTCCGCATCGTTCGATAATCCGCCGAACATGCCAGGAGATCATCAGTTTGAGGTTCTCCGGCGCGTCCGTCTCCTCCACTACCGAGTCGGAGGAGAAATCCTCTGCATTCAACTTCCTCTGCTCGTCAATAAGGGCGTCATAATTCGACACATCCAACGTCGCCGCACGCTCCAAGAGAGCCAGGAGCTCGCGCACATTTCCAGGATAATCGTAGCTCATGAGCGCCGCGACCTGCTCTTTGGTCAACGTTTTCTCATATTTCTTCCTCGCAAACCACGCGGCGGCGACCTCAGGGATGTCGCTCTTGTGCGTCTTCAGCTCCGGGGTCCGAATCGGAATGACATTCAATCGTTCGTAAAGATCCTTCCGGAACCTCCCCTCCTTCACCATCTTCGGCAGGGATCGATTGGTCGCACAGACGAGTCTCACATCACAAGGAATGTCGATCGAACTGCCGATTTTCTGGAAGCAATCCGTCTCCAGCACACGCAGGAGAAGCCCCTGGAGTGGCAATTCCATTTCCCCAATCTCATCCAAGAACAAGGTCCCGCCGTCCGCCGTGGAAAATAGCCCCTCCGTCGGCTTGTCCGCTCCCGTAAACGCGCCCTTCACATGACCGAAGAACCGATCCTCCAGAAGCTCTTTCGCGATAGTGGCACAGTTGAAGGTCACGAACGGCTTCGCGGCCCGCGGGCTCCGGTTGTGCAGCATGCGAGCGACACACTCCTTGCCGCTTCCAGACGGTCCGCAGACAAGTACTCGGGCGTTGCCATGCGCGGCAACGCGCAAGACCTTCTCCCGGAGTCTCTGCATGACCTCGCTCGACCCGACGAGCTGGTATTTCTCATCAACGCAACTTGCCATTAGCACCTCCTTCCTTGTGTTCGGCACTTATTGCTGGCCGGAATCATGCAGAACTTCTCAAGCTTCTCACGAAGCGCTTCTATCTTCTCGCCCATCGTCTCCGTGACCGAATGGATCAGATTTCCCGCCGTCCTCAGATCCTCAAGATCCAACGAAATCATATCCCAATTGGGATCATTCGCCGCCGTTGCAGCCATGCGGCTGGCAAAGGCGAGCTCAACAGCCGTCCGCACGAGCGACTCGACATCAGCCCCGGCATAGCCATGACGAGCAGCCATGCCGGCAATCTCGTCCATCGCGGCATCATCAATCACATGACCGCGGCGCTTCAAATGAACAGCAAGGATCTCCCGGCACTCGGCTTCATTCGGCAGATCGACCGAGAATAGCTCGTCAAACCGACCGCGCCTCATGAGCTCGGGCGGAAGATTCGTAACGTCATTGGCCGTTGCGATGGTGTAGACAGGTGACTTCTTCTCGCTCATCCACGTCAGGAAGTGCCCGAAAAGTCGCGTGGCCGTACCGCCGTCGGAGCTACTGCCAATCCCGGCAAATGCCTTCTCGATCTCGTCAATCCAAAGGACGCAGGGCGAGGCCGCCTCGGCGACAGCCAGTGCCTCGCGAAGCTTGCGCTCGCTCTCACCGACATACTTGCCCATGAGCCGCCCCATGTCGAGTCGGACAAGCGGGATACCAAAGGTCTTGGCCGCGGCCTTCGCGGCCAAGCTCTTCCCGCATCCGGGCATGCCGGCGATGAGGATCCCCTTCGGCAAGTCAACGCCATATTCCACGGCGTCCTTAAGATGACCGAAGATCAAGGCGACATGACCGATGAAGGCCATGAGGTTCTCCATACCTCCGGCCGAACAATCGACACCACGAACATCGACCGTCTCCAGAAGGCCGTTGTTGCGAACAAGCCGCGCCTTTTCGGCACGCACATCCTCGACAAAGCCGTTGTCGACCTGTTCGCCGCGTTTGGCCTTCACGTAGGACAAGACACGCTGGACACAACTCTCGGTCAACCCCTTGAGCGCAGCAACCAAATCTGCCTTGACGCCATCGTCGCAGACAAGGCCGTTGCTCTCAACGAAGTTCGTCACCAACTCTGCGATGACGCCCGCATCCGGCGGATCCATCGAGACCACTGTTGCGACCTGAAGAAGTTCAGCGGGGACGTCCACTGCGGACGACACCACGACAACCCGCACCGAATACTTCTCGCTACGCTGTTTTGCCTCTGAATTGAGATTGGCAATCGCCTTGATGCGAGCCACGATCTGCGGATCCTTCAACTGCTCGTTGACATCACGCAAGATCATCACGCAATCCACCGGACGACAGTCCGTGATCACGCGGTCGAAAAACGCCGCAAGCATCGACACGCAATCGCCTCGCGGGGAAAACTGCAGGATCTCGCCAGAACCGTCAATCGGTGCCTTAGTCCTGTAGTTGACGCCGCCTCTGGCATTGTCATACTCCCAGATGTCGCTCGCGTAACCTTCAAGCGAGTCCTGCAGCAGCTTGTCAGCCGCCATGTCGTCATTCGTTTCGAGACCAACCAGGGAGTACCCGGCTTCGAGGCAGAGCCTCATTTCATTTTCACTCTTCATTGCTGAACCTTTCTCTTTTGATGTCTTGGAATTATCCGAAGATGGCGCTGAAAAACCGTCCGACGCCACGACAAACAGACTTGGCACAAGAGACCACGCCCTTGGCCAACGTGGTCGCCACGGTGGCAACGGTCTTGCAGACCTTCTTCGCCCCCTCGTAGACCGCCTCGCCAACGCCACTTCCGGCAATGCCGCCGACAATGCCGCCGATGACGCCGCCGACTGCGGTTCCAACCGGACCAAGCACGGTTCCAATTGTCGCGCCGAGCGCCGCTCCTTTCGTGCCGAGAGCCAGCGAACCAATCAGGGCCGTATTGGCTCGTCCGGCGAGATCGAGCGCCTTCTCACCCGTGATCTCGCCCTTGCCAAGTTTCCAAAGGATCTTCGCATTCTCGACCGCAACGCAGACGGCATTGCCGATGATGTTGCCCTTCGCGGACTTCAACGCGGCTCCAAGCAGCCCCTTCTTGGCCGCTACGGCAACGCCACCCGCAACCGCAACGACTCCGGCCGCGCTCGCGCCGCTTTTCACGGCACTGTCGGCAAATTCCTTGAGGTCTTCGCCAATGGTCTGATTGGGCTTGCCGGTCATCGCATTCCACATCCGGCGACCGACGATGCGCGCGCCCTGGAAGCCAATGGCCAGCAGACCCGCGACCATTGCCTTCTTGCCGATCGCCTTCGCGATCGTTCCGGTGTTGGCGTCGTTCCAGTCCTTCTTCGGCGCTTCGCCCGTGGACTGGGCCTTCTCCTGCATCTCAACGGCCTCTTCCTTGGACAGCGGCTTCGACTTGACGCCGCCTTCCTCGATGTGATCCGTCGCACCGGGAATCTCATCCGCCTGTCCCTTCGGGGCAAGCTTCTGCTGTCCGCGATAACGCGTCCCGAACTGGTTTTCCGTCGCCTTGGCATTAGCCCCGTACTTGGACTGGTAGCGACCGACGATGGCGTCGCCGTTCGCACCATCCTTCACGAGAATGTCCACCGAGTTCTTGCCGTGCGAAGCCGGAACCTCAGCATGTAGCTGGCTCTCGTTGACCGCCGAATCGATGTTGAACGAACCCGCGTGATGGGCTTCGGCGATATTTCCGTTGAGATTCGGACACATGTTGACCTGCGAAAAGTCAATGCTGCCGTCCGGATTGTGAACAAACACCACCTCGGCCATCTGCCGATTGGCCTTCTCAATCGCCGCATCAATGCCGGCCATGTAATGACCAGTCGCCGCGACGCCTCCGGCTTCACACCCCCGCTTGATTGACTCCTCAAGGAACTTGGCCAAGCTTTTGCCCTCGGCCAGACCCTTTTCGAGCTCTTCGGCACTGGCACGATACTGCGCGACCCCCTCGACGATTCCAAGCGCCTGCGACCGACGTTCCTCCTCGCTCTCCCAGACCTCCGGATATTCCGCGAACTTGCCGTCGAGCCACTCGGCATCGGACATACCGTCCGGCTTGGCCTTATAGCCCTTCACGAACGAGGAGATGATGCCCTTCGCCGTTTCCTCACCGACGCTTCCGCAACTCATAGCGCACCTCCTTCTTTTCCTCTGAATCCTTCTTCATGGGCTGCGGGTCCATGTCGCCGTCCTTCTCTCCTCGGGCAAACACAACGATACTCTTGTCATCGCCGCCACGGGGATCCTTGAACCACCGCGAATCCGAGAGATAACGGATCACGTCCTCGCGTCCCATACCTCCATCAGACAACTTGTCGATCATCTGATTGACAATCTCACCAGGCCTCTGGCTACCCAAGTCGATCATCAGCGGCTGAGGACCGTCGCTCATAAGCAGCATCCCGTTGAGATGAAACGTCGGGATGACCGTTGTCTTGAACGCATCTGTGCCGATGACCTTCTCGGTCAGGAACTTGGTCTGATTGGCGAACTGTCCCTTCTCAGGATCAAACACTACCGAATTGTCGCCTCCCTCCCGGACTATAATCGCTCCGTCGCCGACCTGCACGAATCCCGTATACGCCTTCCCCACGACAACCGCCGCCAGGGTGAAATCGTAGTCTTCCGGTTTCTTCGTGCCGTCTTCGCGCAAGGCGACCTCTTTCTTCGCCGCGCAGAGTGCGTTACCGAGACATGTTGCCGCATGACGCCAACAGCCCTGAGCCACATCGGACGGCATCAGCTCGTCGTCAAGGAACTGCGCAAACATCGGCTCCATCCCGGCAAGGAAGATGCCAAACTCGCGCACGGCCGCTCGTGCCCCGTCATGAGACCTGACAGCGCTGCCGGCACCGTCGCAGACGATCCCCGCCGGACGGGGCGCGGCAATTGCCGCGCTCGCATCCTGGCAGGGCTTCTCACGCCGCACGTGATCGTTGCCGATCACGCTCGCGCCAACACACTTCCACTCCGTCATCTTGACACCTCACTTCCTGCGATAGTTTTTGAGATCCGCCCAGCTCGTCGGAGGCGCGAAACGTACGCTGCCCTCATTTTTGATCCCCGCACTTGAAACCGCGTGGAGCGACTGCGACAACCACTTGAAGAACGCGCCGAACTTCAGCCCCTGGAGTTTCTGCGCCCCAGGTTCTTGACCAGCAATCTCATCCATCGTGTCCCAGTTGACCTGATCGCCAACGCCAATGCAGAGATAATTGAGCTTGCCATCCTTGGCCTGTTGCTGCAAGCGCAGCGACGGACTCTGCCAGCCGACATTCGGGACGGGCTCACCATCCGTCATCAGTACGAGAAACGGCGCATAATACGGAATACCCTGCCGCTTATAAAGCGCACAGCGCTTTTCAAGTTCACGCGCAGCAAGTTCCAACGCCTCACCCGTGGCAGTGCGCCCCGCCGCGGCGAACGGTGCCGGACGCTGCGGGTAGGCGCTGACGGACGAGAACCCGTGGACAACGCGAGCATGTTCGTCGAAGGTAATGGTCATCACCTCCGCACTCACGCTTGCCGCCTCGTCATTGCGCACCTCTTCGAGGAACGTCGCAAAACCCTCGTCCAGCGCCTTGATCGGCGCACCGTCCATGGAACCGCTCGTGTCCAGGACCAGCGCCACCGCCACGCGGGGCGACGGATTCGTCACGTCGAAAGACTCGGAAAACATTTCATCTGACTTGCTATTCATTTATTGCACCTCTTTCTTTTTGTGGTTGTTTAGTAGTTATTGCCCCGAAACTGACCGTACTGCGCACGACCATAGCCATACGCTGCACCGTAATTCATCGCTATCGGACACGGTGGACGCGGACGTGCGCCACGCACAGGAAGCGGCCCATATTCCGGTCGGTACCCGTAGTTCGCGACGACCTGACGCGGATGCGTCTGCTTCCACTCGTCGCTCTTCGGCATCGTCGGCGCCAACTCCAGCCGCATCGGTTCGCGCCCCATCTCGCGGATGAACTGGGCAACGGCCGCGTCAAGCTCTTCCAGCGAAACACGCTTGCAGGGATTGCCATGCCCGTCCCGGAACGTCGTGACGAACGCATTGTGCAAGCGGCCCGTCATCCAGGACCAGAGGTTGTACGTCATCGCGTTGAGCTGGCAATCCGTGCCACGTCCGAGCGGACACTTCCCCGCGAGAATGTTCTGCTCGGGAGAACCGACACACGTGCCGTCCCGCGCCTCGCCGGCGAACGAGTAGGGGTGCGCCCCGCACATGAGCAGCTGATACGCCACGACCGCCGCCGAGAAACGGGCCTGCGCAATCGTGCGCGGACGCTTTAGAAGCGATTTGTCGCGCAGGATCTCCGGCGCGGCATTCTCGGCGAAATACATCTCGCTGAGATGCCGGATGCCCGGCTCGTGGATCTCGTACGAATCCGTGTCGATGAACATGACCTCGTGATTTTCGTTCACCATGAAGTTGTCCGCGTTCCAGTCGCAGATGACGACATGCGCACGCTCAAGGTCCATCACCGTGTGCAGGAACGAGCGAACCGTCTCGGCAATGTCCTTGCGCGTCCAGTTCGGGAACTTCTGCAGCACCCGCGCCTTTCCGCCGAACAACGCCTTGAACGGGACATAGCCCTGCACGCGCGCCATGGCGTACCCCTGGGTGCGCCCGCTCTTGTCATAGCACTTCAGGAGCGGCCATGCGAGCGAAGGGTTCCGCAAACAGGCCGTGTTCCGCAGCATCGCATCTAACCGCACGTCAAGCGCATTGACCTTCCGCTCGTCCGACAGCGATTCGGCCGAATAGACCTTGATCACAATGTCGTGGTTGTCGGGGAACTCGTACACGCGCCCCTGTCCGCCGTGGCTCAGGGAGTTTTCCTCCCCGAGCTGCAGGGCATTGCCCTTCTCGTCATATACCGTCGCGTTCACGTCATCGACGGCCTCGAAATTCCATTTCATTTTCTGCGCCCTTTCCTTTAGATGTTGTTTGTACCCGTACGAACCGGCAACTTGACTCGCCAGTTCCACTCGGGGAAGAGAATCGAATCGCCTGAGACCGTCCCGCGAAGGAAACGACGGACGTCATTGCAGACCGGGTACAGACGGCGGTACTTCTCGTCACGGTACTTGTCGCCCGTGATCATCATGGACCCCGGACGCGAAGTCGCCTCCATGAGGACCATCATGTCCGCAGGTGTCCCGCTCGTCACCTGAACGTGATGCGCGGGATCCGTGTCGATAAGCCGCCGATAGCGGTTGCAGTCGCCGGGCTTGCCGAAGTCGCGCAGCTTGAAGAAGCTCGATGCATCCCAAAAGACGCGATACTCGGCTCCACGCTGCGAAAGATCATCCGCAATCGCCGTCACGATTGCAAGATCAGCCCGGTCTCGTCCAGAGTAGGCCATGTTGAGGCCGTCGATCCAGAACGCCGCGTTACGGAAACGCGGATCAACAGCGTAAGTACGACGCGGAACCGCGACCGGCCTCGCAATCGGCGGACGCCGATAGACAACCGGACGCGGATTGGCATAACCGGCAGGGTAGGAACCGCGCGGTACTGCGGACATGACCTGGCGGATCTTGTCCAGCAGCGGCCCATTGGCGCCGTTCCTGAGTGACGCACGGATGCCAGAAGCCGAGAGCTTCACCATCTGACTCGTCATGGCCAGTGCCGCCTCGATGTCGGCAGTCGGCACACCACCTTCGACAGCGACATACGCCGCCGCCTGACGCGGCACATTGTCCGCCCCGTTCTTCCAGCGGCAGATGTCATCCGGGCGCACCCCGAACGCAAACGCCGTCGCGTGAATAATCGAACTCATTTCCATTTCCTTGACCTCCTTTTCTTTGTTTAGGCCGCCTTCACGAAGCTACGGCAGCGACGTCCCTCACGGCTCGCCATAAACTGCTCGACATCGTCGGCATAGCGGACGAACTCGTACCGATCATACGCGGCTTTCTGACGCTGATTCTTAAACGCATAACGGTTCTCATGTTCACGCTTGAACACGCCGTGACGACGCTCGGCACGCATCTCGCAATCGCGCTGCTTCCGTTCCAACTTGAAGGCAAGTCGCTCGTACTTCGCCGCAAGATACGGATCGGGACGAACGCCGACTCCGTTCTCGTACATCTCCGCGAGCGCAAGGAATCCTTCGGGGTCCCTCTTCGCCGCTTCGGAGAAACACTTGATGGCGCGCTGAGCGTTGCCGTGGCTGAGCATTTCGTGACCGAGTTCAATCATATTCTTCATTGTTCTGACCTTTCTGTTTTGTTCAAGCCGCAAGTGACTTGAGATTTTTGTTAATGACGACGGCATCCGCAACACCGTCGATATTGACAAGCAGCAGATCGCCAGGCAGACGGACGACCCCGAACGAGCGCACGCGCGAGGAACCCACAATCCCGCCGAACTCGTCCTGATAATCAACCAGACGATCCCGCGTCACGATCACGGCGTTCGAGACGGCTTTAGCTGTCTGGAGCATGGCCAGATCGCTCTCGCCACCGACAACAGTGATTCGAGAGTCGCGGCAGAGTTCATCAAGCGCATCCACGTCCGAAGGCGTCGGCGCATTGTGCTTGAACCAGCAAATCGTCCGCTTCTCGATAAAGCCGATCGCGTTCGGGTATCCGATCTTCGCCAGTCCGTCAAAGACCTGACAGAGTGTCGGGATGTACTCGTCTGCATTCAGCGCCCCCAGCAGATTCGCGAGATCCAGCGCAAGAACCGAACTCTTCGGAATCGGTTTGAAGACCGCCTTCTCACTGCTGAGAGGTCTCGAGATCTTTTGACGACCATTATTCCCATCCTGTGCCACCTGCCTTGGCACACGATTATAGCGGGCGAGATCCGCCCAGGAACAAACCGTCGGCGACAACGTCGGCTTCTGTTTTTTCGGATTCGGAGGAAGATCCTCAAATCCGCAAAGCACCAAGCTCAGCGAACGCGTGCGAGGATCGTAGGAGCGAACACTCACGTCGTACTCATCGCCAGGGCGAACCTTGGCAAGAGCGTTCGCTCGCTCCATGCCATAGCCCCAGCAGCGAGTCGAAATTGTTCCCGCCCCCGCCCCCGGCATCTCCACCGAGACACCATTCATCCGCACGCTCTTCACCGTCGCCCGGTATGTCCGCCCTACCGCAAACGTCATCGTATAGTTTTCTTCAATTCTCATTCTGCTGTCTCCTTCTTGTAACTTCACTTCTGATACGATCATCCCTATAGGAATGTATGACCATTTATCTGCAATCAGTGTGCCAATCCTCTATATTGCAAATAAATGGCATATGTCGATATATTTGTGCACTTTTCATTTCACTAATATGTAAGTTTATTATAGATGAATCTTTTATCATTAAACATACTTATAGACATCACGATGCAATTATGCTACACTATGCCCCATGAAAACTACCGAACCAATTCTTGTCAGTTGGATAGGCGACACCGAGCTACTTGTACTCGGCAAAATCGGCCGCTACAATGACAGTAGAAACCTTGTTCAAGTGATCCTTAATCAGGATAAGCAAGGTTCGCACTACGACGTAAACAAAGAAATCAGCAACCTCGACATCACCGTACGCAATTCGTCCATCCTTCTCCTCCTTGATAAGGAAACAAGGCGCATAGGAAACATTCCTGACTCATTCAGCAAGCTTATTCTTTTAGCGAATCGTCCCGAGATTCCGGAAATCTTCCAAAAATTCCGCGAAGCATTTACCCGACTCATTGCCGACGAGTATCCTGAATACGAGTCGAAGGTGGACATCCGTTTCGTCTCCTCAGCTAATTCTGCCATAAAAGGTGTCGATCCTTGGGATGGCAAAGAAGTTCATGACCAGGTTGCAAACATCCTCAATGATTTTCCTGAAGAAGAACAAAAGCGATTCTGCTACAATCTCACGCCTGGCACCATCACGCAAAGCACAGTTCTCCCGATCTACGGACTCGAACATGCAGCTAACCCATCCTTTCTCCAAGTCAGCAAGGCCGATAGGTCAATCCGAAAGTTTGAGGTCCCGTTTGACACCCTTTCACGCAACGACGCAAATGCCCGCGCTCTAGAAGAAAGCAACGCGCCATCACAAAACACCATCACCGGGGACTCTCCTGCCATTCTTCGCACCACAAAACAAGCACAGCGTCTGGCGCCAAGCCCTTACAACATCATCTTGCACGGCGAAAGCGGCACAGGCAAAGAACTCTTTGCCCGACTGATACATGCTACAAGCGGACGGAAAGGGAAATTCATCGCTCACAACTGCGCCACACTTAAAGGCCAAATCGGCGAGAGCAATATGACCGGCTATCCCAAAGGTGCTTTTACAGACGCCAAAGTCGCCGTCAAGGGATGGCTGTCAGAAGCAAACAACGGAACGCTCTTTCTTGACGAGATTGAAGTCTGTCCGCCATCCGCCCAGGAAACCCTCTTGCGAATACTGCAACCTCTTCGAGGGGAATCGGTAACAACCAGACATTACTTCCAATACGGAAGCGACAAGGAAGAAACGGCAGACGTAAGGATTATTGTCGCGACAAATAAGGACCTCAAAGGGATGGTTCGCGACGGCGACTTTAGAGAAGACCTCTACTATCGGCTCTCGACATTCACCCTAGAGATCCCTTCTCTTGAGGAAAGAAAAAAGGATGGACACGACATCGCACTTCTCGCAACAGAGTTTCTCGCCAACTTCAATAGAGACTGCAGCCAAACCAAATCCTTTACCCCAGATGCCCTTGACGCGCTTTCGAACCTGAGTTGGAAAGGCAACGTCAGACAATTGCAAAACGCCGTCATCTCCGTGGCCTTCCTGTCTGAGAACAACACCATCACGGCTGATGACATCCGGCAATTTCTACCCGATCAAATCGCGCAACACGCGTCCACCCAATCCGCCGCAGACAGCCTCGACATCCTCATTCGAGGCGGAACTTTCGACTACCACGCCTGGGAAAAATCAACCCAACGAGCCATTGCCCAAAAAGCCGTTGCCATCTTCCCTCAAAAAACGCGTGCCGCCAAAGCGCTCAACATCAGCTACTCGGTGCTCTGCAAGTGGCTCAGCACATGAGACTAAGCCATCAATCGAAGTGCCGTCTGCCTAAGGCCTAATACGAATTCAAGAAACACACTGTCATTAATTACATCTGAAGAAACATTGGCACGAACATGCCCATGATAAGGACATATCCCGTCCTCGCCATCGACTATTCCGTATTCACGCGTCCATTGATAATCATCGTCCGAATGATCGTCGAGGGCATCTTCATCATTAATACCCACCGTTCTCTGCTCGCACAGCAGCGGAGGCGGGAATTCCACTCTGGCATCCAGACCCTCCTCCTCGCCAGAAAGGAATATGACGCTGGCAAAGGGACGATTCCCTTTCCATTCTATGGTTGTCGCATATTCTATTCGCCGTTCCACAATGTGCCGCCTCAATCTTCCATCAGATTTTGCATCCGCGACAACCCACACCGACTTGTCTTCATTCTCCGTAGTTATCAAAATCGCGAAATCTGGAGTTTTCTTCTTTGCTCGGCCGCCGGTATAAATAAAATCAGACTTGTTTCCCCTACACTTTTTCCAAGCGGTAACACCGTGAATTACCGTGATGTCCAAGACTCCATCAGAAAAGCCCACAGCACAGGAATCATCACCTATCAGCAGCTTGTTATCCTTACATTTAAAACCAAGTTCGATCATCGCCGCCACTAATCGAGCAAAGCACCAATTCTCATATACGATGGAATACTTAAGCTGTAATCTCGACTCGCCGTCTTCACCAAGTTCGACCTTTGGAATCTTCCAGACTCCAGTTTCTTTATCTCCAATCCACCAAAACCTAGCCCGCGAGAACTCCAAGATTATGCGGTACAACTGTCGATATGCATCATTCAACGAAAACTCATCGGTCTGAACATCAAATACTGTCAACTCATCGCAAGAATCCGACAGAAAACCATACGCCGACAATCCCTTTACAATCGTCGCCAAACGCCTGGCCAACGATAACTTCCGCGTCAAACTATCCAACACAGCCTGTTCATCAGCGTACATATTACGCCTGGCAGGATGCAGCAGACTCGGCTCATCGAAGGCAGACAACTTATCCCGTTGATTAGCATGGCGCCTAAGCAGATCATCCTCAATCCTGGACAGACGTTCACCAACGAACCTCCTCAGAAACGTCGCTATTACTGCATGCGAGCGCGTATTACATGACGCATGACACGCGCACTCACACACCATCTCATCAGACACATCATCAATGGCACCTGTTCCCATTCGGCTCATCGCCGTCCCAATGCCCCGCAAAGTCCGCTCATCAAAGCGCGAGAGCCGTCCAATACGCCTTCGTCGTGCGGCTTTCACAAAACTCATATTTGGCGACTCGTTTATATACGCTAGATGTCTTCGCATTTTCGACACAACACGTCCCAATGCCAACAACATGAGATCCGGACTTTCCATTGAGGCATAACCATCATCCCATCCAATGGAAAATTGGTTACGGGACATCTGCCACCTAAAATCATCCAAGACAAAATGTGGAAGCCTTCGGTCAAGTAGCTCCTTGACCATCTTGTCGTATAATTCACCCCTGAAATCCGTCTTGTCCAACAGCACTGTCACCTCGGCCAACGCACGGAAACCTGGCCTGTCGCCATGTTCATATTGCACGAGGTATAAACAACTCGTGCCCATTGTCCCTCGGAATAAATTATACGAGTCCAACGCGACGTATTGCTTTAGGTCCTGGTCATACTTATGCCACATGAATTTACACGAAGATCGTCCGAACTGCAAATTTGCATCGACACGAATATCAGGCTGATGACCGATCTGAAGCATATATGTGCCAGGCTCATCTGCCTCATCAGGAAAAAGCTCTGCCGCAACTTTCGCAGATGCGTTCACTGTAACAGACGGCAACCGTTCACTCCCGACGACAAATTCCTCCCGCCGAGCCCTACCTTTCTCAAAGACCTCTAAGACAACCCTCATACACGCGAAGGCCTTTCACCAATATTACACTTGCTTTCGAAGACCAAAGAAGACAACGGCAAATCCTTAAGCTCTTCGCGCAATTCTTTTCGGTCGGCGGCATCGTCACGCAAATAGTTGATACTATATCTCGGCAACACCCGCTGCGCAATGGCCTCATCCAGTGCTATCAGCTGGCAGTCTGCTTGCGAAGAGTATTCCGATCCGCAGCCCTCAAAAAATGGCCGAGAAAGAATATACTCCAATATCGCCAGTTTTACACGCGGGCTCGGTTGCAAGTTCAGTGCACGCAATTTTGTTACAATTCCCTTGAACTTATCGATGACATTAGCATCCAGCTGCGCCGACCTGGCGTCTTTCACCCACCACTTTTCATACTCTTCGTACGACACACCATAATTAAACTCCCCAGAACTTTCAGATGGAATCCGTTCTGGAAACTCATCAAAATGGCCCGTTTGCTGAAGTTCAATGTAATTGCATCGGTCATAAAACCGAGCGCTAAAACGCTGGGTCGTTTCGTCAAAGTTATTAGTGCCGACAAATCGAATATTCATTGGAAGCAGAAGTCTCGCATTATCTTTTCCTACTTCTACTTTCTCATCAAAGGGAACACCCAGCAAAATCCGATCTTCAGGCTTACGAGACATCATTTGGATGAAATTGGAGAAATAATGCTCAACACGAGCGAGATTCATCTCCTCCATACACACCAACCGCACTTCATTGCATTTGGCTGCTTTTCTCAAGAAAGGCACAAGTCCAGACGAAGCGCAAGAATACTTCTCTTTTAGATTCCAATACCCCAAGACGTCATTCGGATCCATCCAGGATGGATTGACATCTACCGTCAAGTACCGAGTGTCGTCTTGATCCTTTGCCAAGTTCCCAACAAGCGCCTTTGAATACAACGAAGCCAATGTCGACTTCCCGCTGCCTGGCGCACCGCCAAGAAGCGTAAACCCACCACTCTTCACACTAGTATGGAACCTGACAATATCCTGCGGCTTGTAATCATAACCGCATCTAAGTACGTCATCAATAAACGACTTTAGGAAAGCCGCCTCTTTCTCACTGCAAAAAATATTCGGCTTGGCATCACCCGACTCATTCGACACCTTCCCAACATCCACCAGCACTTGCGGCTCCGCCTTCTGCCGCAACTGTACCGACCAATTCCCAACCTGATCCTCCAGAAGCGCGACATTCGTATATGCACGCAATTCGTCACGTATGACACTGTCTGCAATTCCACTCGCACTCAAGCAAGGAATTCTTTCGTTCAACTCTTTCAGCAAATTCTCTCTATCATGCCACACGCCGTCCTGCAACACCTCAGCGCATACTTTAAGGATCTCCTCCTTCGTAACGACCTTTCGGAAGTCAACACCCCTCCAAAAAGATCGGTCGGCAAAAAAAGCATCCGTACTCTGCCATCGCTTCCTGAATGGACTGCCAATCATAAACTTATCAGCGGCATATCCATATCCGTACTGAAAGTCATCACGATTCTCAAATAAATACACAACCGCACGTACTGCGGTAAGATCCGGGAATCTCTCTGCCGACACCATGATTTCGCTAGCCGTCATAACACGCGATGCCATATCCATGCGGAATCCCGTATAAAAACGGCACTCGTCGAAGATCACAATCTCGCCATACTTCGTTTTAAACCGCGGCGTCAATTTCAATCCCTGATCAGAATCAAGAAATGCCTGTAGTGAATTCGCGTTGCCTCTTCGAAATCAGACCAACTCCTGAACATGATCGCTCGGCGGGAATGGTCCAACAATCTTGGCACTCCATTCAAGCATTCTCCGACTACGAGTTCTCCTTTCCCTGCATACTCACTAAATGACGGACCAAGTTCAATATTGACTCTCCGCTGTTCTACTTCGCGTTCAACCTTAATAAAACGGACTTCAGAATAATTCCGATCATTCCCAAAAAAGTCCTTCTCCCTCCGGACTGATGGATAAAACATCCCGAAGAAATGAAGCCCCTCGCCCAATTCTAAACGCGAAACAACCGGAACCGCAGGGGTAGAAGGGCGTTGCACTTGGATTCCAGCAGTATGCTGCACATCAACTTGGACTTTCGCCTTTATCGTAGGAACAAGATCTTCTCCTGATATTTGCGTCGCTCTTCCAGTCTTCGCTTTTATCCTCACTTTTGGGGATACCGCAACTCCATTAGTTGTTTGAGGATCTTGCCTGCTCTCAAACCATTTCGTAAATCTAGGCAATTGCTTATAATCCTTGTAGCTCATTCCCAGAAAGGAATTAAGGGGGCATCCGATGTCTTTGGAAAACTGACCCGCTACCTCGACCAAGTCTTTTTCCTGACCTCCGAACTCCTGAATTACATAATCATGAAACATCATGAATACATCAGATGCATCCACAGAGTCTGCCGCTCCTATAATTTTTGTTTCCATTTTCTAGCCCTTTCTTATTAACAAAGATTCTAAATCTCCG
>JAUNMP010000091.1 GCA_030537465.1 bacterium
AAGGAGCAGTTGGGGACACCCTCCACGTTGACCAGCGGAAAGACCTATACCTTTGTCATCGAGGGGCAGCGTCTCTTCTGGTCCCTCTGGGGGGTGGAGAATACGCCTGTTCACACTTTGGACTACACGAACGCGCAGAATACCCGTGGCGGCGTCACGCCGATGTACGTCTTCACGTTGAACGAAGGCGGTTCGGCGAACACGGCCTGCAACACGAAGATGCGTCTCTTCACGTTCACGATGACGGATGGCGACACGGTCCTCTGCGATCTGTTGCCCGTGGTGAAGGACGGGGTCGGCTACTTCTACGACCGTGCGTCCCGTACGCTGAAGGGCAATGGTTCCGGAAAGGGCGCGTTCGTGGTCAGCACGGCACCGATCTCCTTCGACGAACAGACCGCGACCGCGACGGAGGTCCTGGAGGTGGGGTCCGCGCCGCAGATTTCCGTCACGGGGACCAATTTCGTGGCCGGGACCGCGGTCTCGCTTGAGCTGGCGCTCGATCCGGGAACCCAGGCGCGTCCGAACGTGCTCTATGCGGGCTATGGCCCAACCGCCGGCGGCGACGGCTCCGACGGATGGGCGCACTTCGACCGCGTGGGGGTGATTTCCCCCGAAACGACGACGCTGACCTATCCGCTGCCGGCGGGCTGGGGAACGGTCGTCAAGGCGCTACGCTTCTTCCTCGTCGCGCAGCCCGCTGCGGACTACGATTCCGCGGTCGAGTACCTCGAATCGACGGGGCAGGAGTGGATCAATACCGGCGTGCGCCATACGGTTTCGACCACGATCAACTGCTTGGCCGACATCCTGTCCGAGACAGTGGGAAGCTACAATGTGCCGTTTGGATCCCGCCGTCCCAGCCCCAGCACTGACCACGGTGTCTATTTCTTCACGCGCTACAATGGAAGAACGCGCGTTGGCTACACTTTCGGGAAAGGCGAGAAATTCGACGACTCCCTTGTCCTGCCGATGGACCGCCCCATCTTGTTCCGTGTCGACGGACTGGACGGCAGCCTGTACACCAACGGTGCCCGTTTTGCGGCAGTCAAGGCCCCGCAGGTTTCAAATAAAACGGCCGACTACGAAGGTGTCGGCCCCGTGCTCGTGTTCACGATGAACGAGACCTCGACTACCGACGCCGTCGAACCGAACACAGCCTGCAACACGAAAATGCGTCTGCGGACCTTCACGATGTTCAACGAGGTCGGCAAGACCGTGACCTGCGATCTCGTGCCCGTAGTGAAGAATGGAACCGGATATCTCTATGATCGCGTGTCCGGAGGGCTGCTCGCAAACGGATCGGGTGCCGGGGACTTCATCGTCGGGCCGGCGTGCTACGGCGGGGAGCGCATCCGTGCGGCGTCGCCTCTGCTGACGGTTGCGATGCCTGCGTCCGAGAGGCCGCAGGCCCGCTATCGCGCGCCGGTGTCGTTCCGTGGCATCGGGGGAACGAGGACCGTGGCCGGGGTGCCGGTGGAAATCGCCCTTTCGCCCGAACGCGTCCCCGGATTCGCCTATGACCAGTGCGCGGCGGATGGATCCGACATCCGCTTCTACAGTGCGGAAGGCGAATTGCTGCCGCATGAAATCGACACCTGGAATCCAGCGGGCACGTCTCTGGTCTGGGTTCGCGTGCCCGCGCTCGATCCCGCAGGCGGGGTGGGCGTGACGATGTGCTGGGGTGCGACGCGGCAGACGCCGCCGGCGCGTTCCGCGACCGAGGTCTGGCGTGACTATCTCGCCGTCTGGCACTTCAACGAGACATCCGGGACGGCCCGCGATTCGGGGCCGTATGGGTTCCATGCCGAGCCGCGTGGCGATGCGGTGAACAGTGCGGGCGTGGACGGCGTGACCGTCAGCCGCGTGCGTCAGATCAACGGGGGCTGGTTCGAGGCGCCGACGTGCAGTGGACTGTTCCTGGGGTCCGCGTTCACAGCCTCGGGCTGGTTCTGGATGACGAGTCCTGCCGCCACTGCCTCGCCGCTGCTCTTCAGCACCAAGACGGCCTGGACGGATTCGCATGGCTGGTATCTGGCCGTGCAGGAAGCTCCCAACCGGATTTCGGTCAATGGCGGTGGCGGCGGTACGACTGATACGAAGGTCCACTACAGCTTCCCGAATCTGACGGAGAAGTGGCGCTATGTCGCCAGTGTCTTCGATGGTACCTCCGCCAATCTCTACGGAAATCCGGATGTGAACACGGCGACTTCCGTCGCGACGTTCACGCTTCGTGCACCCCAGGAGAGTGCCGATACTCTCAAGCTCTTCCACGATGTCTATGGTTCCTATGCGGGCTACGCGGAGGAGTTGCGGATTCGTCGGGGACATGTTGATGACGCGTGGATGAAGGCCGAATACATGGGCATGCTGGACACCTTCGCCTCCGTGGGACCCATGGAGACGCTGATCGGTCAGGGGACGATGATTATTGTCCGTTGAGGTGATTGAGATGTTGAAGCCGATGACGAAGGTTCCGATGGGAATTCATGCGCGGACCACCCGCGTGGAGGCGCTGCGCGAGAAGGCCCTCCGCGCGATGGACACGCATGCGATGTGGTTCGAGCGCTCGAAGCGCAATGCGGACGACCGCTATGGCTGGGACGACCGACAGCTGCTCGAATTCTACCGCGCGTACGAACGGCGGACTGGCGAGCCGACGTTCCTGCTGCGGCGTGCGAAGGCGGAGGCGGACATGATCGCATCCTCTCCCGTCATCCTGGACGACGACGACGTGTTCGCGGGCCGTCCCGACGTCTCGCCGCTGTCGGCCGAGGAGCGTGCGACGTTCGAACTGTACCGAGAGCGGTACATCACGCTCGTGCCGCAGGTTCTGGGCCGTACGGGCCACATGTCGCTCGACTACGCGAAGCTGCTCGCCGTCGGCATCGAGGGGTTGCTCGCGGAGATCGCGGAGCGTCGTGCCGCGTTGGATCCCGCTGAGACGCGGACGTTCACGGAGGCGGACGAGTTCTACGACACATGTGTGGTGCAGCTGGAGGCGGTGCTGACGCTGGCGGACCGCTACGCCGCCGAGGCGCGTCGGCGGGGACGGAACGAGCTCGCGGATCTCGTCGCGAAGGTCCCCCGGCGTCCGGCGGAGACCTTCCGCGAGGCGCTCCAGTCCATTCACTTCTACAGCCACATCCTGCGCGACCTCTTCTCGCACGGACGCCCCGACCAGTATCTCATCGACTTCTACCGGCGCGACCTCGCCGCGGGTCGCCTCACCGAAGCCGAGGCGCTTGAACTGATCGACCTCTGGAACATCCAGTACACGTTCTACACGCGCCCCCTCGCCTCGATCAGCTACATCGTCGGCGGACACGACGAGAGCGGCTGTCCCGTCGAGAACGAGCTGACGTGGCTGTTCCTTCAGAGCGTCGAACATCTGCGGATGGCCTATCCGAGCGTCGGTCTGGCGGTGTACGACGGGATGAATCCCGTCTTGCTGGACTATTCGCTCGAACTCCTTGCGGATGGCTGTACGCATCCCGCGCTCTTCAACGACGTCGCGATTCCGGAGGCGCTCTGTGCGGCAGGACTGCCGCGGGCGCACGCCTGGTCCTACGTGCATTCGACCTGTGTCGAGATCACGCCGTGCGGGCGGTCCGGATTCTGGGCGACGAGTCCGTACCACAGCTGCCCCCAGGTGCTGATGGACCTGCTCGCGCGACGCCGGGACTTCGCGGATGTCGAGGCGCTCTTAGCCGCCTACCGCGATGCGCTCGCCGAAGCCGTGCGGAAGGGCCAGCGGGAACAGAATCTGCTGCAGCTCGAACGCGCGCGCAACGGCGGCGAGTCGCCGCTTGCCTCGGTATTGGTGGACGACTGCTTGGCGCGCGGGAAGGGGATTGACCAGGGCGGTGCGCTCTACAACCACGTGCTGCCGAACTTCATCGGCGCGACGACCGTCATCGATTCGCTCGCCTGCCTCGACTGGTACGTCTTCCGGGAACGCCGGATGACGCTGGATGACTTCTACGCCGTGCTGCAGGCCGATTTCGCCGGGCAGGGGGACGTGCGGCGCGATCTGGTTGAGAAGGGGCCTCACTTCGGCAACGACGAGGCCGACATGAACGCCCTCGGCCGCCGCTTCTATGCGATGCTGGAGGAGATCTGCCCGAAGACGCCGACGCTGCGTGGCGGACGGGTGATCCCCGGCGCCTTCGCCTTCATGATGCACGAGGACATGGGCAAGGCGTGCATGGCCACGCCGGACGGGCGTCCCGCGGGCGAAGCGTTCAACGGCGGCAGCGATCCCGTCTCGGGACGCGACGTGAAGGGGCCGACGGCTTCGCTCCTTTCGACGACGGAGTGGAACCACGGCGCCTTTCTGGGTGGCGTGGCGGTGAATCTGCGTTTGGACTGCGCGGACTTCGACGCGGCGAAGTTGACCGCCTTCCGCGCGCTGGTGGAGGTCTTCATGGCACGTGGCGGCTTCGAGCTCCAGGTGACGGCGGTGAGCGCGGCCGTGCTGGAGGATGCGCGGGTGCATCCCGAACGCCACCGCGACCTGCTCGTGCGCATCGGCGGCTTCAGCGACTACTTCGTCCGCCTGTCGCCCGAGCTGCAGCGCGAGATCATCGCGCGCACGGCCCATCGGATCTAAACGGGATGTCGGACGGCGTCGTCTTCAATATCCAGCGGTTCTGCACGGATGACGGTCCGGGCATCCGCACGTGCGTCTTCCTCAAGGGGTGTCCGCTCGACTGCCTCTGGTGCCACAATCCCGAGTCGAAGCGGCCGGAACCCGAGCGCGCCGGTGACACGGTCTACGGGCAATGGATGTCGGTGGACGAGGTGATGGCCGTCGTTGAGCGGGACCGTCCGTTCTATGTGCGCTCCGGAGGCGGCGTGACCTTTACGGGTGGCGAGCCGTTCGCACAGCCCGTCTTTCTGCTGGAGCTGCTGCGGGCCGCGAAGGCGGCGGGGCTTCACACGTGCGTGGAGACCTGCGGCTACGTCTCGCGGGATGTTTTCGCCGAGGCGGCGGATTTCGTGGACCTGTTCCTCTACGACTGCAAGGAGACCGATCCGGCCAGGCACCGCGCCTTCACGGGCGTCGACCCGGCGCGCATCCGCGCGAATCTCGACTGGTTGGCGGAGACGGGGCGTCCCATCGTTCTGCGGGCGCCGATCGTGCCGGGGTGCAACGACCGCCCGGACCACTTCCACGCGCTTGCCGCGCTCGCGGCCTCCCACGCCAATGTCCTGCGCGTCGAGCTGGAACCCTACCACCCGTTCGGCCGCGCGAAGGCGGAGGCGCTGGGACGGGACTGGCCGCTCGGCGACGTTCCGCTTCCAACCGCGGAGATGAAGTCCGCATGGGCACGCGAACTCGCGGCCGGGACGTAGGCCTCCTCGCTTCAATCTCCTCTCCCCGATTTGGCGGTATTATGGTAAAATATGCGCTGTTTTTTGTGAAGGAGAGTAGCATTCATGTCAGATAAGCGTCGCATTGTCGTCACGTCCGCGTTGCCGTATGCAAACGGGGACATCCACCTGGGGCACCTGGTCGAGTATATCCAGACCGACTTCTGGGTCCGTTTCCAGAAGATGCGGGGCCACGACTGCGTCTACATGTGCGCCGACGACACCCACGGCACGCCGATCATGATCCGGGCGAACAAGGAGGGGATCACCCCCGAGGAGCTCATCGCCCGTAGCCATGCGACGCACTTGAAGGACTTCACGGACTTCGAGGTCGCCTTCGACAACTACTATTCCACCAATTCGCCTGAGAACAAGGCGCTCTCCGAGCAGTTCTTCGCGGCGATGGAGAAGTCCGGCGGTGTCACAAAGCGGACGACGCCCCAGCTCTACTGCGAACACTGCAAGATGTTCCTGCCGGACCGCTTCGTGAAGGGCGTCTGTCCCAAGTGCGGTGCCGAGAACCAGTACGGCGACAGCTGCGACAAGTGCGGCGCCACCTATGCAGCCGAGGAGCTCGGTCACCCCGTCTGCACGACCTGCGGCGGCACGCCCGTCGTCAAGGACTCCGAGCATCTCTACTTCGAGCTCGAGCCCCAGCACGACTACCTGCAGAAGTGGATTCCCGACCATACGACGAGCGATGTCTCGAACAAGCTGCTCGAGTGGTTCAACGAGCCCCTGCGCGGCTGGTGCATCTCCCGCGCGGCGCCGTACTTCGGCTTCCAGATCCCGGGCTATCCCGACAAGTACTTCTACGTGTGGGTGGACGCCCCGATCGGCTATCTTGCCTCGCTGAAGAACTGGTGCGAGAAGAACGGCAAGAAGTTCGAGGACTATTGGCAGAATCCGCAGGCCGAGCGCTACCACTTCATCGGCAAGGACATCATCCGCTTCCACTGCCTCTTCTGGCCGGGCATGCTCCACGCCGCCGGCTTCGAGCAGCCGAACAAGATCTTCGTGCATGGCTTCCTCACCGTCAACGGCGAGAAGATGTCCAAGTCCAAGGGCACATTCGTCAACGCCCGCACCTACCTCGACCATCTGCCCGCCTCGGCGCTGCGCTACTACTACGCGTGCAAGCTCGGCGGCACGACGGACGACATGGATCTCAATTTGACGGACTTCGTCCAGCGCGTGAACGGCGACATGGTCGGCAAGGTCACGAACCTCGCCTCCCGCGGCGCCCAGATGCTGAACAAGAACCTCGAAGGCCGCATGGGCACCCTTGACGAGGAGGGACGCAAGCTCGTGGAGCTCGCCCGTAGCCGCGCCGACGTGATCGCACAGCACTACGAGGACCGCCGCTTCTCCCAGGTCCCCGTCGAGATCACGAAGATTGCCGACGCCGCGAACGAGTACTTCGACCGCCGCGAACCCTGGAAGACGGTCAAGCAGCCTGACGGCGCCGAGACGACGCGCACGACGCTCACGACGATCCTCAACGTCTTCCGCATTCTCGCGATCTATCTCAAGCCCATTCTCCCCGCGTACTCCGACAAGGTCGCCGCGCTCTTCGGCGAAGCCTCCTACACCTGGGAATCTCTTGACGCGACCATCGAGAACGCCACGATTGGCAAGTACGAGTACCTCGCCACGCGCATCGACGCGAAGCAGGTCGAGGCGATGGTCGAGAAGGCCAAGGTGAAGCCCGCGGACTCCGGCGAGGTTGCGCACGAGAGCCGCGCCTCGAAGAACAAGGACAAGTCCAAGGTCAAGGCCGAAGGTCAAGGTGAAGAGGCGAAGACGCCCGCGCTGAAGCCCGAGATCAAGTTCGACGACTTCGAGAAGCTCGATCTCCGCATCGGCAAGGTCGTCTCCTGCGAGATCGTCCCGAAGAGCGCCAAGCTCCTCAAGTTCGAGCTCGACTGCGGCGCGCTCGGCAAGCGCACGATCTTCAGCGGCATCCGCGGTGCCTATCCCGAGCCGGCCGCGATGGTCGGCAAGGAGGTGCTCTTCGTCGCCAACCTCGCGCCGCGCAAGATGAGCGTGGGCGTTTCCGAGGGCATGATTCTCTTCGCCGGCGAACCTGGCGTGAACGGTGGCGTCCTCTCCCCGCTCGCCGATGCGGGTGCCGGCACGCCTGCCACCTGATCCAATCTTCAGTCTTCAGTTTTCAGTTTTCAATCTTCAGTCTGCAACTTTCAACCCGGAACCTTGAACCCGGAACTTTCAACCTTCAACTAGGAACCAATCCCATGAACATTAGCAAGAGAGAGTTTCTGAAGCGTCTTGGCATCGGCGGAGCGGCCCTTGTGGGCGCGCCTCTCGCGGCAGACGAGTTTGTGAAGACGAAGAACACCCTGCCGCCTGGTTCGGTGGGTGATCCGGACAACGTCTGGTTCGGCAAGAACATCTTCCCGCTCGGCCACACGATCGAGGATGGTCCCAGCTGTGAGATGAAGGATGGCAAGGTCGTCTGCCCCGCACGTGAGATTCCGATTTTCCACAAGACGGACGTCGTCGTGGTTGGCGGTGGCCCCGCCGGATTTGCCGCCGCGATTGCCGCCGCCCGCACGGGCGCGAAGGTCGCCTTGGTCGAGCGCTATGGCTCTCTGGGCGGACTCTTCACCAACGGCATGGTTCTGATCATGCTCTGCACCTCGCAGCGTCTCGAGGGCAAGCGCTGGCGCCTGGTCACGCGCGGTCTCGCGGAGGAGTTCGCCGATCGCTCGATCGCCCTGGGCGGCTATGTCTGCAAGCCGCGTCCGAAGGAGCTCGAGAAGGTCCACTGGCAGCCGACGGTCGACCCCGAGGGCGCGAAGTACCTGATGGACGTGATGGTCGCCGAGGAGAAGATCGACATGTTCTTCCACTGCTGGGGCGTGGACGTCATCCAGCAGGGCAACAAGGTCATGGGCGTCGTCTTCGAGTCCAAGCAGGGCAAGCAGGCGATCCTCGCCAAGCAGGTCGTCGACTGCTCGGGCGACGGCGACATCCTCTATGCCGCCGGCGGAAACTATCGTCAGATCACCCACGGCATCGGCCATGTCGTCCGTCTCGGCAACATGGACCGCATCACGGCGAAGACGGCCCCGAAGGGCCCGGACGGCAAGGTGAAGGCACCTGTTCTCGGCAAGTGGCCGACGCGCTCGAACGAGGCGAATCCCTCGACCTGGTGGGGAAATTTCGGCACGGGTCCAAAGGGCAACGGACTCGATGTGCGGGACCTCACGGCCGCCGAGATCGACTTCCGCAAGAAGTGGTGGGAGCATGTCGCGGCGATGCGCCAGGAGCCGGGTTGGGAGCAGGTCTTCATCGCGAACACATGCTCGCAGATCGGACCTCGCGCCTCGCGTCTCATCGACGCCGAACTGATCGTCGACCGTGCGATGCTGCGTGGCGACTACAAGCCCCAGGATTCCATCGGCATGTTCGGCCAGGATGGAAAGCACGCGGCTATTCAGGTTCCGTACCGTTCGATTCTCCCGAAGAACATCGACAATGTGCTCTGTGCGGGCCGTATGCTCGGCGCACCGGATACGATCGACACGTTCCGTCTCATCTGTCCGTGTTTCGTCACCGGTCAGGCGGCAGGTACCGCGGCGGCCATGGCGGCGCTGAAGGGGTGCACGCCGCGTGAACTCGACGTCAAGGCGCTGCAGGCGCAGCTCGTCAAAGATAAGGTCGTTCTTGCGTGAGAACCTTTCTCGCCTGTCTGCTGGCCGTTCTCGTTCTCGCCGCGCTGGCCGCGGCGGGAGTGGCGGGCTGGATGCTCTGGGACGAGAACCGGCGGCTGCGCTCGGACCTGGCAGCGTCCGAGGTTCAGCTGGCGAAGATCACCGCGGAACGCGACCAGGAGCGGTTCTCTCTGAAGCAGATGACCGAAGCCAAGGAGTCCCTGGGGCGGAATCTCGTCTCGACGTTGAAGGCTCTGGATGAGGCGAAGGGGAGCCTCGCGGGCCTCAAGGAAGACAAGATGCGTGTTGACGCCGAACTTGCCCTCGAGCGTCGTCTGGCTCGAGAGAAGGCCGAAGCCGAGGCGAAGGCGGCCAAGGAGCGCGCGGCTGAAGCGGAGCGTGCCGCCGAAGCGGAGCGTGCCGCTCAGGCCGAGGCTGCGCGCCGCCGCGCCGAGGATCCCCTTGCCGACGTTGGCACCTTGAAGCAGCTCTTGGACCTGACGGACAAGGCACCGCGCCGTACCGCCGATTAAAGCGCGGGTTGAGCGTTCTCGGCGCGCTCGAACATCTTCGCGCAGTCCTCTTCCGTCAGCGTCTCCTTCCGAATCTCGAAGACGTTCTTGGGGCGTACGCGGAATTCGCGTGCCTTCCTGCGGGAGAGCTCGTCCAGCGTCTTGCGGAGCTGTTTCCAATCCGATTTGACCGGACACTGAGGAAGAAGGATGGCCACTTTTTCGCCATGCGCCTGGACATATTCCAGAAGAGGCATCAGGGCGGGTGTGGCCAGCTGTTGGAAATTGTCGGAACCGCGCGAACTGCGCCCATGGAGAATCGTGATCAGGTTCATGGGGCCCGCGGCGCGCCGGTTGACGACGATCTGCCGATAGGCGAGCGAGACGCCATTGGTTGAGGAGAATACGAACCTTTGGGAGGCGGGGGCCTCCGGGCTGTGTGTCAACATCTCGAGCATGCCCGAGGTTCGAGACTGGACCTGGTCGGCGAGCAGAACGTCGCCGATGCGTCGCAGGTGGTTTGCGTAGGCGGTGCGCATGCGGATGACGGCCGAGACGACGTCCGGCATGTTGGGATACCTGCCCAGAAGACGGTCCGCCCGCTCCAGGGCTCCGAAGAAGTCGATTCGTTCGGTGAGCTTGGTTTTGCGTCCCGGACGCAGCCTTCGTTCAACAAGGTCCACAAGCGCCAGACCGTATTCAGGGCGGTCTGGATATTCATCGGTCAGCTGACTCAGGATCAGAGTGGGGTTGGGCTTGATGTCGGGGAGCCGCTCTCCCGTGAACTGACGGGGAGTGGGGCCGAGAATCAGCGCGTACTGATAGCGGTAGTCGGGGTTCAGCGGGTCGTCCTTGAGGAGTTCGGCGAGAAGTTCAAAGGCCTTGGCCCGGTCGGGGCTTTCGTAGTCCTCCTGGGCGAGTGCCTTGAGCGCGCGGACGGATTCGAACCTGTCCACGACGTTGGTGGACTCCGAGAAGCGGTTGGCGACCTCTCGGTAGAGGGTGTCAGCCTCGTCGTCGCGCCCCAGACGACGGAGCACGTCCGCGAGGTTGTTGCGGTCGGACGCCGTGGAATTGGATTCTGCGACGTGGCGGAAGGCCTTCTCCGCCAGAGAGTAGTTCCCTGTTCGGAAGGCGCACGTCCCCAGAATGCGGTTGGCCTCTGCTATCTTGTCGGGAGGCATGTCCTGTCGCCGGGCGAGCTCGCCGTAGTAGGGAAGCAGTTCTGTGAGCAGCTGGGTGTCGCGGCGCGAGGGTGACTGGCTTTCAACGCTGCGGAAGACGCCGGAAAGTGCCGCCCCTGCGAGGGCCGCGTTTCGTTCCGCGAGGTGGAGCGCCTCGGCCGTTCGTGCATAGCCGATGCCCAGCGCGGAGACGGCGCAGATCGCCAGAACTGCGGCGACCCCCGTGAGTGCGGCGACGGCGGGCTTGCGGCGAATCCAGAGGACAAGGCGTCGTCCCGCCGGGGGTGGAGCCGCCAGAATGGGCTCGTGGTCGAGGAAACGGCGTAGGTCCTCCGCGAGGTCTCGCATGGACGGATAGCGGTCTCGTGCATCAAACGAGACGCATTTGTTGACGATGGCGGCCAGATCGGTCTCGGCGCAGGAAAGGGGCGGCACGGGTGTCGTGCAGATGCGGCGGAAAAGACGGGACGAGGTCCGTTCCTCCAGGATCGGACGTCGAGCGATGAGTTCGTAGAGCGTGGCGCCGAGGGCGTACTGGTCGCCGAGGAACGAACTGATGCCATGCACGAGGCGCTCGGCTGGCATGTAGCGAAGGGTGCCGTTCTGGGCGCCCGGACGGTCGACCGCGTCGCGCCCCGCCTCAAGGACGCAGGCGAGCCCGAAGTCGGCGATGTGGATGGTGCCGTTTTTGTCGAGCAGGATGTTCGAGGGCTTGATGTCCCGGTGCATCACCTGCTGCTCGTGTGCGTATGAGAGCGCGCGGGCGGCCTGGAGGCCGACATTGGCGATCTCCCTCAGGCTCGTGAACGTATGCCGATCGAGCCGTTCGCCCTCGACGAGCTCCATGGCGTAGTAGAATGTGCCGGCGCACTGTCCGGCGCCGATGACCTTGACGATACCGGGGTGCTGCAGAGTCGCGACGAGGCGCGCCTCCTGCTCGAACTGCTCGCGGCGCGCATCGTTCGAGACCAGGGACGGCGCGAGAAGTTTGACGGCGACGCGGCGATCGAGGGAAATCTGTCTGGCTTCGAAGACGACGCCCATGCCGCCTCCGCCGATCTTGCGAAGGAGCTGGAAGTCCGATCCCGGAAGCTCGGGCAGCTCCACGATCTTCGCCTGGGAGAGTCCGCGCGCGGCATCGCCGATTTTCTCGAGGTCGTTGAGAAGGGGCAGTGTCTCGAGGAGTTCGGCCGTGTGCTCGGGATACTGCGCGGCGAAAGTCGCGATGTCGGGGGCGTCGCCCAGGTGGCACTTGTCGAGAAAGAGGTCGACAAGTTCCTCGAACGTCTGACCGTCGTTCACCCCTGGAACTCCGTGTACTCGACGAGCTTGGCCTTCAGGCGCTGGAGAGCCCGCACGTAGCGAATGCTGGCGGCCTTCACGTCGATGCCGAGAACTGCGGCGCACTCCGCGTTCGAAAGATCGTCGAAGTTGCGCAGGAGGATGATCTGTCGGTCGGACTCCGAGAGATCGCGAAGTGCCTGGCGGAGGATTTCGTGGCGATCAGCGCGCGCGGCGGCGGAGAGGGGTGAGGTTGCGGTGTCGGGAATGTCGTCCCAAGCGGGCGGCGCCTCCTCTCCGTTCTCCGCCGGTGGCGGTTCCGCCTCCCGATAGGCGTCGCGCTTGGCGGATTGCAGATGCCGGCGCTCGAGATGGGTGATGGTCTGCAACAGGACCGCGCGCAGACGGAAGTAGACGGGGAGATCCTGGTTGTGGATGAAGTCCCCGCCCCAGCGGTAGGCGTCCGCGGCGGCCTCCTGAAGGACATCCTCCGGCGACACGCGACGACGGAGCACGGGATTGAGATGGCGTTCGGCCAGGCGCAGGAGCCGTTCTCGGTGTTCCTGCAGCGCCTGTGCCAGAAATTCGCTCTGTTCCTCCGTCTGCATGCCGCTAGTATACCACATATGCTATAATAGCGCTTTCGAGAAAATAAAGGAGAAGAGATGAAGCAGGCCTACATCAACGGCGAACCCATTTCGAAGGAGGCGGTGCAGTTCGAGCTGGACCGTCTGATCAAGTTCTATTCCGAGCACGGGATGCGTCCGGACGAGATCAAGAAGAATCTCGAGAAGCTCGTCGAGCGTGCCCAGGAGCAGGCAATCGGCGCGAAGCTGCTGCTCGCGCGCGCCCTCCAGCTGGACAAGCCGGTGGACGAGAAGGCCGTGGACGCCAAGATCGCCGAAATCGTCGCCCAGGTCGGCGGCCGCGACGCCTTCACGCGCGTGCTGGCCCAGCAGAAGATGTCCGAGGAGGACCTCCGTAAGGAGATTGTGAAGGGCTGCCGCGTCGACGCGCTCGTCCAGCAGGCCTGCAGCGACGTCGCTGACCCGACCGAACAGGAGGTCGCCGACTATTACACCGCCCACCAGGCCGACTTCGTGACGCAGCCCCAGGTGCTCGCCCAGCACATCCTCGTCAAGACCGAGGGCATGGACGAGGCGGACAAGGCGCAGGCGCTCGAGAAGATCAAGGAGATCCGTGCCCGCATCGTCTCCGCCGGCGATCCCGGCGAAATCGGCCAGGCCTTCTGCAACGAGGCCCGCGAGCATTCCGATTGCCCGAGCGGACAGCAGGGCGGCTCCCTCGGCTGGTTCGGTCCCGGCATGATGGTGCCCGAGTTCGACCAGGCCTCCTTCTCCATGAAGTGCGGCGAGATCTCCGACGTGATCGAGACCCAGTTCGGCTACCACATCATCCTCAAGACCGATGAGAAGGCGGGTGGTCCCCAGACCCTCGTCGACGTCGCCGACCAGATCCGCGACCTGCTCCGCCACGAGTCCCGCGGCCGCGCCATGGACGCGTTCGTCGCCGAGCTCCGCGAAAAGGTCACCATCGAATACAAGTAAGTCACCATGGACCACAAGACCCTGTTCAAGCGCGCGCAGCGCGTCATCCCCGGCGGCGTCAACTCTCCCGTGCGGGCTTTCAACGGTGTGGGCGGCACGCCCGTTTTCGTGGAGAGCGGCAAGCGGCAGAAGATCGTCACCGCCGACGGACGCACGCTCACGGACTACTGCTGCAGCTGGGGCGCGATGATTCTCGGCCATGCACGCGCCGAGGTCGTCGCGGCCGCCAAGTCCGCCGCCGCCCACGGCAGCACGTTCGGCATCGCGACCCCGATCGAGGTCGACTTCGCCGAGCGCCTCACCGCGCTTGTCCCGGGCCTGGACATGGTCCGTGCCGTGAACTCCGGCACCGAGGCCGTCATGACGGCGCTCCGCCTCGCGCGGGGCGTCACCGGACGCAGCGTCATCCTCAAGTTCGACGGCTGCTACCACGGTCACAGCGACACGGTGCTTGTAAAAAGCGGATCGGGCGTCCTTACGATGGGGGCCTCCTCCTCCGCCGGCGTCACCGCCGGTGCCGTGGCCGACACGATGGTCGTGCCCTACAACGACCTGAAGGCCGTCGAGGCCGCCTTTGCCGAACAGGGCGACAGGATCGCCGCCGTCATCGTCGAGCCCGTTGCGGGCAATATGGGCCTTGTGCCGCCCGCCGATGGCTTCCTGAAGGGCCTGCGCAAGGTCACGAAGGCCCACGGTGCGCTTCTCATCTGCGACGAGGTCATCAACGGCTTCCGTTTTGGCTTCTCGTCCTATTCGGCCCTCTACGGGGGCATCACGCCGGACCTCATCACGCTTGGCAAGGTGATCGGCGGCGGATTCCCGCTTGCGGCCGTCGGCGGCAAGGCGAAGTGGATGAAGCAGCTCGCGCCCACGGGACCCGTCTACCAGGCCGGCACGCTGAGTGGCAACCCCGTCGCCGTCGCCGCGGGACTGAAGACCCTTGACGTGCTCGAGCGCGAGCAACCCTATTCCTGTATGGCCGAGCTCGGCAGCGCGCTCGCGGTCGGCGTCTCGACGATTGCCGCTGAATACGACCTCCCTGTCACATGCCAGAGCTTCAACGGCGTCTTCACGCCGTTCTGCACCGACACGCCCGTGCAGGATCTGGCGGACGCCAAGGCCTGCTCCACGAAGCTCTATGCCCAGATCTTCCACGGCATGCTCGAGCGCGGCGTCTACATCGCCCCCTCGCAGTTCGAGTGCAACTTCATCTCGGCGGCCCACACGGCGGCCGACGTCGATGCGTTCCTCGACCGCTTCGACGATGTCTGCAAGTCTCTGAATCCTTGACCGAAGGAGATTCCATGTTCCAGTCCAGGAAGGTCCTGACGACTTTCGCGGCTCTGAGTTCCCTCGCCGCCGTCGCCGTCACCGTCAATCCGAAAGACACGGGCGAGGCCCTGATCAATCCGGATATGGGCCTCGTCTTCTACCATATGGCCGGGCGCATGTGGGCCTATGGCGCGAAGACGCCGTCCGGCGACACGCTGGACTGGATTCCCGGCACCTCCACGGTCTATTTCCGCTTCCTCTGGAGCGAAATCGAGCCCACGGAGGGCGACTACCGGTGGGACACCATCGATTCCTTCGCCCAGAACTGGATTGCCAAGGGCAAGAAGATCGCTTTCCGCGTGATCTGCTGCAACCAGACCACGAACGCCTGCCCCGATTATGTACGCGAGGCCGGCGCGAAGGGCATCTGGTTCAACTACAGGGCCCATGTCGAGAAGGGGAAGACTTTCCCCGCGCGCTGGGAGCCCGTCTACGACGATCCCGTCTTCCTCGCGAAGTACGAGAAGTTCCTCACGGCCTTTGCCGACCGCTACGACGGTGACCCCAACGTTGCGTTCGTCGATGTCGGGAGCTTCGGCATGTACGGGGAAGGCCACACGGGCGACACCTCGAAGCTTTCGAAGGAGGAGACTGACCGCATCACCCGCCTCCACCTGAAGCTGCATCGCCGCGTCCTCCCGAAGTCTCTGCTGATCATCTCGGATGACGTGGCGGGTTCCAGTGGACAGGAACCCGAGGCCCCGCTCATGAGATTCGCCCGTGAGCTTGGTATCGGTTACCGCGATGACTCCATCTTCTGCATGGGACCCGATCCCAAACCGACCTACAACGTGGAGGGTTCGTGGGCGCATAGCCACTGGGCCCGAAACTTCGCCCCCGAGACGCCCGTTGTAATCGAAAACGGACACTGGACCATGTGCGAGGCGCGCGGCCGCTGGATCCCCGAGCGTTTTCTCGACTGCATCGAGAAGCATCAAGCCAGTTACCTTTCGATCCATGGTTTTCCCGAGCCGTTCTACGCGAAGCATAAGGACGTAATCGCGCAGATCAACCGTCGACTGGGCTATCGCTTCCAGCTGCGCGAGGTTGTCTACCCCGAACAGGTCAAGACGGGTGAACCCGTGACGATTCGGTCGACTTGGGTGAACGCCGGCGTGAGCTGGTTGCATCCAGGCGCGAAGCTGACCTGGGCGCTTCTGGACGCAAATGGAACCGTCTGCTGGTCCGTGACCGATTCGAAGTTTGATTTCCGCCGTCTCGATCCCACATTGAACGGGATCGAGAAACCCGCGGTGGTGCAGTCCTTGTGCCGTTTCGGCCGCACGGTTCCGATTCTAGACCCCGACCCCGTGCTCACGGCCGCGCGTGATGTCGGCATGGATCCCGGTAAGTGGTATGTGATGCTGAAACCAGGCCGCTACACCCTCTGCGTGTCGGTCGGCTCGAAGCAGGGAACGCCCGAAATTGCGCTGCCGTTGGCAGACGGCAATGGTCGTCGTTATCCCATTGGCTCGATCGAGGTTCTGCCGTGAAGCGAACGTTTGTCGTCGGAGCTCGTGGCAGTCGGCTCTCCCTGGCGCAGACTCGGGGTGCGGTTGAGTTTCTCTCGCGTGAATTCCCCGGGACGTCCTACAAAGTCGTTCCCGTGGAGACTCCCGGCGACCGTGATCTGACGACGCCAATCGAGAAGAGCGCCCCCGATTTCTTCACCCGCGATCTTGACGAGGCGGTGCGCGAGGGGCGCATTGATTTCGCCGTCCATTCGGCGAAGGACCTCCCGGAGACGATTTCGGACGACCTGGACTGGTTCTGGCTTCCGAACCGCGAGGATCCCCGCGACTGCTGGGTGATGCGCTCCGACATGTCGCCTGTGTCCGCGCGCCGTCGCAGGGGCTTGAAGATCGGCATCTCGAGCGAGCGGAGGAAATCCTATGCCCGTAGTTGCTTCCCCAAAGCGAAGCTGCTGCCGATCCGCGGTGCAATCGATTCCCGCATCCAGCAGCTGGTGGACGGGAAGTATGATGCCGTCCTGATGGCCATGGCGGGCTTGAACCGACTCTATCCGGAAGGACTCCCCACAGTTTCAATTCATCCGATTTCCCTCGACGAGCTGCCACCGCCCGAGGCGCAGGGCATCCTTGCGGTGGTGTTCCGCGCAGGCGATGAACGCCTGATGGCCCTGCGTCAGCGTTTCGTCAAGGCCGTCCGTTTCGTTTCCGCGGGGGTTGGCGATGCAGGACTCTGCACCGTCGCCGGCCAGCGCGACATCTCCCTCGCCGACACCGTCCTCTACGACGACCTGATGGGGTCGACGCTTCTTGCTCCCCTCAACCATCCCACCTCTCTCAACCTTCCCCCCCCCCCCCACCGTGCCACCCCCCGCACCCCCACCCCCAAACACAAAAAACAACAACAAACACCGCGCGGGGGGGGGGGCTATTTGGGCAGTTTTCTCGGCCTGCCCGGCCTCCGCCTCTGCGGAACGTCCGCCGAGGGCG
>JAUNMP010000092.1 GCA_030537465.1 bacterium
GGCCGACGACGCCCGTGTCGATCCACTGGCTGCCGTCGCTCTCCACGTACTCGAGAATCTGTACGGGTTTCATGTCGTCCGTGTAGATCGCGTCGCCGATGCAGTCCTTCCGGATCGGCATGGTGGGATAGACGATCTCGTCGGCCACGGCGTCGTAGAAGCCCGCAACGCCGTCCTTCACGCACGGACGGAAATCGCGCTTCAGTTCGCCATTCTGCCAGAGCTTCAGTCCATAGACGCGCGCGTTGACGCAGTACTGTGGCTGGCCGCCTCTATTGCAGGCGAAAAGATAGAGATTGCAGCCCGCGTCGACTGAACTCGAATCCGCACCCTGATGGACGGTCTGGCCGTCCAGAATGACGGTCTGGTTTCCCTGTGCGAGCGTGACGTCGAAACTGTGGCGTGCCGTACCCAGTGCACAGCGGGAAGCGCCTGTGCTCGGGTTCGGCGGATAGAGACGAGTCTCGTTGTAGCCCATCCAGAGGTCGGCGTTCGGGGCATGGACCATATAGAAGCGCTTGTTGCCCCAATTGTCGCAGGCGCCCAGCAACGTTCGCTCTGCGTGGCCATAGGCATCCCCGAAGTACTTGTAGCGCTCCTCCTGGACCGAACGCCGCTGCTGCGTGAGCGCGAATTCGCCTACGGCCCGGACCTCGGGACGCGCGCGCACCCCCGTGTCGAGCCACGTGTCGCCCTTCGACTCAAGGTATTCGACGAAGTAGTCGGGTCGACCGGACGTCGTGTCGCGACCCATCGCCAGCGAGCCGCCCTTCGCAAAGAAGAACCGCCCGCTCACCCGGTCCAGCAGCGCGGCCTCTCTGCGCTTCACGCAGGGAACGAGATCGCGCACAAGCGTGTCGCCGTCCCAGATCTTCAGACCATAGCAGCGCGCCTTCGTCTTGTAGACCGCCTCGCCATCCTTGTTGCAGGCGAAGAGGTAGAGGTTGAGTCCCGTGTCGACAGACGCACTGTCCGCGAGGGAGATCTGGTCCACGCCGTCGATGGTCAGCTTCTGTACGTCGTTCGCCAGAACCGACCGGACGTCATAGACGACGCCCGGCTGCGCCACGGCGCCCCTGTTGTAATAGCCGTCGTATCCAATCGTGTTCTTCTGATAGTGGTGGTACATGTAGAACCGAGGATTGTTTCCCCGGCGCGAGGCGACGTACGAGCCGTCGCCGGGCACCTCGATCCAGCACATGCGGGACTCCATCGTGAGGCCGCTCCGGCCGACGACGTCCAGATCGACATACGCGCTGCCGGTCGACTCGATGTAGCCGACATAGCCGTCCGGCGTGGAGGCGTCGGGCCCCGCGACGAGCTCCGTGCCGGAGTTCGAGTAGAAGAAGCCGCCCGTGACCGCGTCGCGGAAGCCGGCGCGGCCGTCCTTCAGCACGGGGACGAAATCTCGCTTCAGTTCGCCGTCCTGCCAGATCTTCAGTCCATAGATGCGCGCCTTGGCGGCGCCGACGATCTGTCCCGAGAGGTTGTTGGCGAAGATCGTGAGATTGCAACCCGTGTCGACAAGCGCGTTTGTCACCGCGCAATCCGTCTTGTTGACCTCGTCCTTCATCATCTTGACGCCATCGACCGTCATTCGGATTGTCGTTTCACTCTCGCCGGTCTTTGCGAACTCGGTCGAGATGGCGTAGATGCGGTTCAGTTCCCACGCACGCTCCGAATCGTAGGTCTTCTCGTTTTCCGTTCCCTCGCCTTCAATCCACCAGACATGAGGACGGACGTAGAGACCATAGCCGTAGCCGACGAGAAGTCCCTGACCATAGTTGAATCCGTTTGCGAAGTTGATGCGCGTCGCATTCGCCTCGGTGCCATCATTTCCGCGACTGGCGAGCAGCGCCATGTCGCCATCAAGGGACGTCCATTCGGCCTCGATCTCGGCCTTCGTGTCGTATCGGCCGACGATTCCCGTATCGACCCACTGGCTTCCCGTCGCCTCGACATAGTCGAGCACGGTGTAGTCGTCCGCACGCCCCGCCATCGCGGCGCAGACGGCGGCCAGGCACATCAGCATCTTTTTCATTGGAGGTCCTTTCTGAAATTGATTTACTCGACGATGAAGCAGGCGAGGGCATCCACGCGCACGGAGGCACCGGGTGTGACATAGTTGAAAAGCACGTCGCAGGTGTCGAGACCGCCTGCGGGCACGGTGAACGGCATCACGTAGCGCAGCACGCCCGGAGCACCGGGGGGCGTCTGGATCTCGGCCAGGGAACCGCCGCCGCCGCGAGCACGGAAGGACACGCGCCAGGCATGCCAGTCCTCCTCCGGAATGCGGAGATCGAGATCCAGCACCAACCGCCCCTTCTGTCCGGGATTCAGGACCTTGAACGCATGTTCGGGCAGGCGAAGCGTCCCCTGTCCGCTCGGCGGGGCGAAGAACCCTTCCGGCGAAATCGGAACAGGACGTCCGTATTCCGTGAACTTCAGGTCGGCCTTCGGATCGGCGCAGGACCAGATGGACGCGCCCGCCCCGACGTCCGCGGTGAATTCGACCGAGACGCCGGGCGTCTCGCGATAGAACCAGTCGAGCGGCGTCACCGTCAGACGATAGGTCTCGCCCGTCTTGAAGAACGCGGCGTCCAGCACGTAGGACATCGTGCCCGTACGGTCCTTCGGCGCCTTCCAGAAGTCGGCGAAAATGTCATCCCGCGTGAAGGTCTTCCATTCACCGGCCGCAGTCCGCCGCTGACACGCGAGACGATACATGAACGCCTCGGCGCCCGTGCGGGCCTCTGGGAAGGAGACTCGATAGCCGGCGCCCTCGCGGACGATCGAGACCGCCGCCCCAGCCGCAAAGGAGGCGCGCGGCAGGCGCGTCTGCGCCACTTCGGGACGATAGGGCGCGGCCTTCGCCGCGAACGGCAGCGGCACGATCCAGGGCTTCCCCGCCTCGGACCGGTCGCGGACGTCGTAGCGGAAGAAGACGAGACGGTCGGCATAGACGTCCATCACGAGGACGCCGAAGTTCTCCTTGGCCTGGCGCGGCGGCGTCGAGCCCGGCGCGAAGCCGCCCCAGGTGTTGAGACAGCCCGCGTTGACCGCCGTGAACTCGCCCTGCCAGATCTGGCGCTCGCTCGCAAGGGAGCCGTGGACGTGTCCGGAAAGATGGACGACCTGCGGGAACTTGTTCAGGATCCGGCGGCAGGGCGCGCTTCCCCAATGATGGCTGTGGAACGTCGTCCCCGCCGGCGGCAGATGGTCGAGCACGAAGACGGGCTTGCCGGGATTCGCCGCGCAGGCCTTGGCGACGGCCTTCTCGTAGTCCTCCCAGGAGAGGAACCCCTTCATGCCCGTCGACTGCGGGAAGACGAGGAACGGCATCCCCTTCCAGGTGAACGCATGGGTGTGTCCGTTCGGCGCCTCCAGGGCGACGCGCACGTCTTCGAACGCCGCCGCCGCGTTGGCGGCGATGTCACCCCACCAAGTGCCCGGCTTGTAGTTGCAGACGTCGTGGAAGGCATAGACGAAGACATCCTTCGGACGCGACGCGGGCTCGGGATAGACCTCTTTCACGGTCCGGCGATAGCAGCGGTAGCCATCCGGGAAATGCTGGTCCGCGATGTCGCCGCAGTTGACCACCATCTCGCAGCCCTGCGCCTTGAAGAGTTCAAGCGCGGCCCGCACCTTGGCACAGCTCTCCATCGTCTTCTGCACATGCGTGTCCGTCATCACGCCGATGCGGGCCAGCCGCTCCGCCCCCGCGCCAAAGGCCGGCGCAGACGCCAGGGCGAACGCGCCGCCCAGAAAGGTCCGCCGCGAGATTGCGTCAAAAGCAGAAATTCCCATCACAAGTCCTTCTCCATTTTGAAATACAATTAAAATATAGCATTTTTGGAACATCCGCACAAGTGGAACGCAATCTTCCCTCAACCGAGGAAAACGTTCTGCGCCTTCAATTGCGCGACCAGCTTCGCCGCATCCAGCGTCCGCGGCGTCGCGTCCGTATCCGTCGGGAGGTCCAGCGTCGCGCAGTCCAGCCCCCTTGAGCGAGAAGCTGCCGACAGGCTACGTAAACGTAAGACCGGCCAGCGTTCAAACCTCATCGCCAGCATCCATCGCATCCGCCGTGTTGGCGGGAATGACCACCGTGTCGGACGCCGTTGGCACGGCATTGTCCTGCCAGTTGCCGGGCGTCGCCCACAGACCGTCTCCCGCAGCGCCCGTCCACGTGCACGTCGCGCCGACGGCAGTCAGGCCCAGCAATCCTGCGAGCCCCACACATGTAAACAACTTTCCAGACATAGCCAACCTCCGATTTGACTTGAAAAGAACCTAGACCCCGAAGAGCGCGGCGGCCTTGTGCATCCGCTCGATGATCTTGACGTGGAACGGGCAACGCTTCTCGCAGCGGTCACACCCCGTGCACTCGCTCGCGTGATGCTTGAGCGCCAGATAGTGCTGGCGGACGGAATCCGGCACCGTCGGCTGGGCCGTCGCGAGATCGTAGAGCTTGTTGACCATCGCCATGTCGATCTTCTTCGGGCACGGCGAACAGTGTCCGCAGTAGGTGCAGGCCCCGCCGTAGGCGCAGCGCGGCGCCTTCGCGAGAACGCTCGCATAATCGCGTTCCTCGGCGTTGGCCTGGCAGTAGCGCACGGCGGCGTCGACGTGTTCGACCGTGTCGTAGCCAGGCAGCACTGCGGCGACGCCGGGACGCGTCAATGCGTAGTGGATGCACTGCACCGGCGTGAGGGCGGTCTTGAACGGCGAACTCTTCGCGTCGAAGAGGCGTCCGCCTGCATAGGCCTTCATCACGGTGATGCCCACGCCATGCTCCTCGCAGAGGCGGTAGAGTTCGGCGCGTTCGGGGGCAATGCCGCCGAGCTCCTTGTCGTAGCGCTCATCGCCCTTGTAGTAGGACATGAACTCCTCGATCGGCGGCAGCAGGTCGTAGGCTGGATTGACGCTGAACATCAGCATCTCCACGAGCCCGCTCTTCACGGCCGCCTGGCCGACGAGCGGATTGTGGGTGGAAAGGCCGATGTGGCGGATCTTGCCCGCCGCCAGAAGCTCCTTCATGTAGGCCATGAACGGCCCCTTCGACACCGACTCCCATTCCTCAAGCGTGTCGATGTAGTGGATCATGCCGATGTCGATGAAATCGGTATGGAAGCGCTTGAGCAAATCCTCGAATGCGGGCTTGCAGAGGGCGAGATCGCGCGTGCGGGTGTTCTGTCCGTTCTTCCACACGCAGCCGACATGTCCCTGGATGATCCACTGCCTGCGATGTCCCCGCATCGCGTCGCCGATGCGGCTGCGCACCTCGGGTCCGCCCATCCAGCAGTCGAACAGATTGACGCCGTGCGCCTCGCAGCGGCGCATGATGGCCTCACAGGTCTCATCCGACTGGCGTTCCATCCATTCCGTACCGAAACCGACCACGCTCACGCGCAGTCCGGTCTTGCCGAGCGGTCGATAGACCATGTTCGGATTCTCGACGAACGGCTTCTCGCAGCCACCCCCGGCCAGCAACAGCGCGGCCGACGCCGCCGACCCCTTGATGAATGTTCTTCTATTCATACTGACGCCATTTTAGCATAAAAGTCGGATGTTTGAAAATATGAATCAAGGCGTTGAGATTCCCCATTTCATCTTCAAGGCGGAATCTCCCTCCTCGAAGTCTTCTATGGGACGCGGGCGACTATTGTCGCATACATTCCGTGGTGACGGTCAGACGGACAGCGCGGGAATCCCCGACCATCAGAGGCTGACAAAATCGAGGGCGGCGCGCTCGGTCAACACGCAGGGAGAATCGTAGACGGGAATCTCGACCCAATCGATGCCGCATGGATGGACGAGCTGGCGATCGGCGGGAATCTCGTAGACCCATCCCGTGACGAGATCGACCCAAACCGGATCGCGAAACGCCTCTCCCGCCCACTCGATCGGGATGGTGCGCGTCGCAACCGATTCGGTCGGCGCCGCGCCGGGCTCAAGTTCGACCTCGGGCCGGGAATTGCGCCAGACCGTCTTCACGGGTCCATGTTCCCAGAATACGAGCAGCGGCGATCCCGCGCGCGTGCGGTATTCGTACAACGACACCGTGCCGTCCCGGCAGATCGCCTGGGGCTTCTCGCGTACACGTGAAACGTTCGAGTTGAAGATCGACACGGCATTCTGGACGGCGTAGTAGACGCGCTTGATGCGAATGACGTCGTTCTCGGCGTTCGTCCGCAGATACCCTTTGCGGTTGCAGAGCTGGTAGGGATGCATCGGCGGCGCGTAGTTGATGTCGACGAAGCAGAAAAGCCCCGATTCGACATCATGGCCCAGATCGCCGAGCATTCGGCGCAGATCCCATTTCGCCTGCGACAGCTCCGTCCAGGGACGACGCGACAGCGAAAGACGGTCGATCCATTCCGACGGACTGCCGTTCTCCCCCTGGCGAAGCCGCGCGTGCGGCGCATATTTCCGCAGAAGCGCCTTCTGCTGCTCGACTTTCACATAGGACGAATCGGGATTGACGACATAGCCATGGTAGATGAAGGTATCGAAGAGCTTCACGTCGGAGCCAAAGGCGACCAGACACTTCTCGAGGAAGACCGGATCGTTGTGCGCCAGCGAAAGCGCATGCAGGCGGCAGTCAGGCATCACGCGCTTGAGAATACGGGCCGAACGCACGTTGAACGCGGCAATCTGCTCGGGCGTATGCGGCTGTTCGCCGGGCTTGGGCTTGTTGTCCGGCTCATTCCACATCGCCCACTCGTTTACGCGCCCGGCGAAGGTGCGCGCGAGATGTTCGACCCAACGGTCCCAGGCGGCCAGCCCCTCCGGCTTGTTGGGGATGCCATCGGCCAATCCCGGACCGCCGCCCCCCTCGTAGATCGGATTCCCGTAGCTGAGCTCGAGCAACGGGTCGATGCCGTGCGCACGGCACCAGTCGACAATGTGCTCCAGCCAGGCCGTGTCGATGCGCCCCTTCACCTTCTCGGACTTGGCCCAGCCCGTGAGAATGCGGATCTTGGAGACGCCCAGCGCGGGCAGATAGGCGCAGTATTTATCGAAATCCGCGTAATCCCGGTCGACCGGCGCCCCGTCGATCGTGAAGTTCGAGGGTCCCACCTCGCGCACGGATTTCGGCCGCAACACGCCCAGCCGCTTCAGGCCGACATCCAGCGCCGTCGCACTCCGATCCGCATCCGTGCGGACCTCCGGCCCCTTGAAATCGACCTTCCGCGAAACCGACTGCAGGACGTTGGTGCGGAGCAGATCGAAGACGGCATCCGGCTTCGCCCATTCCTCATACGTGAAGACGATGAATCCACGCGTCTTCGCCGTGCGCGTCTTCCCGATGAGTTCGGCCAGAAGACGCGCCCGTTCGTCCGGACGCCCCTTCATCGAGTGGAGGCCGAGTCCGGGACAGAGGAACGTACTGTCTCCGACCGCCTCCGTTTGCAAACGGAGGTTCTGGACCTCCTTCGCGGGGGAATGGGTGTAGTTCATCGGACAGACGAAATCGAACAGCCCTTCGCGGCACCAGGGCACCCAGTCCTGCGCGACAAAGTGCCGTGCGTCCACGAAATGCTGGAAGACCGCCGCCGAAATCTTCACGCCGGGCGCTTCACGACGAACGCGTTCCGAAACACCGCGGACGAGAGCCGTGACATTGTCCTGGCGGAACTTGGTCCACTGGCACTGGAGCTCGGTCTTGTCGCACAGACCGCTGTTCGGCGCGTCGCGGACGTCTTCCGGCCATCGTGCGACGGGATGTCCGATCCGTTTCTCGAACGCCGCGCGGCACCCCGCGCAGAAACAGACGGAATCGCCTCCATAGCGCACGTAGTCGAGATGAATGCCGTCCGGACCCATCTTCGCGAGCTTCACAAAATCCGCGATTTCCGCTTCAAGATTGCGCGGGTCAGACGGGCACATGAGAAGAGGCTGCGTCTCGCCCTTCAGATTGACAGCCGCCCGCCCGGGGAACGTTCCCTTGAATTCGCGATGCGCCTTGAAGCAGGGTTTCCAGATATGGCATTGAATTCCATACTTGCGGCAGGCGGCCAGACAGTCTTCGGTCGGGAAGATCGTCCCCGACCACGCGAGATTCGGAAACAGCGCGTTGAAGCCCCAGTCCTTCATTCGGCGGACGGCTTCATCCCACCCCGGCTTGTCGGGATACGGTCCCGTCGCACGGTGGCAATAACACCCCCGCAGTTCGCCTGCCGCCCCTTTCGGTTGACCGGCCAGCCACGCGAGGTTTTCCGCCTCCGCCGGTTTTTCGGGCGGAGGCGTGAGATGCGGCAGCGCCTGCAGATTGCGGACGCGGATGGTAGTATCCTTCGTACCATTGCGACGACCTGAAAACTGAATGGCATCGACCTTCGACCAGTCAAACGAAGATCCTTTCGCACGATTCTTCGTCTTGTCGACCTCGATTCGCGTCCACCCGCCGCACCACGGCACGTCGAATGGGATGTGAAGCCAGGCTCCACCGCTGCGGAAGTGCAAACCGAAATTCGCAAACTGATCGTAGTCGTCGCAGGCGAATTCGAAGGACACGCCTTCGCAGGCAGTCATGTCGCAGGTGAACGGCACCAGACCACAGGCCCGCCAGTCGGCAAAAGGTCCCGAAAAATGCGCGGGAATGACCGTTTCGCCAACCGTCAGCGCCGCGGCAAGAAGACATGCATGCAACATGGAACACCCCCTTTCAAATACGAAAATCCTTCGATGGGATACTACAAAATCTGAATCTCGCGAACACAGGAAGAATCATGGAAACGCATTCAATTCACCATCGGATGACGACGCCCTTGAGCTTGGTCCGCCCGGAGGTGATGGCCTTCGAGCGACGACCGAAACTGCCGATGGCCGTGGCGCGGAACTCGAGCAGGCACTCGTGCGGCAGTTCCGTCGCGTTCAGGAGAAGTTCAACGTCGTCTGGTTTGTCGGAAACCGGATACCCATAGCCCGGGCCAAACACGCGTTTGGTCAGGAGCGGCAGATCCACAAAGTCGCCCTGCGTCTGCAGCACCTGGACCTCGTAGCCCAGGGCGGTACCGCGCACATCGTTTCCCGGCAGCGCCGCGGGGAACGTCAACTTGATCTGCCGGCAGGGTTTCTTCCCGCGCGTCTGGCCGTCGCATTCCTCGCCCACCGTCACCACAGCCTCCGGCGGAAATTCGGCAGGCCGCTCGTCGGACGCCCGCTTCGCGAAGGCATAGGGCCGCTCGGACGTTCCCAACGGCACGACCCAGTCGTCCCCCAGCGACTGTCCCGTCTTGAACTCCCGCCGCTCAAACACGATGCGGTCGTCGTAGACCGAGACGAACTGCCCCTGCCGCGCCCCGCGGACATTGATCGGCATCTGCTTGAACTCGCTGTTGCGACGGGGTCCCGAATTCTCGTACCCGCTCCGCGCGCCGACGTTACGCAGCGTCGCCGTGGCCACGGACGTGAACGCCCCCTGCCAGATCGACTTCTCGTCCGTCAACGAACGGTGCGAATGCCCCGAGAACGCGACAGCGTTGGGGAATTTCGCCAAGGCCTCCGCCGTCGCGCCGACATCGGCGCTTCCATCCGGCTCGCCGTTCTCGACATGGTAGACCGTCCCTTTCGGATGCGGGTGCTGGACGTAGAAGAACGGCTTGGCGGAATCGAGTCCGGACGCCTCCCGCGCGATGAAGGCGGGCGCCTCCGAGATGTGCCACGGCCAATGCGCGGCCAGGAACGTGTACCCCTTCACATCCTTCCGATAGACATGCGCGAACTCCTCGTGAAACAGGCGTTTCCAGACCTCGGCATAGTGTTCGGGCGTCAGATGGCGCTTGAGCTCCTCCGGGTCCGGATACCGTTTCGTGCCGACCCGGCCGTACTTCCATCCCTCCCATTCGTGGTTGCCGCCGACGAAGATCTTCTCGATCCGCCGGCCATCCGGCAACTTGTCGTCCGGAAACACCTCGTACCAGGCCTGCGCGAAAACCTCGAGCTCCTCGATGAAGGAGTTGTTCGTCAGGTCGCCGGCGATCACCACGGCATCCGCGTTCCGATCGCGGAAGTATTTCAGCGCCTCCAGGAAGGTCTCGCAGCCATTCGCGCCCTTCGGCGTCGAGATGTGGACGTCGCTCAGCAGACCGAAGCGCAGGTTCGGGCGTCCTGACGACGCAGCCCCCGACGGCACGGCGAAGGCACGACCGAATCCAAATGCCGCCGCACAACCGCAGGCTTCAAGTAGAAATCCCCGACGTGAAAGATCTGTATAGGACGACATCTTCAATTTTCCATTTTAACGACATTAACGAATTGTGATGACGACACCCGACTTTGACCAGTCAAGCACATAGCCCGTCACGCCTGCGGACGACCGCTGCGTGCGGACAATCCATTTGCCGACACCCGTTCCCGTCTCCGCAGGAACCGTGAAGGTCCACGTCCCCGTAAGCGCCGAACCGTCGACGGCCTGGACGAGCGGGAGCGGGAGCCGCGTCTTCAGGGCCTCCGCGTCCGCCGTCGTCAGCGCCACCGTCCCGCCGAGCTTGAGCGCCGTTCCGCCCAGCACGTGCGGCAAGGGCGCTTCCGTATCGAGGTCGAACGTCGAGGGCAGGTATTTCGCCATGTTGAAACGCTCATAGTTCGAGAACCCCGCATCGTCGATCGTGCCCACGGCCGTGCCCCAATAGATCTGGTCATTCGCCCCGCTGAAATACTCGGAGCTCCAGTTGTAGCCGACATATTTGCCGTAGGGTTCCGTCCCGGCGGAGAAGAAATTCCAAGCCCCCGTCGACCCCGCTTCACAGGTGACGCCCGCCTGACGGTCGTAGTTCTGCTCGCCGCTCGAGATGCCGATGCGACCGCGGAAATCGCCCTTCATGCGGAAACTCCCGCAGTTTTGCGCACGGTAGACGTCGTTCGCTCCGCCGAAGTTGTTCTCAATACGCGCCGTCCCCGAGAAGGTGGCGGTCCCCGTATCGTAGACGATGAGCCCGGCCGCCGCCTGACCATCCGCCGCAGAGCTGTTGCCGACGATCGCGCCACCGGACATCACGAAATCGGCCCTCTGAATGTACACGGCACCACCATAGGCATCATAGGCAGATCCCTTCGAGGCGCTGACACAGTTCGTGATGAGTCCACCGCGCATCTCAAAACGGGGGCGAACCTCCAGTTCATCGTCTTTGTAGCCCACGCGGATCGCGCTCGCCCAAGATTCCTCCCCCGTCGTCCGGCAATCCCGAATGATTGCGCCGTCCTCCATCAGGAGCGTCGCGCCGGAACCGCCAACCGAGATCGCGGCGGTCTGATCTACGCGCGCGGCGTTCTGGACGACACAGCCAGGCCCCAGCTCGAGATGTCCATCCGATCCCGCCAGCAGAAGTGGATAGGTGGCGACTTCCTCGGTGCATCGCCCGTCGAGCACAATGTTTTCAAAGCGAATCCGCCCGCCGGAAATGCGGAACAGGGGTTTTGAGAGGTGGTCGCGGACGAGGGTCGTCGTCCCATCCGGACGTCCCGTGATCACGACGTCCTTCAGTCCCTTGTAGGAAGTTCCGTCGAAAATCCAATCGTCCGTCGTCACGTACGCCTGCGTGATCATGACCGTTTCGCCGTCCCGCGTGTGGTCGAAGGCGTCCGTCAGATTCGTTGTGTCGTAGCGCCCCGGACCAACAGAGGCCTTGCGATCCCCCCCAGTCGCCAGAGCGATTTATGATGCGTTCGGGATTCCGCTGGGACGAGACGTTGCCCGTGCCGAAGTACGAACCGGTGTAGGCCGCCCACTGCGAACCATCCTTGCTGTCCGGCATACCCTCGTAAATGCCGCGCATCGTCATGCGCCCCTCGTAGTCGCCGTCGAAGTGGATGTAGCCGGACTGAACCCAGGCGTCATTTGCGACCGCACCGACGTTGTTCGTGACAAAGGCGGGACCGGAAAGATGCCATCTCCCCGACCAGGAGACGACGCCTGCAACGTTGTTGTCGGATCTGTTGCCCGTAATCGTGCCCCCGTGCAGGAAGAAGTCGCCGCCGTACACGTAGACGGCACCACCATAGCCCTTGTAGTCCGTCGTTGCCCCATAATGGTCCACACAGTCCGTGATCAGACCGCCATTCATCTCGAAGACTGCACCCGACACATTGTTGCCGATGAGAACGGCCGTGCCATAGGTCGCAGATTCAAAACCACGAATCACGGCCCCTTCATTCATCACGAGACGGCCGGATCCCGTCAAATAGATACCACCAGAGACGCCGCTGCCCAATCGGCAGTCGCGCACCTCCGCACCGGCATCCAACGTAAGAATCCCAGCGGAGACGTTTGCAAAGCGCGTCGCTGCGCCAACGGCCTTGTTCCAGTCAACAACGACATCGCGAAGCGTCAGCTGACTTGCCGCATCCGTAATGTTGAGGAACTTGTCCGTGTAACTGGCAGCCCGGCGAAGCGTGTTCGTCTGCCCGTCCGGACTGGCGATCGTCACGCGCCTCGGACAGGACAGCACGCCCGTGACCTCCATGTCGTTCTCGACATAGACCGTCGCGCCGTCGGCGGCCGCGGCCACCTCGTCCTTGAGTTCCTGGAACGTCGTCGCGGCAGCCAGGGGTAGCACGCTCGCCAAAGCCAGCTGAAAGATTGATGCCTTCATGCTTTCACTCCTTCTTCTTGAAAAGGGTCAGTAGGTTCCGATGTCGCTCTCCGGTGGAAGCGGGTCGAAACAGGTCTCGCGGGCCAGCTCGTCCAGATCGGGACATTCCGCGAAGCGCCAGTTGCGCTTGAGCTGATTCCAGCTCGAACCGCGCAGCAGCACGCCGTCGCCCACGAAGACGTTGCGTTCGAGGTAGTTGACGGGGTGAACCTCGTCCTTGAGCGTCTCGCAGCCCGGGTAGCGCGTCGTGTAGGGCGGCGCGTAGATGTTCACCTGCTTCTCGAGCTTCACGCGGAACTCGCCGTTCGTCATGCCCTTCGTCCAGCGCTCGCCGTCATAGCCGCCGCCCGAGACGCCGATCGCGCAGCGGGTGAAGACGTTGTTGTCGATGACGTTGCGACGGCCGCCGTTCATCTGCACGCCGCCGAAATGGGTCCCGTCGGACGCGTCGTCGAAGCGGTTGCCGTAGACGACCTGGCCGGAAATGCGGTCGTCGAAGCGGATGCCGGCCTGACCGTGGCCATGGCACCCGATGTTCCGCCAGATGTTATACGAGTAGACGTTGCCAAGATAGGACGGATTGTTGTAGATGTCCACGCCGCCCTGGTCGCCGCTCTCCTTCACGACGTTCTCGACGAGATTCATGCTGATGAGGAAGTCGTTGCCCTCAAGGCGCATCGCGCTCGAGAGGATGTCGTGGAAGTGGTTGTAGACGACCTTCGTGCCGCAGCCATGGAGACGAAGGCCCGGCGTGTAGGTCCGCACATGGCGGGACGAGGAGGCGATTTCGTTGTTCTCAAGGCGGATGCCGCTCGGCGTCAACGTGCGCCGGTTGCCGCCCGAGATGTCAAGCGCCGCATAGCCGAAACCCTTGAAGACATTGCCCCAGATCACCGAATCGCGCAGTTTCGCGAGCCGGACGCCTTCGCCGCCGAAGTCGAGCACCTGGTTGCGGGCGAAGACGAGGTCCGAGCAGTCCTGCGCCGTGATCGCACGCCCGCGGCCGCCCGTGAAGGTCAAACCCTCGATGCGGACGTGATGCAGTCCCTTCATCGTCAGGAAAGGCCTGTCGAAGACCGAAACCGTCATCCGCTTCGCGTTCGGCGGCAGCCAGGCGTAGAGGCGTCCCGCACGCGCGTCAAGGCACCACTCCCCTTCGCGGTCCAACGCCGGCAGCGCGTTGCAGAGGAAGTAGAACATGTTCGGATTCCAGCTCGCCGCCATCGGCCACTTCAGCTTCGGATTGATGGTGAACGTGCGTGCGGAAAGGTCCGTCTGAAGCGGAACCGTGAAGTCGGCCCAGCACCACACCCAGTAGCCGCAGCCCATCAGCTCGGGTTCGCGGGCCCAAACGGAGAGATCGCCCACCTCCTCTCCGACACGGAACACGCAGTTCGTCTTGTCCACCACGTTCGTCGCCCGCAGGAATCCGTCGTTCGGGAAGCGGGCCGGCAGCAGGCGTGCGTTCTCCGCATAGAGATCCATCAGCGCCTGATCGGCGAATCCCCAGCCAAAACTCGGACTCTTCTTCGGATAGTCGATGCCGGCCGCCGCCAGATTGCAGACGCGGACGGACTTCCGCGCCGCCTCGGTCGGCAGACGCTTCAGCACGTGAGGATCCGTCACGGCCTCCCAATTCCGCAGATCATCCGCCCCCGTGAAGACGGGCCGTTCGCCTGGAAAGGCCGCATAGACTACAGGGGAATCGGGCGTTCCCGCGTCCGCGGACTCCAGTTCAACCGTCTCGCGAACCCGATATTCGCCGCCACGGAAGAACACCGTCACACCACCTGCCGCACCCGAGGTCCGCAGGCTGCGAACGGCCGCGACAGCAGCACGCCACGTCGCCAAAGGCGCCTCCTTCGTACCCGCCGCCGTATCAGAACCCGTCGGCGAGACGAAGACCGTATGCGTGGTCTGCGGAAGCGGTCCCACCGGACGACGCGGTTCAATGGATTGCGCCGAATGGCGCGGACCCTTCCAGTCATCCTGCTTCGCGTAGACGGCCCGCGCCTCGGCCCAGCGCTTCTGCTCCGTGAGGCGCGTCGCATGGCGTTCGGGGAAACGCGGCAAGGTCATCTCGTCAATCTCATGCTGCGAAAGCGCCCGATCCCACACCTTCACCGTCTCAAGACGGCACGGAAGCGGCGGCATGCCGTAGCCCGTGCGGCCGACCACGCAGTGGCGGTCCTTCGGCGGCGTGAGGGAAATCGTGCACGGCCAGGCACCCGAAGGCTCGCCATTCACGTAGCTGCACACTCGCGCACCATCCCAGGTCCAGGCGACATGCGCCCACTGATCGCAGGGAATCGACTTGCTGGCGGAGAACCCCTTCCGATTCGGCTCGCCGCCGATGCTGAAGAACGGGCGGTAGCGATCCTGGCCCTCAAGCCCCATGCGGAAGCCGTCGAAATACCCTGAGCCGTCACTCAGCACGAGCCGGGAGGAGACCTTCTCCCAACGCGACGAGCACGGATTCGTCCGCCAGTCGAGCGGCCGCACCCAGTACGCGACCGAGAAGACGTTCGTCGTGAGCGGCAAAGCCGGCCGCACGGTCTGCGCCGTCGTACGGACCTCGTTCACGTCGAAGGACAAATCCAGAATCGGCTCCTGCGCGGCGAAAAGCGCATGTGCCAGACACACCATCAAAGTCATTCCCCAAACAGGTCTGCAGTCTAGAATCGTCATTGCCATCCTCTTTCATCCTCAAGGACAGTAGTTTATCACAACTGTGCTATACTTCTCCCCATGAAAATCCGCATTTCCCGTTTGCTTGCACTTCTTCCGTGTCTCTCGACTGCCCTCGGGTCGACGCTCTTCGACTTCGGCGGCCAGACTTCGCACTGGCGAAACGAGCATCATGTCACAAATGTCTCGGTCTCGGCCCGGGGGCTATCCTTCACCGTGACGGACGAAGACCCCTGGTTCGTGAGCCCCTTGCTCGTTATCCCTGCCAGTCCCCCCGCATCCAAGCGACTCGTTCTCTCGATCACATGCGCACCGACCACCCACGCCGACTCCTGGCAGCTCTTCTACAGTCAGGCGAAGACCCCCTTCAACGAAAAGGACTCCTGCCGTCTTCTCCCTGTCGGAAAGCCTCCCTACACCCGCTTCTCCGCGGAGATTCCCGTCAATCTCCTCTCCCCAGGGCCCTCTCGCTTCCGCCTCGACCCTCCCGGCGTCAAGGGCCAATTCACGGTGAAAGAGCTCTCCCTCGACTTCGCCACACCGATCTGGACCTATCAACCAACAACACCACCCCCGCTGATCATTTCCGCCTCGACCCCTCTGGTCCTCACGTTCGGCCAGATGGAACTCCGTCACGATCCCGACCGCATGGGAGCGTTCCGTCTCCTCTCGCGCGGCAAGACCATTGAGAACAATCCCGAAGAGCCCTTCGTCTACCTTGATCGAGCCGGAGCCATCCGCACGCTCGACTGGTCACAGGCGAAGATGACCGTCAAGATGCGTCGCACCGAACTCGCGACCCGTGCCGAAATGACAGACGCGGATGGCCACCGCTGGCGTCTTTCCCGATGGTTCACGCCGCAGGATCGCGGCCGCGCGCTCACGATCTCGACGCAGATCATCCGCCTGCCGGCCGCGGGCGAACCCCTCGACACCGGCAAGCGAAATGGCACCCCGATCCTCCACGTTCCCTTCCTCACGCTCTTCGTCGACCGTGCGTCGAAGGGACGCAAGCATCAGGCGCTGCTCGCCGGCGTTGAATACCTCGACGACGAGCCTTCCTCGAACGAAAAGGAAATCCGTACCCCCGAACACGACCGCCGCATCCCCGCGGAATATCGTCTCAGCGCCCCGCTCGCCGTCTTCACGGACGACCACGCCTGGCTGGCCGCCACCTGGAACCAGTTGAGCGTCGGCATCTCCGGTTCGCCGCTCAGACCAGGACCCCACCCCTTCGCCGTGGTCTTCGACACGCCGGACCGCCTCTTCGGGAGTGACGGGCACCTTCTCGCCTTCTGGGCGCCGGCCGTCGGTCCCGCCCGTCGCGAATCCGAACTCGACATCTACGCCCCAACCCCCTTCACCCACGCCACGCATGTCGTCACCCTGCGCACGGGGGATGGCTCCTCTGTCGCCGATGCGCTCGAAGACGTCCTGCCTGCCCTCGAAACCTCGCTGCCACCCCCAGATGACATTTCGGACACATCATCCCTCGAACTGCTCGCCCGCGGATGGCTCGACTCCGAAATCCGCAGCGGCACGCAGGTGCGCCACGCCGTTCCGTTCAAATGGGGCAAACCCTCCGACGCACCCGTGCTCATGAAACATCTTGCCTCGGAACTCGTCCGCCGCCCAGATTCGGATGCCACGTTCCCGCCGCGTCTCCGCGCCACAGCAGACCAGATTCTCGCGGAGATTCCCCGAAAAGAGGTCGGCGGGCACAGTGTCAGCCACATCCATCACCCCGCCCCCGTTCTTGTCGCGGGCGACATTCCGAACTGGCTTGCGCGCAAAGACGGTGAGCTTCGTGAACTCAACCGCCAGCTCGTCACGGGCAAACGCCTCTGGAAACCACAGCCAGGGCGTCCCGACTTCGGAGAGACGCTTGGCGACAACCACTGCAACGGCTTCACGTCGATGGAACTCGTACGTCTCCTCTCCGACGCCACCTGGAGCGGAGATGAAGCCGAGATCTCGAAGGCACTCGCCATCGTGGACAAGGTCACCGCCCTCTACCATGGCACCGTTCCACGTGGCGCCCAGCCCTGGGAGATGCCCCTCCACACGCCCGACATCATGGCGTCCGCGAACCTCAC
>JAUNMP010000364.1 GCA_030537465.1 bacterium
AAGGAGAAGGTAAAATGGTCAAGCACGTGATTCTGTGGAAGCTCAAGGACGACATTGCCGACAAGGCCGCCGTGAAGGCCGGCATCAAGGCCGGGCTCGAGGGACTCAAGGGCGTGGTGCCCGGTCTGCTGGACGTCGTCGTGCGGATCGACTGCCTGGCGAGCTCGAACGCGGACGTGATGCTCGACACGACGCTTGAGAGCGAAGAGGCCCTCAAGGGCTATGCCGTTCATCCGGCGCACGTGAAGGTCGCGGACGAGAAGGTTCGCCCCTTCACCCAGGTGCGCATGTGCATGGACTATCTGGCCTAATCCCTTATTCTGTCAATTTTTCCCATGAAACGGCTCGGACTGCTGGTGGTGGTCGCGGCGTGCGCCTGTTTTGGCGAAACGCTCTTCGATATTGACTTTGGCTCGGCGTCTAACCGGGTCGATGCCGAACGGAAAGGTTCGTTCCACGGGGTGCTGCCCCGAAATGTGAACGAGAACTATTCGGCCTGGAGCCCGGGACACGTCGCCTCCGAGGTCCGGCAGGAGGGTGACCTCCGCTACCTGCGGTTCACGACGAAGCCGGGCGAGGCGGGCGGACAGTTCGCCATCAGTGGATTTGAGCCGAAGTTTCCGGGCTATTTCCGCCTGAAGGTCCGCGCCCGCACGGCGGGGCGGCCCCTCACGTTCGGCCTCCGCCTGAACGGAGCGCCGTACACGGGGTTCTCCGGACACACGGTCTCATGCGCGGACTGGAAGGAGGAGGAGTTCCTCTTCCCCGTGCAGAAACCGCGCACGGGAAGCGTTGGAATGTACTTCTACACGGGCGCCGGGATGGTCGACGTCGCCCGCGTGTCGCTGGAGACGGCGACCGAGGCCGACGTCGCGGCGACGATTCCGCGTCCCCCAAAGTCGCAGACCGACTTCATCCGCCACGCCCGTTTCCCGCTGGGACTTCCCTGCGGATGGAATCTCGGGCGCGACTGCGTGGACGCCGTCTGCGTCGCCGACAAGCGGGAACTCGCTCCTGACGGCGTCCCCGTGCTGAAGATCACCTCGGAGAAGCCCTGGTCTCTCTGGGGCGAGGCCTTCCAGACGGCCTACCCGGGCGAGGCGCACACGCTGCGGTTCCGCTACAGTTCGGAGGTTGCGGCGCAGGTCGCCGTCATCGACGAAGGTGGGCGTTGGATGGGGAGCCGGAACCTGCCCGCCGCGAAGGAGTGGCGCGAGGAGCGCATTGTCTTCAAGCCGAAGATGCTTTCGAAGTCCTTCGGCCTTCGCTTTTCGGGCGAGAAGGGGACGTTCCGCCTCGACCAGGTGCGCGTCCACCTGGGGGCCGACGATCCGCCGCCACGGCCCCACGCCTGCCAGGTCGCGCTCGCGGTCAACGGGGGTGTGATCGCGGACGACACGCGCATCCAGTTCACGGATGAGGAGCCGTACCTGAAGCTTCGAGCGCTTGACCTGCCGAAAGACGCCCGTGTGGTCGTGAAGGTCGCTGATCTCTATGGACGCGAGAAGACGCTGGTTGATGGTTTCACGGCGGACGTGGCGCAGCGTGGCGTTGTCTTCGCCAACCACGCCTTCGACGACCGACCGGTTGGCCAGTTCCGCGTGACGGCCTGGGCGGAGCGGAACGGCGCGCGGATCTCTGCAGAGGAGGAGCTTGTCGTCACGCGTCTGCCGCGTCCCGTGGCCTGGGGGCGCGACGCGGTCGACTCGCCGTTTGGCTGCCACTTCAATCCCCAGCGCGGCATGGTGAAGACGATGAAGGCCGCGGGCGTCAACTGGGTGCGTCTGCACGACGCGGGCGAGAAGGTGTCCAACTGGTACGTCCAGGAACCCGTGAAAGGGGAATGGAACTTCCACGACGAGGAGGTCGCCAGCTATCGGGACATGCACGTGAAGATCTTCGCACAGCTCGGCACGGCTCCCGCCTGGGCGTCGCACTACGGGGATCTGGGCTACAAGCACATGGGTTATTTCGAGAAGTACCTGCGTCCCACGAACATGGTGGACTGGGTCAACTACGTGACGACCTACGTGAAGCACCACGAGAGGAACATCGACGAGTACTTCATCTGGAACGAGCCGTGGGGACGCTGGTGGGAGAGCGCGGCGGACATCAAGTTCTTCGACAAGGCGAAGGCGGGGGCGGATTTCGCAGAACTCTCGTGTCTCGCCTACGATGCGGTCAAAAAGGTGAATCCGAGAATCCGTGTGAGCGGCTTCAACACCACGGCCGGAGAATGTGGAAAAAGCTGGTCCGCCTCCGTGCTCGCGGGGGGAGGCTTCGACTGCTGCGACATCGTCGACTGGCACTACTACACGCCGAATCCGCGCGGCATCCGCGATGAGGCGGACGTCACGAAGACGCCGCTCGCGCCGATCCGGGAACGCCATCCCAACCTCGTCGGCAAGCCGTTCTACATGAGCGAGGGGCAGGGCACAAGCTCCGGATCCAGTGGCGTCGCCAGCCGCATGAGCGGTCTTCTCAAGGCCTCCGTGCCATGGCCGGCCGAGGCCGTCGCCGGCTATTCGCGCAGTGCGGACATGACCTGCCGCTACATCCTCAGCCTCCTGGCCGAGGGCAACGCGAAGATCTTCCTCTACTCCGCCCACTCCTACGACGGTCTTGCACGGCAGCCGAACTTCCTGGTGTTGGTCGGTGCGGACGGATTCGCCCATCCCGCGCTCGTCGCCCATGCGCAGCTTGCGCAAATGGTCGAGGGACGGAGGTTCACGGCGAAGGAGAACGCCGGGCATGCGGGCGTGAAGTACGTCTTCGAGGGCCGCGGCGGCCGCATCTCGGTCTATTCCGACCTGGAGAGGGACGAGGTGCTCGCCCTGGCGGCGAAGGAACCGGTCAAGGACCTCTACGGCAATCCGGTGACGGCGGAGACGCTGATCCTCGGGACGATCGTGTACGCGGAGTGAGCTACTTGCGGTAGCGGTGCGTCGACTGGGCGCGTTGAAGCTCCTCGCGGGCGGATTCCGCCTTCAGGCGCCGATAGGCGAGCCAGCGATCCTCGGGGAGGGTGCCGGCGGCGAGGGCGGCCTTGACGGCGCAGCCGGGCTCGGTGTCGTGGCGGCAGTCCGAGAAGC
>JAUNMP010000365.1 GCA_030537465.1 bacterium
CCGTCCGAACGGCTGGAATTGTAGCACAATCCCCTGTGGCATGCCACAGGGGATTTGTTTGCTGGTCTTCAGCGCAGCAGAATGTGGCAACCATCAGCGGACGGTCTTCTCGAAACCGCGGAAGTAACTGCCCTTGCTGTCGGTCCCTTCCGCCAGCGTCTGCAGATGGAGGTAGGAGAGGCCGAAACGCGGGGAAGAAGCGACCTTCCGCTCCGCGAAGACCCTGCCGTCGCACGCCAGCTTCACCGTTCCGGCGTCCAGGTCCCACCGCGCCGTCACCGCGACCCATTTCGCCACGCCGGTTTCCGCGGCGGTCACCGGCAGGGAAATGGGACTCATCCCCGGCCCGACCTCGTCGCAGGGGTTCACCCAGTGGTCTGCCAGCGTCAGGCGGAAACCCGCCCCGTCGATGCGGCAGTCGATCTTCACCATGCCCTTCCGGGACGCGGGGAAATTCCACACGATTCCCTGACGGTCGCTCACCAGACGGTCGTCCCTGACCCGGCAGAGCTGCAGGACCTCGCGCTTCGTCTTCGGACCCGTCTCGGGTTCACGCACCAGCAGCGCTCCAGGCACACGCTCCCACGCGCAGTGTCCGCCCCACCCCCGGGCGCCGCCCGAGAGGGACTTCACGTAGAGGTGGTTCGAAATTCCCTTCAGGCCATTGCGGAAGTCATCCGCGCGATCCGTCTCGTAGAGCCACTTGGGATCGAAGACGACCAGTCGGCGCGAAGCGGAGTTCTGCCCGAGAGCCAGCAGCACCTTTCCACCCTCGAGCTCCAGCGCCTGCGTCTGGTGGACGCTCTTGTCATGCTCTTCGGCGGGACTGTTCCCCAACTCCCGGAAGTCCGCCGCATTGCGGGCCTCGTTCAGGATGATCTCGCGGAAGCCGATCCAGGTTTTTCCGTCGTCCTCGGAGATCGCGCAGTGCAGCGCGTCTCGGTTCGTGAACACGGTCTCCCACTGTCCAGACCGCTCGCCGGCCCCCAGTTCCGGATATTCGGAGAGATCGCGCGTCGGCAGCATCGCCGTGTTGTTCCAAATGAAGAGCAGTCGACCATCCTTGAGCCGGAAGAAGAGCGGCATCGTGTTCGCCGCCCAGAAGACGTCGCTCTCGACAGGCCTGCTCCAGGTCTCGCCGCCATCCGTGGAACGGTAGAAGACGTGGTGGGGACCGCTCGTGCGGGCCGCGACAAGCAGAGTTCCGTCCGCCAACTCCGTCACCGTCGGCTCGCAGCCGTTGTTGAACCAGTGGGGACGCTTGTCGCCCGGCGCGAACTTCGGCACGAAATCCGCCGCCGGCAGCTGCACCCAGCGCCAGGTGCGCCCATCGTCGTCCGAGAGAATCACCGCCGCATTGTAGCAGCCGCCGAACTTCAGGCGAATGTCGCTGATCGGCACGACCCAGCGCTTCCGGCTCTTCAACGGCACGATCTGCCGCACCTCCGCCTTCTCGAACGGCAGCTCGGTTTCAGAGACGTTCAGGTCGCCCGGCCCCGTCTTGGACCGCAGAAGGCACAGCTTCGGGAAGCCCTTCGAGAATCCGATCCACTCGCCGCTCCACGGACTCTTCACCATCGCGCCACGGTCACCCTCGGGCGCCAGCACCGTCTTCCAGCTGAGTCCCTCGTCCCGCGAGCAGATGTAGACGCGGCGCTTCTTCCCGTCCACCATCTTCCAGCCATAGTGGCGGATCTCGCCGTCCGCGCAGCGGCACATGTCGCGAACCGCCGCCGCCGGCGGCACCCCGACAACGGTCGGTTCGAAGATGGACGCCAGCATCTCGCGGTCGCTCGCGGAAAGTTCGCCCCGCACGACGAACACGGATGCGACGCCCAGCGTCGCCAGAAGCAGTTTCATTTTCATGCCGAAAGTGTATCAAACTCCCACGTGGCAAACAATCAACATGAAAAGAAGGCCTCCCCTCCGATTCGGAGGAGAGGTCCTGTCCAACGTCGGCAATGCCGACTAGCAAACTACATCAGCGACTTGTAGAGCTTCGCGATGGTCTTGACATCGCAGTCGCGCGGGTTGCCGGGACGGCACGCGTCGGCGTAGGCCGACTCGGCGAGGAACTGCACGTCCTCCTTCTTGAGGACGCCCTTGAGGTCCGACGGGATGCCGACGTCCTTCGAGAGCTTCTCGACCGCGGCGATCGCCGCCTTGCGCGCCTGGGCGAGCGTCATCTTCTCGACGCCCTTCACGCCCATCGCGATGGCGATGTTGCGGTACTTCGTGCCCGTCGCCGGCGCGTTGAACTTCATCGCCGTCGGGAGGAGGATCGCGCACGCCTTGCCGTGCGGCATGTCGTAGAGCGCCGAGAGACCGTGCGCCATGGAGTGGTCGACGCCGAGGCCGACGTTCGAGAAGCCCATGCCGGCGATGTACTGGCCGAGCGCCATGCCCTCGCGGCCGCTGGGCTTGTTCGCCACGGCGTCGCGCAGGTGGAGGGAGATGAGGCGGATCGCCTCGAGGTGCATCATGTCCGTCATCGGGCAGGCACCCTTCGTGATGTAGCCCTCGATCGCGTGCGTGAGCGCGTCCATGCCCGTGAACGCCGTGAGGCCCTTCGGCATGGTCGCCATCATCTCGGGGTCGACGAACGCGACGACGGGGATGTCGTGCGGGTCGACGCAGACGAACTTGCGCTTCTTCTCGACGTCCGTGATCACGTAGTTGATCGTGACCTCGGCGGCCGTGCCGGCCGTGGTCGGAACGGCGAAGATCGGCTTGGAGGCCTTCGTCGTCGGGGAGAGGCCCTCGAGGGAGCGGACGTCCGCGAACTTCGGGTTGGCGATGATGATGCCCACGCCCTTTGCGGTGTCCATGGAGGAGCCGCCGCCGATGGCGATGATGCAGTCGGCCTTCGCCTTCTTGAACGCCTTGACGCCGTTCTTCACGTTCTCGATCGTGGGGTTCGGCTTGATCTCGCTGTAGACCGCGTACTTGATCTTCGCCTTGTCGAGGAGGTCCGTGACCTTCTTCGTGACGCCGAACTTGATGAGGTCCGGATCGGAGAAGACGATCGGCTGCTTGAGCCCGCGGTTGGCGAGTTCGGTGACGATGGCCGTCACGGCGCCCGCGCCGTG
>JAUNMP010000366.1 GCA_030537465.1 bacterium
AACCTTCAACTTTCAACTATGAAACATCTCATCCTGAGCGCCACCATTGTTCTTTCAATTGCCGCGGTCTTCGGCGCCGCCGTCGAAGTCGGGGAATGTGCGAAGTGTCCGATGCGGATGCGTATCGCGCCGGATGGCAAGTCCGCGACGATCAACCTGAGTCGGCTCAAGGACGACTCTCCCGGCGGCACCGAACTTGATCGCCGCGTGGCGGCGATGAAGGCTCGCGCGGAGCGTCTTCTCGTGAAGGATGATCCCCGGGCCGGTGCGCTGACGCGTCCGCTGATGGGATGGTCCAGCTGGAACACCTTCGGCGTCGACATCTCCGAGGAGATCATTCTCGGCGTCGCGCGGGCGATGGCGACGAACGGTCTCAAGGCCGCCGGCTACACCTACGTCAACATCGACGACGGCTTCTTCTGGGGGCATGGACCGGACGGCAACCTGCGCTTCCACCCCCAGCGGTTCCCCAACGGCATGAAGGGAACTGCGGACGGCATCCACGCCCTGGGTCTCAAGGCCGGCATCTACTCCGATGCGGGTGCCGACACCTGCGGCAGCATGTGGGGCGGCAGCGGTTCCGGCGGAAAGGACGGCGGTGGCGTCGGCGGCGGCCTCTACGGCCACGATGCGGCGGACTGCCGCCTCCACTTCAATGAGCTCGGCTTCGACTTCATCAAGGTCGACTACTGCGGAGGTGGCAAGCTCAAGCTCGACGAGCGCGCCCGCTACACCGAGATCGCCAACGCCATCAAGGCGACCGGACGCACCGACGTGCGCCTCAATCTCTGCCGCTGGGCCTTCCCGGGCACGTGGGCCGCGGACATCTCCGGCTCCTGGCGCACGACGAAGGACATCCGCGCGAACTGGCAGTCCGTCAAGGACCTCATCCACGAGAATCTCTATCTGAGCGCGTACTGTTCTCCCGGCCACTATAACGACATGGATATGCTCGAGGTCGGTCAGCTCAAGGGCGTCCTCAAGACCGTCTTCGGGAACAAGCATGGAGACTCGGGGCTCACGAAGGACGAGGAACTCACGCATTTCGGCACCTGGTGCATCCTCTCCTCGCCGCTGCTGCTCGGCTGCGATCCGCGGAGCATGCCCGCGAGCTCGTTCGCGCTGGCGACGAACCCCTACCTGCTTGCCATGAACCAGAACGATCTCGGCCTGCAGGCGTCCGTCGCGGCTCGTGTCGGCGAAACCTACGTGCTCGTGAAGGATGCCGACCAGAAATTCGGCACGGCCCGCTACGTGGCGCTGCTGAATCTCGAGGACGAGGAACGCGAAATCGCGGTCAACGCGCGCGATCTCGACCTGGCGGGCCGCATTGAGGTGCTCGACCTCGTCGAGCGTGCCGATCCAGGTGACTTCACAGATCAGGTCATGGTCAAGGTGCCTGCTCACGGTTCGAAGTTCTACCGCTTCGACGCGGAGAGGCGCCTTGACCGCGTAGTCTACGAGGCCGAGACCGCCTATCTAACCGACTACCAGGAACTGCGTGATGCGGTGAAGGCCGGCACGGCGTTCCCCGCCCAGCAGGCCGGTGCATCTGGCGGCGTTGTGGTCAAATGGCTCGGCAACCGTGAGTCGAACGACCTCGTGTGGAAGGATGTGAAGGTGTCGACTGCGGGGAATTACGCGATCGTCCTCGATTATGGGTCGGGCGGGGAGGATCGTTATGCCTTTCTGCAGGTTGACGGCGGCGAGCGGATCCGCTTCGAGACGAAGGTCAACGGTTCCCGTGTCGAGGTGCCCGTCAAGCTTGCGGCAGGTCTCCACACGGTGCGGATTTCCAACCCGTCCGCATGGACGGCGGATTTCGACCGCATGTCGATTGCCGTCCGCTGATTTGTTATGTGGCTAGTTGCGTTTGATAAGAAAAGGAAGTGTTGAGATGAATAAGATTGTTGGTGTTTGCACGGCGTTGTTGTTCACGGTCCTGGCGGTCTGCGGACAGGAGACAACCAATGGAGTTCCCCTTAACCGCATTCCCGGTGCTGAGTCGATTTCGATCCCCCCGGGGCTTTCGGATGCCCAGGCAATCGAGGCTGTCGCCCGTACGGCCGTGGGCATCGGAAATTGGCTGACGGGTCGCTGGGTTGTGGAATCTCGCGATACTTCCAACAAGTGGATCCGCGTGGCCTTGACCGTTCGTCAGCATGCGATGACGGTCTGCTACCGCATCGAGAACGGCAAGCTGGTCCCCGATGTTCCACAGTCGACGAATCTGAGGCAGAATGGCTCGAAGATTGATGGCCACGTGCCGGGTTGGATCAACCGATTCAACAACCGGGTCGTACAGCACTTCGCCGAGGTGGCGAAGCCTGCCGCCGCGAATGTGCCTGTGCCCGCACCTGCTGCCACGCCTGCTCCGGTCAAGACGGAAAGCGCGCCTCCTGCTTCCGCGGTCCGGTTCTGCGAGGGGTGTGGCAAGAAGGTCTCGGCGGACGCCAATTTCTGCGGATCGTGTGGACGGAAGCTTCGGTAGGAGGAGGGTGAAGATATGGTACGGGCTCTGACGACGATCGGCATCTGTGGCGTCCTTTTGTCGGGATGCCTGTGTTGCTCTTCCGAACGCATCTTCTGGATCGGCGCGGTGGAGGGCGACGCCACGCAGCGGATCCAGCAGGCCATTGACGAGGCTTTCAGAGGGGGCGGAGGAACGGTCCGTCTTGGGCCTGGAACACATGCCGTCAAGTCCCTGCGCGTGCGCAGCCGCGTGACGCTCTATCTGGAGAAGGGGACGACGATTCTCGGCTCGCGGAATCCCGAGGACTACTTCATTCTCGATTCCGACTCGGTCGAACCCGTTTCGCCATCCCTCATCACGCACGAGGCCTGGACGATCGAGCAGAGCTGCACGCTCGACAACTTCACGAAGTATCCCGCAAGCCGCTGGAACAACGGCCTCATCCGCCTGCTGGGCGCGACGGACGCGGCGATCATCGGCGAACCGGGCAGCGTGATCGATGGCCACGACCCCTACGATCCCATTGGCGAGGAGTTCTACCGCGGCCCGCAGGGCATCAGCGCCATCAACTGCACGAACCTGACGCTGCGCGGCTACACGATCCGCAACAC
>JAUNMP010000093.1 GCA_030537465.1 bacterium
TGCGCGGTCAGCTATTCCAAGGGCTACACGCCCGACGAGTACGAGGGCGACATCGAATATCTGCGCGACGAGATCGGGCTGGGCGCGCGGAAGATCAAGTCGCTGCCGAGCTACGAGGAGCTGAAGCAGTTCTGCGGGAAGGTCGTTGGCGTGGTCGACTACGAGGTCGCCGAGGAGTCTTCGAGCCGCTGGTACCATCCGGGCTGCAAGGCCTGGAAGATGTTCCGGCCGCGTCAGATCGCCAAACCGTTCCCCGTGAGGGGATTCGTGAACATGTGGAACCTCGAACCCGCCGACGCGAAGAAGATCCTGGCTCAGCTCAGGGAATGAGTTTTCACTTCAGGGGACTCGATCTGCCTGTTCATATCCTGTTGACAAGCCGTTCACAACGGTTCACAACGCGGCCGCCTCCCCAGGCGGTCGTTTTGTTATACTTCCCGACATGTCTGAAGAACTGAAAACACCTCCCCATAGCAGCGAAGCCGAGCGCGGCATCATCGGGTCCATCCTGTTGGACACCCAGTTCGGCGAAGACGCGCGCGTGCTCGACCTCTGCCAGGCCAGCGGTCTGACGCCCGAATCCTTCTACGAGCCCCGCAACCGTATCCTCTACGAGACCTTTCGTGAAATGAGCGGCGCCTCCGCGCCGATCGATGCCGTGACGCTCACAGACCGCCTGCGTGCGACCGGTCGTCTCGAACAGGTCGGCGGCATCGCCGCCATCCAGGCCCTCGTCGACAACACCCCCACCAGTGCGCATGCCGAGTACTACATTGACATCGTTCGCCAGAAGGCCCTGCTGCGCACGCTGATCCAGTGCGCCCGCGACGCCGAGGCGAAGTGCTTCGACAACGATCACAATTCGAACGCCGATCTTCTACGGGGCGAGATCGAGTCGGCCTTCCTCGGCATCGGCGGCGTCACCACGATCCGCACGGACTGGAAGAGCGCCGTCATGAACACCTTCGGCGACATGGAGAAGCTGTTCGACGGCGGGGCGGACCAGTTCGACGGTCTCCCGACTGGCTTCAAGTACCTGGACGAGAAGATCATGGGCCTCAAGCCCGGCGACATGATCGTCGTCGCCGCCCGTCCGTCCGTCGGCAAGACCTCGCTCGCGATGAACATCGCCGAGTGCATCGCCCTCGGCCAGGACATCAACGGAATGCCGATGAAGGGCGAGCACAACCGTCCCCACGGCGTTCTGATGTTCTCCCTCGAAATGAGCACCGAGTCGCTCGCCAAGCGCATGCTGGCCGGCCGCGCCGGCATCGACACCTGGCGCCTTCAGCGCGGCATGCTCACGCACGACCAGCGCGTCGAGGCGAGCGAACGCCTGATGTCCGCGGCCCAGACGCTGCGCGGCGCCCCCATCTACATCGACGACACGAGCGCCATCGACGTCTCCGACATGCGCGCCCGCGCCCGCCGCATGAAGCGCATGCACAACATCGAGCTCATCGTGATCGACTACCTCCAGCTGGCGAACTGCCGCGAATTCGCGAAACAGGGCCGTCAGCTCGAAACGAGCCGCATCTCGGGTCAGGTCAAGGCCATGGCGAAGGAGCTCAAGGTCCCCGTGATCGTCCTGTCGCAGCTCTCCCGTGCGAATGAGAAGGGCGACGACAAGGACGAAATCCCGAAACTTTCCCATCTCCGTGACTCGGGCGCCATCGAACAGGACGCCGACATGGTGTTCCTGCTGCGCCGTCCCTGCCGGTCCAAGACCGCCCAGTGGCACGATGATGAGTTGCTCGCGATCGTGGACGTCGCCAAGAACCGTAACGGCGAAACCGGCGAAGTCGACTTCAACTTCTACAAGCAGGGAACCCGTTTCGGCGACCGCAAGCCCGGCACTCGTGGACAGAAGGCCACGGATGCCGAGACGGCCGAAGCCGATCTCGCGACCTCCACCGAGGTGCTCGAACCTGTCCCCGACAGTCAGTTCGGTGCCCAGCCCCCCGTCAATCTCACGCAGGACCCGTTGTTCTGACCTTCATTTTGAACCATTGGTCCCCGCTCCGCGTTTAACTGAGTAAGGAGAGTCAGTCATGAAGAAGATTGTCATGGTATGCGTGGTCGCGGCATGCGGCCTGGTGTTCGCGGGGCAGAAGGAGGATGTCTCCGCCGCCATCGCGCGTGGCGTGAAGTTCCTGCAGTCGAAGCAGGAGGCCGATGGCCATTTCAGCGATCCGCACATGCCGGCGCTCACGGCATTGCCGCTCTGGGCGCTCGTGAGCGGTGGCCAGGGGCAGACAGAGGGAGTGAAGAAGGCCGCGGCGTTCGTGCTCGGCACGCAGCGTCCCGACGGTGGCTTCTACGTGCCGAAGCCGGGGCGTGGCGGTTCTGGACTCGGCAACTACAACACCAGCGTCTGCATGAGCGCGCTCTTCGAGAGTGGACTCGCCCCCACCAAGGCGATTCTCGACGCTCGCACCTACATTGCCGGCAGCCAGCTCACGGGCGATGACACGATGGCCGGCGGATTCGGCTACGACCGTCTCTCCCGCCGTCGCTACGCGGATCTCTCGAACACCTCCTATGCTCTGGACGCCATGCGCCGCACCGAGAAGGCCGAGGATTTCCGTCCGAAGGGCGAGGCCCGCGCCGACGTCGACTGGGAGAAGGCGATCAAGTTCGTCACACGTCTCCAGGAGAAGGAAGGGGAACGTGCCGGCGGCGCCGCCTACAACGAGCGGACTGCCCAGGCCGGCACGTCCACCAACAAGTCCGGCCGTGTCGAGCTTCGGGCGTACGGCTCCATGAGCTACGCCGCCGTCCTCTCGATGTGCCACGCGAAGCTCACGCGGTCCGATCCCCGCGTGAAGAGCGCGCTTGACTACTGCTCGAAGTTCTGGACCGTGGACGAGAACCCGGGCATGGGCAACCAGGGCCTCTACTACTATTACGACATTCTCGCCCGTGCGCTCTCCGTCGCCGGCGTCGTGGAGCTCGAACAGCCGGACGGACACAAGGTCAACTGGAAGAACGAACTCGCCGCCAAGCTGCTCGCCCTCCAGAAGCCCGATGGCAGCTGGGTGAACGACAACAACCGCTTCTGGGAGAATGACCCCGTGCTCGTGACCTCCTTCGCCATCCTCACGCTTGCGCTCTGCGATTGATTTTCACGCGGAACTTCTGTAGAATGTGAGGCGTTCTTCCGTTCTTTCATTTGTCACGTCAGATGAAAGGGGCGCTTCCACATGAGAGTTCTGCCATTGCTTCTTGCGGCCGTCCTCGGCTGTCTGTCCGCGTATGCCCGCCCGGTGTGCGTGGGGGAGATGTGCTATCCCTCCGAGCAGGCCGCCCTCGCGGCGGGCGTTTCGCGGGAAGCCATTGAAAAGGCGCTTCGCGAAGAGCATGTCGAGGAGGAGCCTGTCGCCGTCGAGTCCGCCCCGAAGCCGTCCGGTTCCGTCCGTCTCGGGATGGGCTACATGAAGCCGTCTGAATTCCTCACGTTTCTGCGTGGTAAACCATCCATCGCGGATTCGCTGGAGCAGAAGGCGCTCCCCGTCATTCTCCTGTTGATCCTCCTCGGAGGACTCTTCGCGAACCTCACGCCCTGCGTGCTGCCGCTGGTTCCCGTGAATCTCGTGCTGGTGGGACGTGGTTGGCGCCGTGGTGCCGCCTACGGCCTCGGTATCGCAATCGCCTATGGAATGCTCGGTGTCGCCGCGGCTTTCGGAGGCATGGCCTTCGGTACGATTCAGTCGAGTCCATGGTTCAGTCTGCTTGTCGCCATCGTCTTCACGGTGCTGGGGCTTGCGATGAGCGAGGTGTTCTTCATCGACTTCACCAAGTACCGCAGTCGCGTGACGGGGGGCGGAAACAAGATCCGTGGCCTCGGTGGGGTCTTCCTGCTTGGCGTGGGTGCCGCCGTGCTGGCAGGGGCCTGCGTGGAGCCGATTCTCCTCGCGACGCTCGTGCTGACCGCGAAGTGGTTCGCGGCCGGAAAGGTCTGGGCGATCGGACTGCCGTTCGTGCTGGGGCTGGGCATGGGGCTCCCCTGGCCGTTCGCCGCCGCGGGACTCTCCGTCCTGCCGAAGCCGGGTGCCTGGATGCGCTGGGTCAATCGTGTCTTCGCGTTCGTTTTCTTTTGTATGGCCGCCTGGTACGGCTGGCTCGCCTGGACGGGCTTCTCCACGGGAAATGAGGTCCGGGTGGAGACGGTTGGCGTCTTGACGGCGACGCCTGAAACCTGGGAGAAGGTCTTCGCCGAGGCGAAGGCCACTGGCCGCCCCGTCTTTGTCGACGTCTGGGCCTCCTGGTGCAAGAACTGCCTCGCGATGGAGAAGACCACGTTCCGCGATCCGGAGGTGGTGAAGGAACTCGCCAAGTACACGGTGATCCGCCTTCAGGCGGAGGACCTTGCTGAATTTCTGAAACTGAAGGACTTCAGGGACCTGGGAATCAAGGGCATTCCCGCCTTCATCGTCTTCAAAGGAGAACCATGAACGACACGGATATGGAACAGTGGATGCTGGACGTCATGATCGCGCTCCAGCCCGGCAATCTCGAGGGCAACGCGAAGATCCTGCTCAACGTCGTGAAGGCCTATGCCGCCGAGGGCGAGCCGGTGCTTGAGCTCCCCCGCGACATGCTCTGCGGTGGCGACTGCGGATCGCTTGCGGACCATCCCGTGTTCAAGGCGGCGGTGGCAAAGGCCCAGGAGAAGTTCCTCAAGGCCGCGGCGAAGGTGAAGAACGCCCCGAAGATCGTGTTCACGAAGCCGTATCGCCCCACACCGGTGGCCGCCGGACCCAATCCGCGGCGCCCGTTCTGCGGACGCGCCGAAGAGGTCTTCCCGCGCCAGGTCGTGGGCCTCGCCCGCCGCCTCTCCGCCATCCACTGCAGCCAGGTGGTGATTGGTCTTTCCGGCGGACTCGACAGCGCCCTCGCGCTGCTCGTCGCCCACGCGGCCTTCCAGCTCCTGGATCTCGACAAGACGGGCATCCACGTCTACACGATGCCGGGCTTCGGCACCACGAAGCGGACGCGCGGCAACGCCGACCTTCTCTGCGAAGGCCTCGGACTCAAGCTCGAGACGATCGACATCACCCCCGCCTGCCGTCAGCACTTCAAGGACATCAAGCAGCCCGCGTCCCGCCACGACGTCGTCTTCGAGAACACGCAGGCCCGCGAACGCACGCAGATCCTCATGGACAAGGCGAACCAGTTCGGCGGCATCGTGCTCGGCACCGGCGACATGAGCGAAATCGCCCTGGGCTGGTGCACCTACAACGGTGACCACATGAGCATGTTCGGCGTCAACGCCGGCGTCCCGAAGACCGCCGTGCGCGATGTCTGCATGTGGTGGGCCGAGGAGGTCGAGGCAGGGCGCAAAGTCGGTTCCCCCGAGGAACTGAAGGCCGCGCAGGCGCTGCGCGACATCGTCGCGACGCCGGTCAGCCCCGAGCTTCTGCCCGCAAAGGGCGGCGAGATCGCCCAGAAGACCGAGGACAAGATCGGCCCCTACGATCTGCACGACTTCTTCCTCTGGCACTTCATCGCCGAGAAGGAGGGCAAGCCCGAGATCCTCAAGGCCGCGAAGGCCGCCTTCCGCGGCGAATACGACGCGGCGACCATCAGGAAGTGGCTCGACGTCTTCTTCCGCCGTCTCTTCATGCAATCCTTCAAGCGCAACTGCGCCCCTGACGGTATCCCGGTCTATTCCGTCTACCTCGCGCCAAACGCCTGGCACATGCCCAGCGATATTTCTCTTTCCGCATTTGCCTAATCAGGAGTGCCCTTGAAACGTCTTCTCTGCATTGCCGTCACGGTGCTCGTGTCCGTTGCCTTCGCCGGTCCGCGGACGACGCCGACCGAGTTCTTCACGAAGCACCTGGATACGTCGTCCCCAGCTCTGGCGGGCATCCCCGCCAAGGTGCAGGCGGGCGACCTCGCGGGCGCGGAGAAGATCTTCGCGGACTACATCCGCGCGACGCTCAAGCCCGAGGTGCTGAACCGTGACTGGCTCGCGAACAAGTACACCTCGGCGCAGAAGCGGAAGATCAAGAAGGCCGCGGACGAGACGATGGCCTACCATCTTTCGTCCTGTGGCATGCCGCACCAGTTCCCCGTGGGGAAGATCGACTGGGATTCGAATCCGACCTTCAACCAGTACAAGGAATGGACCTGGCAGCTTTCCCGCCACCCGTTCTGGACGAATCTCGCCGAATACTACACGCTTACGCATGACGAGTCCGCGGCGAAGGTCTGGGTGGACCAGATCTCCAGCTGGTTCGACCAGGCGATCTGCCCTGTGAAGGCGGGTTCTGGCGCCACGCACTGCTGGCGCACCATCGAGGCCGGCATCCGCATGAGTGGTTGGAGTCACCAGATTCACGCCTTCATGAAGTCGCCCGCCGTCACGGACGAGTTCCTCACACGCTATTTCATCTCCATCTGGGAGCACGGCTGGCGTCTCCGCAACAACTCCACGCACGGCAACTGGCTGCTGATGGAGCTCCACGGCCTCCTCCGCATTTCACTGCTCTATCCGTTTTTGAACGACACGCCGGAATGGAAGGACTATTCCCTCCGGATTCTCCAGGAGGAGTTCTCCCGTCAGGTCTATCCCGATGGATTCCAGTACGAACTCGCCACGGGATATCATGGCGTCGTGATTTCAAACTATCTGGGGATCTTTGGTCTGTACGACGTGCTCGGCCTCGAGAAGCCGGAGTTCGTCCGAAAAGGGCTCGAAAACATGTTCGACGTCTACGTGCGCCTGGGGCGTCCGGATGGCAACACCCCCGACCTGAACGATGGCGGCCACATGAACGTGGCGGGCTGGCTGCGGAAGGCGAAGAACATGTATCCCGACCGGCAGGACTTCCTCTGGTTCACGTCCGTCGGCGAGAAGGGTTCCCGCCCCGACTATCTCTCCTGCGTCTTCCCCTATGCCGGGGCCGTCGTGTTCCGCTCCTCCTGGGAGAAGGATGCCGTCTGGGGCTACATGGACGGTTCGCCGTTCGGTCGTGGTCATCAGCACGAGGACAAGTTGAACTTTCTCCTGAGCGCCTATGGGAAGGAGATGCTCACCGAGGGTGGCAACTACATGTACGACTCGTCCGAGTGCCGCAAGTACGTGCTTTCCACGCGCGCCCACAACACGATCCGCATCGACGGACTCGACCAGGCCCGTCGCAAAACCTACAAGTGGGTGGATTCGGACATCCTCAAGAAGGCCGACGTCGAGTTCTCCACAACGCCCGGACGCGACATCGCCTCGTCCGTCTTCAAGGATGGCTATGGCAAGAACCTCCTCAAGGTCGAGCATGCGCGCAAGGTGCTCTTCATCAAGGATGTCCAGGGACTCTCGCCGTTCTTCGTGGTCATTGACCGGCTCTCGTCGCCCGATGAAAAGCCCCACGCCTACGAACAGATGTGGCACCTTGAGGACTGCGCGCTCACCATTGACGGCGCGTCCTTCCAGGGTGACTTCGGCAAGGGCGTTGGGCTCTTCGCCGCCAGCTCCGACGCCGCGGCGAAGATTACGGACATGAAAGGGCAGCACGAACCCTATTTCCAGGGGTGGATGCCGATCTGGAAGGGCGGCCCGCATGAGCATCGCCCGATTCCCACGCCCGTCGTCGGAGGTTCCTTCACGGGTACGAAGCGCCTCGTCACGGTGCTCTACCCCTACAAGGATGGCGCCTCTCTGGTCAAGGGCGTGACGGCTTCCGCCGATCCGGCGGAGACGACCTTTACCTTGCTGCTGGCGGACGGAACGACGCGCGCCTGCGCCGAGTGAGCGCAGGCGTGGATTGAACCGGCAGGGGCGGCGTCTTCAGCACGCCGCAATGAAGTCGTCCACCAGGCCGACCATCACGGACCTCGCCTTGTTCGAGGCCTCGATGACCTCCTCATGGCAAAGCGGCGTGGGCGAGATGCCCGCCGCGAGATTCGTGACAAGGGTGAGCCCGGCCACTTGAATGCCGCAGGCGTGGGCGAAGACGGCCTCGGGGACCGTGCTCATGCCGACGACGTCCGCACCCATGTGTCCGTACATGTGGATTTCCGCCGGCGTCTCGAAGACAGGACCCGACGTGAAGGCGTAGACGCCTTCCATCACGCGGAGGGCGCGGCGGTTGGCTGAGGCATGCAGCACATCACGCAGATGCTTCGTGTAGACCTCCGTCATGTCGGGGAAGCGGGTGCCCCAGTCGGGGTTGTGCGGACCGATCAGCGGATTGAGGCCGACGGTGTTGATGTGGTCGCGCAGGATGACGAAGTCGCCGGGACGCAGGGCGGGATTGAGTCCGCCCGCCGCATTGGTGAGCAGGATCTTCCCGCAGCCCATTCGCCGAGTGATTTCGACGGGGAGCACGACCGCCTCCCAACCCACGCCCTCGTACCAGTGACGGCGGCCGCAGAATGCGAGCACGAGCTTCCCGCAGCGCTCATAGAGGCGCAGTTCGCCGGCATGGCCGACCACCGTCGCGGCACCGAGGCCGGGGATGTCCGAGTAGGGGAGGCGCACCAGCATGCGATCGCTCTGAAGGGCGTCGCCCCAGCCGCTGCCAAGCACGATGGTGAGGTCCGGCGGACGCGTGAAGCAGGCGTCGGGGAGCGCGCCAGCCGCGGTGTCAAAGAACGTCTTGTCCATTCCAGGTGACCTTTCCGTTGAGAACCGTCCGCACCGGCCAGGCGTCGAAGGCCAGGCCCGTGAACGGCTGATTGGTGGACTTGGTGAAGAAACGCGCAGGATCGACGGTATGCTTGGCCTGCAGATCCATCACGGTGAAGTTCTGTGCGGGATCGGCGATGGTTTCGCCGATGAGGGCCGCGGGGCCTGTGGTCCAGCGCGCCGCCCAGTCCGCAGGAGACATGCCTTCCTCGATGACCATGACCTGCCAGGTGATGGCGGCGGCCGTTTCGAGACCGATGATGCCGTTCGCGGAGGTGCGGAAGCCGTCCGCCTTCTTCGCGGCGGGATGGGGGGCGTGGTCGGTCGCGAAGATACCGAGCGTACCGTCCTTGACGGCCGCGCGGATGGCGGCGACGTCCTCGCGGGAGCCGAGCGGCGGCGCCATCTTCCAGTTCGCGTCGTCAGCGGGGATGTCCTCGCAGGAAAGCAGGATGTGGTGGGGCGTGGCCTCGCCGGTGACGGGAAGACCTTCCCTCTGCGCGTCGCGGATCAGGTCGACGGTACCGGCGCAGGAGATGTGCTGGATGTGGAGGGCGCAGCCGGTGACGCGGCAGAGGGCGATGTCGCGGCGGACCGCCTCGACTTCGGCGGCGGGCGGCATCACGGGAAGTCCGAATTGGCGTGCGACGGGGCAGTCGCGCATGACGCCACCCGCGAGCAGGGCGGGCACGACCGCATGCTGCATCACGGGCTTGTGGAGCTTGGCGGCGCGGAACATGGCCGCTTCCATCACATGGACGTCGTCGACGAAGGACCCGTCGTCCGTGAAGGCGACGGCTCCTGCGGCTGCAAGCGCCTCGAGGTCGGCGACCTCCTTGCCGAGGCGTCCCTTTGAGATGCAGGCGGAAGGGGCGATGCGCACGGGAAGCGCGGTGTCCTCGATCTGCTCGCGCAGCCAGGCGGCGTTGTCGCCGGCGGGGGAGGTGTTCGGCATCGTGGTGACACAGGTGAAGCCGCCCGCGGCGGCTGCTGCGGCGCCGGTGGCGCGGGTTTCGGCCTCGGGCACGCCGGGGTCGCGGAAATGGACGTGGACGTCGCGCAGTCCGCCGGGAACGATGAAGTAGCGGCCGACGTCCGAAAAATCACTAGGAAGTTGCGTGTTCATACCCGTATGATAGCATATTTCCGAACCTATGTGGTGCATCCATCCAGGGAGATATGCTATACTGCACCCGAGAGGGGAGGGGTTGTTGTTGTGTTGGCTCTGGTAGTGTACGAGGTCTGTTGATATGAAGATTGGTTGGACGGTTCTCTTCTCGGCCTGCGCGGTCCAGGCTGCGGTGACAATGTCCAAAGTCGGTGAATATGATTTCGCCGTCGATGGCTGTGGTGGGATTGCCTATTCGGGCGGGAATCAATTCTGGGTTCTGCGCGACCACAATGATGACACGAAGCATGCCGAGGTCTATCCGCTGACCCTGGAATTCGATCAGACGTCGGGTGCGATCACAAAGCAGACGCTGGGCGAGTATTTCTGGCCAGGCTCCAACAACGACTCCGAAGGCCTTGCCTACGATCCCGGGCGGGGCACCTTGTGGATCAGCGACGAGGCGACGCCGACCATCAAGGAATTCCTGACATCCGGCATGGCGCAGCGTTCGGCCCCGGTTCCCGCCCTCCAGAAGTCCAAGAAGCGCGGCAACCGCTCCTTTGAGGCATTGTCGATTTCGGGCGACGGACTGACGATGTGGACGGCGAATGAGCAGGCGCTCACCTGCGACGGCGATGTCTCCGATGGCAACACGAGCGTGGCGACGAAGGTCCGCCTGGTGCGCCTGACGCGTCCAACGGTCTCGGGCGAATGGTCGTTGAATGGCGAATGGGCCTACGCCTGTGACAAATGCGGAGGTTCGACCTCTGCCCAGAGTGGACTCTCCGGTCTCTGCGCGTTGCCGGATGGCTCGGTGCTGGCGTTGGAGCGCGAGGTCAGCGTGTCGACGACAGGTCGCTGCCGAATCTACCGCGTGACGCCGGAGGCGCTTGCCGCGGCACCTGATGTCACGTCGCTCTCGACGCTGTCGAATGCGACAGTGGTGGCGAAAGGTTCTTCGCTGGTGGAGTTCAAGGGAGGTGGGTTGAGCAAGATGATCGTCTACGAGGGCATCTGTCTTGGCCCTCGGCTCTCGGACGGTTCGCTCTCCGTGGTGCTTGTCTCAGATGGTGGCGCGACGAAGACCGCCCTGGGTGGCTTGGTCACGGCGACGACGGTCAGTCGGCTCTGTGCGCTCAAGCTTTCCGGTCTCGATGTGAGGACGCTTTCCTTCGCCGAACCGGAGAGGGGTACGGCGAAGTACGTTGGCTCGAACTTCCGCTTCCTGGCCGGCGACACGGTCGAAAATATGCTTACAGGCGTGGAACTGGCCCAGCCGCCGACGGCCCATGCCTATACGAACCGAGGCGAGGTGGCAAGTTGGGAGACCTGTGGGTGGTCGGCGACAGGACAGTCCCAGACCACGGGCGTCGGCCTGTCGATGTCCTTCCAGGTGACGGGGGATGGGGCACTTGCCTGGGACTTCACGGAGACGACCTCCACCAATACGACGTCCCTTGTCTGGGCGAATGACTCCTTTGAGAGCTTCGTGGCCGGCACGAAGGTCGCCGAAATGCCCGGTTGGTCAGGGGACGGAACCGTTGTCGCGGCAACCTACGAGCCTGCGATGCCGCCTGGCTATCCCATGGCACGTGAGGCGCACTCGCAGGTGCTGGCGATCGAAGACGGGGCGACGCGTGCCTATGCCTCCGAAGAGGGCAATCAGCGCCTTGAGCTGATGGTCTGCATTCGCAAGTCCCAGGACGCGCTCGCCGAACACATTCCGGATGGCGACAACCAGATCGCTGTGGCGGTGGACGAGGATGGGCACCTCTGCGTGTGGAGCAAGTATTTGGAGAATGGAGCCTGGAAGATGGGCTGGTCGCAGCTCTCCGACCGCGTCTGGGAGGACGATTCGTGGGTTCGCGTCGAGATGCTCTTCGACTATACGACCAACCCCGATGGTGTCGCCTTCTGCCAGATCCGTCTGGATGGCAGGCTCTGTCCGACCGCGCGGGGCGTTCGTGCGCCGAATGATTTCGCATCCGCCGGTTCCTGGTACGCCTCCCCGAAAACCGTGCCGACGCGCAAGGTCAATGAACTGACTCTGCAGGGTGAGATCAAGGTGGATGACGTGCTGCTCACGATGGAGAGCTGGAATCCCGAGCGTGTCGATTCGCGCACGACCGTCATCATCCTCAGATAAGGAGTTTCCGATGTCCCCTCGCAGACTTGTGCTATGCCTCTGGACGTTGTTCGGTGTCGCTGTTTGCGTTGGGGCTCAGTCCTGGACCAACATCCAGGGGACTGTCTGGTCCAGATCCGGGGCTCGCTCAATCTCGTGCCAGAAGCAGCCTGGAGCCCGCTACGTCCTCACCAGCACGGGCACGAAGGATTGGGCGTTGAACGGCATGCCGACCGTTGCTGTCGAACCGGGCGAGGAATTTATCCTCTCCTGTGCCACGAAGAAACTCCCGGGGGTGACCTGCGGGGCCCCGTGTCAACCCTGCCTGGTGACCCGTAACCGGGCGAACGAAGTCGTCGACTGGTATTTCCTGGGCGAGGACGTCAAGCCGGGAGCGTCCTATGAGAAGCGCTTCATTGTGCCTCCGAACGTGTTCAGTCTCTATGCCCGCGTGGCGGGCTCCGGAGCCTATGCGGGCGAAGTGGGGCCGCTCGTCCTGACGCGAACGGGGCGTCACCCGATTCCGGCGAAACTTGACCCCGTCCGACTTGAGTCCGAGGCGCTGGCGGTTACGCTCACGCCGTCCAATGGCGCCTTCACTGTGACCGATCGCCGCACGGGACGCGTCTGGACGACGGATGCGTCGGCGAAGGGCGTGGGTCTTCCCGCCACGTTCCGCTGCGTCTCCGCCTATCGGAAGGACCCAGGCGAGGCGATGCTGCTCTATGGAGAGAGCGATCTCTCCGTCGAACCCAGCCGCATCCGCTTTGAACTGGAAGGGTCGGCGCTGACGGTCACGCTTGACTTTCCCCATGACATGCCGCTTCCCCGCGGACTCCGCTATCCCGCGCCGTTCACGACGAAGAAGGGGGACCGCCTCATCGTCGCCCGCAACGAAGGCATGGGCTATCCTGTGGATGAAGAGCATCTCGCGCTTCGGTCGATGTCCTATGCCTGCGGGTACGTCCTCTCGATGCCGTTTTTCGGGGTCGTTGACGACCAGGCAGGCGCTGGCTTCATCGCGATCTCGGAGACGCATGAGGACGGCATGCTCGAGACCTATCGGTTGGGGTTGGAACGACTGTGGGCGGCGGGACCGGGCTGGATGTCGGAATTCGGGCGCTTCGGCTACGCACGACGTGTTCGATACGAGTTCTCCCCGAAAGGCGGCCCCGTCGCCCTCGCGAAGATGTTCCGCGCCTGGGCGAAGCGGAAGGGGTGGGTGAAGACTTTCGCGGAGAAGGCGCTGGCGCGTCCGCACGTCACGCGCCTCTACGGCGCCCCGAACATGTGGCCGTTCATGCCCGACCGGGACAAGCTCGCGCATGCTAAGGAACTGCAGGCGCTTGGCGTCGACCGGTTCCTCTGGAGCGCGGGTGGAGACGCCGCGGCCGTGAGCTACCTGGCCGGACAGAAGGACATTCTCGTGGGGCGTTACGACAACGTGCAGGACGTCTTCCATCCGCGGCTGATGGAACGGATGGGGAAACCGGGCGTGAAGGGAAAATGGCAGGAGTCCTTCCCGCAGGACTGCATGTGGACTGGCGAGACTTCGAACTCCTGGCGACGCGCCTGGGGCATCGAGATCAAGGAGGGGACAAACGTCGTGATGGAGCACTGCGCGACGCTCTGCGACGCCCGTGCGGTCTTCTATGAGCGTGACTATGCGGCGGAGGAGTTGAAGACGAAGCCCTACAACGCGCGCTTCATGGATACGTCCTTCTCCGAAGCCTGGAAGGAGTGCCGGGCCCCGGCGCACCCGATGAACCGCCGCGAATCGCGCCTCTGGCGTCTGCAGATGATGCGGACACTCCAGGACGAGTTCGGTCTCGTCACGGGCAGTGAGCGCGGATCGGCGTCCACGGTTCCCGTCTGCGACTACTATGAGGGCATGATGTCGATCTCCGGCAGTGGTGTGCCGCGCGCCGGACGCGACATGGCGGTTACCTGGACGAACGACCTTCCGGAGGCCTGCGCGAAGTACGCCGTCAATCCCGTTTATCGCCTGCCGCTCTGGGAACTCGTCTTCCACGACTGCGCCTCGGCCTACTGGTACTGGGGGGACGGCAATCTCAAGATCCCCGGCCAGTGGTCGAAGCGAGATCTCTTCAATGTGCTGTACGGCACGGCGCCGCTCTTCCTCTACACGAAGGAACAGTGGCCGAAATTCCGCGAGGGCATCGTTCGGTCGTACAAACGGGTGTGCCCCGTCGTGCGCGCTTGTGGCGGCAGCGAAATGGTCGACCACCAGATCCTTACGCCTGATCGGCAGGTTCAGCGAACAGTCTTCGCAAACGGTGTCATCGTGACGGTCAATTTCTCGGAATCCCCCTGGACGGACGAGAAGGGCAAGGTTGTTCCCCCAGGGGACTTTGTCTGGCGTCGCTAGCGGATAATGAGGTTTCCCCGCCCGTGAGTTGAATCCCTCCCCCCTTGCGTCCGCTTGGGGGCTTTTGGTATCATACGGCCATGAAAATCGAAAAGATGTCGTTGGGCTTCGCCGGGGGACTCCTGGCGATGCTGTTTGCTTCGTCCACGTCCCTTGCCGCCGAACTCAAGACCGTGGGCAACTGGAAGATCTCCTTTGACGAGGGCACGAGCGGACTCGTCTTCGAGAACGCCGCGCGCAAGGTAAAGCTTGAAGGCAAAGCCGCATTCAAGAGCCGCAGCAGCGCGTGGAAGGTCGTGGCTTCCCGCGATGCGGCGCAGGGCCGTCTCGCGCTTGCGAATCCGGGCAACACCGTGCTTGGCTACGTCTCCTTCCGCGGCGAGGGCGACCGCGTGACGATGGAGGTGTTCCACCGTGCGGGCGCGAACTTCTTCCCGGGGCATTTGACCTATGACGCCACGGCGAGCTTCCGCGCCGAGTCCTTCCCGTGCCGCACCTTCCCCGCGAAGGGCGAGCAGGTGCTGAACTTCGCCGACGGCGCCGGCGACTCCCCGCTCAACGATTCGATCTTCGCCCGCGAGGAGGATCTCGCGCTGCGCTTCTCGTCGCTCGCGACGCGCGTGACGACGCTTAAGGACGGTCAGTACGGCGTCCATCTCGAGGCGGACATCGACGAGCCGGCGAACCAGTCCGTGACGATTGACGCCGACGGTGCCTACTTCAAGAACCGCTGGGCGCCGGGTTACCATCCGATCGACCGCAAGCGCTGCCCGAAGGCACCGACCGGCTGGATGAGCTGGAACATCTACTTCGACAAGGCCGGCTCCGCCGAAAACCTGGCCGAAGCGCGCATCGGCGCGAAGTACCTCCTGCCGTTCGGGTGCGACATCTGGTCGATCGAGTCCTGGCAGGACAACTCGCTCTGGCTGCCCGTCTCGGAGTTCAACCACCACGCGAACCGCTGCTATCCAAAGCAGTTCCCGGAGGGCATGAAGTGGCTCGCGGACGAAATCCGCAAGCTCGGCTTCAAGCCCGGCATCTGGATGTCGCTCTACGGCGAGGGCGACAAGGCGTTCTACGAAGCGCACAAGGATCTCTACATCCACGACAAGAACGGCAATCCGATCAACAACTGGGCCGGCAAGTACATGCTCGACACCACGAAGCCCGAGGCGCTCGCGCTCATCACGAAGCTCGCGCGCCAGGCGAAGGAGGAGTGGGGCTACGAGTTCTTCAAGTTCGACGGCATGGCCAACACGCCCCGCAAGTTCGAGCGTCCCGACATCCGCGCCTGCGCGGCGAATCCCGCTGATGCGAAGTGGTTCGACAACTCGGTCAAGGCGCTTCGCGAGGGCATCGGCGACTCGCTCTTCCTCGGCTGCATGGGCGACTACACGGGCACGGAGGCCCAGTATCTCGACGCCTCGCGTCTGGGGTCCGACGTCGTCGGCTGCTACCGTGGCATGGGCGAGAACTACAACCCGCTGGGCAACTCCAACTTCGCGCAGATGCCGGTCAAGTGGCAGAACGTCCTCCATCAGGCCGAGTGCACGTTCACGCAGATCTTCGTGAACAACCTCATGTTCTACACCGACCCCGATACGCTCATGGTCGGCTACGCCCTCGAGACGCACGAGGCCGAGGTGATGGCGACGATCGTCGGTCTGCCGGGCCAGCTGATGTTCTCGGGCGACAAGCTCGGCTGCCTCCGCGCCGATCGCATGAAGATGATCCAGCAGGTGCTGCCGGTTGCGGACATCCATCCGCAGAACCTCTATCCCTATGCAGCGTCGGCGATGCTGCCGGTGTGGAATCTCGCGGTGACGCGTCCGTTCGACACCTGGCGCGTGGTGGCGCTCTTCAACTTCTCCGACGCGCCGAAGAACTTCGACGTGCCGCTCGCCTCGCTCGGCCTCGATCCGGAGAAATCCTACGTCGCCTACGAGTTCTGGAAGCAGGCGTATGTGGGCGAAGTCAAGGATGCGCTCGTCGCGGAGGAGGTCCCGATGCGCTCGGTGCGCCTCTATGCGATCCGCGAGGCGACGGACCATCCGCAGTTCATCGGCGACGACCGCCACATCACGCAGGGCGCGGTCGAGCTCAACGACCTGAAGTGGGATGCGCAGGCGAACGTCTACACGATGAACGTCAAGGCGATCGGCGGCTTCCCGTTCACCTACCTGGTGCGCGTGCCGGTCGGCTACGCCTATGCGTCCGCCACGGCGTCGAAGGGCACGGCCGACGTGAAGACGAAGGCCCCGGGACTCCTCGCGGTCACCGTCTCCGCCGACCAGTCGGCCGACGTCGCGGTGAAGCTCGCCTTCACGAAGAAGTAATCGGCGGAAGTCGAGTACGAACTAAACGCGCCAATCGCCTGCGGGTGGTTGGCGCGTTTGCCATTTGCCGGTTGTCTCTCGCGCACCGACTGTGGCAGAATTATGGCGTTCCCGGATTTGAAGTCGGCGCGCGCCTACAAGGTGCCCGTCGAGAGGCCGTAGAGAGCTTCTAACTTCTAGCTTGGAGCTTTCAGGAAGGGGGGCCGGGGGGGCAGTCCCCTTGGGGGCGCGCTTCTAGCTTCTCTAGCATCTCTAGAACTTCAAGAACAGCTAGAAGCGCTAGATCCGAAGACGCCCTGGTAATGGCCCCCTGCGGGCGTGTCGTTGCCGATGGCGGCCACGTGGGCCTCCCGTTGTGACCCTCTCATTCGATTCTGTCGTGGAATCTGACGCGACGGGCTGTCGCGTCTACATTGCGTGAATCTCCAGCCATGATTGCGTGGGACCTTCCCAGGTGTAATATTTGGTTATTGCCACCTCTTGCCCGTTTTTGATAGAATAGAACTTTCCCAACCCTGTAGGGTTATGCGAAAATGAATCGAAGGCCGCCG